>NZ_JARHUH010000001.1:0-466389 GCF_029222945.1 Paenirhodobacter sp. CAU 1674 | reverse complement strand
TCATCGTTCTGGGGTGAAAAAACCCGACGCAAAAGCGCGTCACCGGCGCGGGATGGAGCAGCCCGGTAGCTCGTCAGGCTCATAACCTGAAGGTCGCAGGTTCAAATCCTGCTCCCGCAACCAGTTTTACACAACGATATCAACAGCTTAAGAGCCGCCCCTCCGGGCGGCTTTTTGCGTTCCCAACCACGGGTCAACAATAGGTCAACAAACGGGCCAAAACTACGTGCGAAAACAGTGGGATAGTAGCCCCACAGGATCGGGAACGCGCGAAAACCGCAGAAGAACGCGTTCGACAGGTTTGGGAGCGACGCTCCCCCAGTTCTGCGTTAGATGTGCCTTGCGCCTTCCTTAAGTCGCGAACAGCTGTACGTCCGCTTCGACGCCATTGAGTTGCAGAATCGCTGCTACGGTTTTTGCCCAAGTGCTTGCTCGCTCGAGCGACTGGCTTTGAATTGGGCTTACGGCAACTACACCACCGTATCCGTCTGTGTCGCCAATACCTGCGTGCCTTAGCCATCGCGCGAAGCCCCGCCGGGCATCAAAAACCCTTACCAGCGCCGTTCCGCACTCTCCCTCAGGAATTGCTCCGACCCCGGTCAAGAACATAGGAGTGGGAACGTGAGCATTCGCAGCATCGATTGCGGCAACATTCGCGCGGCCCCAAAGTTTTGACCACTCCTCGTGCGTTCGGGGCCCTGGTGGCAAGATTGGTGGATCGCCCGGCTCAACTGCGTCAACGCCATCCTGCCCTGGAAATGCGGTTGAGAGTGAAGGGATCGCACCCGGGACCATGTTCCATCCAGTTTCGATTGCCACAGTCGTACCCGCTCTGTTGCGGACCCGCATCAAAACATTGAAGCGTGCTGCGACGCCGGTTTCCCACTGGATGATCTTCACCTCCTCTGGCCGAGCGATCAACAGACCAAAGTAGAATTGACCAGCGAGGTAGCGCCAGTCCTCAGGGTCGATTCCTAACACGTCAATCAAGAAGGCGGCCTTCGAACCGCCCTTTGGGTGTGTTCGATCCATCAAGTACTTGGTGAATTTTCCTTCTGGCAGAAGCGCCTGCAGAATGTCGGTAGATTGGCCGACCGCCTTAAACTCAAAGGTCTTGCCAATCTGCTTCCCGAACAAGGCATTGCTGATCCCTTCCAGAACTCGATGTTCGACACTGAGTGTCTGCTTACGTGCAACAGCAGCCGCAGCCTGCTGGCCCCTCGGAGATGTTGCCGCCACAAGCCCAGGAGGTCCGTGTTGAGCCAACCATCCATAAGGCTTCCAAGTCATCCCATTGGGTTTAAAGTTTTCTGATCCGGAAAGTGCCCAGTCCTGATCGCCTTCAAAGCTAAGCTCTTGAGTGATCGTACCGTCTTCGACAGCGGCCGCATAGATCAGCAACTCGAAGAAGCCACGGCGGTGAACCGGATTTCCGGGGTCAATCTCAAACGCTCCGACGTACCCGGCTATCGATCGCAAGTGCCGATCGATAGCATCTCGGACGTCATCGTCGAGAGAGGATAAAGTGATGCATTCAGAAGAATGAAGGCGAAAGATATCAAGGCCAGCATCCCGATCCACGCTGGACCAACCTTGTCCCAAAGAATCTAGCCACTCCCAAATGACATACTTGTAGACATCTTTGTCATGGGAGACTGTGCGGCCCGTACTCTTTTCAGATCCCTGAACACCCGTTGTGCGTTCCGCAAAATCCAATAGACTCGGAATGCCAAGACGGACTTGTGTGCGAGTGCGGCCTGCCGGGTCAGCATTGCCCAAAGCTTGTAGGACCTCTTTTGTAAAATAGCTAAGCGCAGGATCAGGAAGCCCTTCCGCCGTGCCGTCAAAGAGGAATGCGTAGGCTTTGCGCCTCTGACCGGTGTTCGGCTCCACGATGCTTCCCCCATTTGCGTGACGCTGATTGCCTGCTTGCTAGATCAATCGCTGGCTTTCTTCGTGAGGCTATTTGGGCCGATCTTCTGGATGAACCCATCCAGCCGGTGGATCATATTCGAAGGGGCGTCTTACGCTGCCTACACCGGCCTTCATTACGATCTGGCGCATAACTGCACGATCGATATGGTTTTCATTCAGTTGAATGGAGCCATTTGGGGATGCAGCATGGAGGTGCTTTGACCGTTCGCGACCGGGTGGCACCACCACGGTCAGATTCTTGTGCGGAAACTCTGATTTGAACATCCGGATGGTTGCCACCTGGTCGCTATCCGCTGTGAGCAAATAGGCATGGTCATAAACGTTGTGGAACGCATCACGCAAAAGGTTGATTGCAACGTTAATGTCGCCCTCCTTCTCGGAGGGATGTTTCCAGGCATTTCCGCATCCGCGACAGTCCCTGTCCTCGTTTACGAAGTGACCGGTACGCACGAGGACCCCTTCGCACTTCTGAGCTAACACGAGAGCATCATGTCGGATGGCTTTGCTGTTGTCTGATGGGTGTCGAGCAGTGCACCAAGTGACGCCGACGAGTTCCTGCGTGCGCTGCGGCAACACATTTTTGCACAATTTCCAGTAGCTTAGCCACTTGAGGTGAGGCTGCCCAAGCGCGTCGAGTGCATGGTAGAAGTTGAAACCATCTATGTAAAATGCCGCCCTCACCTTTGGTTCAGGGGCTTGATTTCCGTCTGTCAAGCTGCTACCTCTGCCTCATCAACGCTACGCGGTGCGCCGCTAGCCCGCCCCGGCTCCGGCCGGGGTTTTCTTTTTCGAGATCACGAATTTGCAAGGACGCCTATATCTAGGCGTTTCTGGACCCTATCGCAGATCATGTTGTATCGCAACGGTTGCAGGATGCAGCATTCGAGTTCTTTGTTAAGTACCTAACCGCTGCTCTAAGGCGTGATCGCGACCAGCAAAATCTCTCGAATGTACGTGCTTCCTAGTTGGCGGTGGTGGTCGTCAATTCATCAGTTCCTCTCCTTCACCACATACCCTGCAATGAAGTTCACCGCCCCCTGCGCCAGCGCGAGGCCACCGGCCACAAGGGACGCCCCCACTTCTCCGCCGCAGGCCTCGGACAACCCCGGCAGCCACGGCGCGATGATCGCGGCCACAATCGGGCCAAGAAGGCTCGTCCAGCCGACGGCGGCCATTTTCCGGGTCGGACGAAGGCTGGGCTGATTGGTCAAGTTCATGATGTCTTCTCCTTTGGTGGATTTCAGGCCCGGTTGATCCAGCTGCGCACGACGAAGCCCGGGCAGGCCTTGGCGGCGTGGTCGTTGTGACCGGTGATGCGGGTGATGGCGGTCTCGGCGCGGATGGCGTCGATCAGGCCGCGCAGGGCCCGATCCTGGGCGGCGGTGAAGTTCCGCTCGAAGGGATCGGTGGCGGCCGAACCCGCGCCGCCGATCAGGCAGATATGGATCACGCCGCGATTGTGGCCTTCGACCCCGGCGCCGATCTCGGTTTCTGCGCGGCCAGGCAGGATCGCGCCGTCGCGATCGATCAGGTGGTGGTAGCCGATCTTGCGCCAGCCGCGCTCTTCGCGGTGCCAGCGGTCGATCTCCTTGCGCTTGGCGGTGAGAGGCTGGCCACGCATCCAGTCTGGGTGGGTGGCAGCGCAGTGGATGACGATTTCGTCCACGGGATAGCGGGCGCTGCCCTGGAAGATCATGGGCCCGGCTGGCACCGGCACCGCAGGCTTCAGGTTGCGGATTGCGCCGCCTTCGGCTGCAATGGCCTTCAGGGCGGCATCGGTGCGGGGGCCGAAGAGGCCGTCGATCGCGCCAGTGTAGTAGCCAAGGCGTGCCAGCGCCATTTGCAGCGCCTTCAGCGCGTCGATCTGGTCGTTCATGGGTGTGTTCCTTTCGGGCAAAGAAAAACCCCGCCGGAGGGCGGGGCGCGGGGCGGTTCCGGTGGGCTTCAACTGGCGGCGGGCGGGTCCGGCGGCGGTGATTGCGCCTCCCTGGCTGCGGCCAGTTCGGCTGCGAGAAGCGCGCAGCGTTCGGAGAGCATCGCGATCTGCTGGCGCAGTTCGGCGACATAGGCGTTGAAAGCGGCAGGGGACATGAGGGCTCCTTTCAGGGTCAGAAGTCGGTTTCGAGGTAGAGGCCGGTGCATTCGAACGCGACCGCCGCGGCGGTGGCGCCGTTGTTCAGGAAGAGGCGCGGGGCGAGGAAGGTCGTTGCTTGAGGCAGGTCGGCCGTCACCTCCTGTTCGAAGACAGCGCCGGTCAGCTCGTTGACTGCGCGCAGCCAGATCGAACTGCCCGCGGCCGGGCACCAGATGGTGAGGGTCAAAAGCCCGGCCGTCACGACCGGGAACCCGGCGCCGAGATCCACGAGGGTCGGCGCCCCCGTGGCGTCATTGCGGACCAGTTGCCAATTCGTATGCGTACCGCGTTCGAAGCCGAACCCGATCGCTTCCACCAGCGCGGAAAGGACCGTCGTCGTGGCCAGCGCCGCGACCGAAGCCAAAAGGCCGAAGAACCCGATCCCCGTCGGCTGCAAGGTGGTCAGGCTGATCCGCGTGATCAGCGTGAAGCCGCCAAGCCCGGCCGCGTTGCCGCGCCAGCAGCCGGTTAGGGCCGAGCGCTGGTCAGCCACGGAATTCGCCGTTGCCGCGGACGTCGCGCGCCACCGCCGCGAACTGGTCAGAAGGGAGGCCGCAGACAGGGAGGGGTGGCTGATGGTGCCGACACTGGTCAGAGGGATGCCCTGCGCAACGATCGTGGTGCTGGTTGACGGCGCCCATGTGCCGATGCGGTTCAGCCCGGTGTGGGGTTGCAGCGGAAAATCCCGCCCCGTCGGCCGCACCACCTCCAGCCAGGGAGCGCCTGCCCGCTGGCGCCCGTAGAGGGCCAGCTTCCCGGCAGGGGGCACGGCAGGCACCGCCGAGTGGCCCGGCAGGATCAGAGGCTCGGGGAACTCGGCCCGCCCAGTGGCGCGATCGATCACGAAGGCGTCGAAGAAGGCCGAGCCGTCGGGCGAAACCTTCAGCGTCACATCGTCGGAGCCGAGGAGCCCGAACAGCGCCCGTGCCGAGAAGCCGGTCTTCAGGGCAAGGCTGGCGTCATTCCCGGCGGCGGCCTTGTTGATCGTGGCTTCATGCGACCCGCCCGCATTGTTCAGAAGCGTGGCGGCGGCATTGACGCTCAACCGGTTCGCAGCATCGGGCGAGGCGCCACCAAGCCCAAGGCCCAGCGCAGTGATGTTCGCCGCCGCCGCGCCGATCGCGGTGACGCTGGCCGCAAAGGTGACGGTGGGCGTGTTGATAATGGTGCTACCCAGCGCCCCGGCGGTGGTCGAGCCGAGGTTGATCACCGTCGTCGATCCGGCTGCGCCGCCGGTGCCGAGGTTCACGGTCTTGGTGACACCCGTGGTCGTGCCGCCGGTGCCGATGCCATAGGTGGCGGTGGTCGTCGCCGTGCCGATCGTCACCGTCGCGTTCGAAAACGTCGTGGCCCCCGAGAATGTCTGGGCGGCGTTGCCAAGATGGGCCAGCGTGGCCGACAGGTTCGGCAAGGTGAACGTGCGGGTTGTGCCTGCCGATAGGCCCGAGAGATCGAAGGCTGCGAGCTTGGTCGGATCGGCATCGTCGGCCAGGCGAAACAGGTTGTCGGGGAAGGGCAGCGCGGCCTGCCGCACCCAGGCGCCGCCAAGAAACGTCAGGGCGGCATCGGTCGCGCGATCCCAAACAGACCAGCCTTCCGCGGGCGGATAAAAGGCCCAGGCCCCATCCTGCCAGGCGGCGATCGCAAAGGCTTGGCCTGCCCAAGCGCCGGTAGGTGCGGCGCCTACGACATAGCGGGCGCCATCGACCGGCGATCCGGGCGGGGTGTTGAGGCCGGTGCTTTCCACGGCGGGCTGCACAAGAGCATCGAGGGCGCGGAAGGCCTCGTTGACGGTGATGTGCTTCTGCGCCTGGTTCGCCTCGAGGAAGGTGAGGCGGATGTTCGGGGTGTCGGCCATGGGGCCTCCGGATCAAAGGGTGATGTCGAGAATGGCGCCGCGGCCCAGCGCGCCGGTTTGCGCGATGCGAAGCGCGAGGGGGCCGGAAACGGGGGCGCCGAAGTCGGCTGTTTGCATCGCTGTCGTGTAGGTGAAGGCAGGCGTGGCAAGGCCGGAAACCGTGCGCACGACCACCGCCCCGTTCAGAATGTCGAGTTCGTAACCCTCGGCCGCCTCGCCCAACGGCACTTCGGTCAGGGCCCAGTTGTCGCCCGCGAAAGCGCGGGTGCGCCGGGTCCAGCTGAGGGCGATATCACCGCCGGGCAGATTGACCCGCCGGGCGTGACAGGGCCGCCATGGCCGCAGTCCCCGGGCTGATGGCGCGAAACTGACAGCCAAGTTCGCCGGATCGCCTGCGGGCTTGCTCGAGGCCCCGATCCGCCAGTTCCAGGCCGCGCCATAGTCGGCGCTGCCGATCGGCAGGGGTTTGACCCCTCCATCCAGTACGACGACCCGCGCCCCGGCCGGTGCCGGGTTGGCGATGGCATCCTCGGTGCCCAGGAGCCCGCGGAGCAATCGGGTCAGGCGCCAGCGCCCGGGGGATTGCAGGCTGGCGGTCGCGAACCCCACGATCTCCCAGAGATCAGGCGCGGTCTCGATTGCCACCCAGTTCGTGCCGGAAAACACGGCCGCGTCGCTGACGCTGGCGAACTGGCCCGCGATCATGTCGACCCAAAGCTCGTTGCCGCGATCGAAGCGGTTGGTGGGCCCGGCATAGAAGGGGAAGGCCAGGGTGCCGAACCAGCCCGGTCGCGAAATCGTGGTCAGGACAGCGAACCCGTCCGTCGTGGCCGATCGCCAGACCGCGGCCGTGCCATACCATGGGGCAGCATGAGCTGCGGCATAAGGCTGCCAGTCCGGAAAATCCTCCGACAACTGCGGAAGGTTCATCAGCGCCACGAGGGGCGGGCCGTAGACCGCCTTCGCGCCGGAGGTCGCGCCCCGATCCGATCCCGGCGCCAGATCATAGAGCGCGCGATCGGACCGCCGCGCCTCAACCCGTCGCCCAGCGCCGTCGGTGATTGAGGTCAGGGCGAATTCGATCAGGCGGTTGTCGTGGTCGAGCAGGATCACATCGGCCGGGTCCAGCGCCAGGCGCGACGGCGGCAAGGTGAAACTCGCCTTCTCGCGCCCGACCCAGGCCTCAAACAGGGCCCGGCGCACGCCGCGTTCGGCGGCACCGCTGGTCGAGGCAATCGGCAGTTGCTCGGCCGAGATGCGAGCTGTGTCGACGGTGATCCGCCGGGCTTCGACCGTGATCCCGGCGAACTCCTCGTCGCGGGCCATCAGCCGCCATTTGAGGGCGAGGGGCAGTTCGGTCTCTTGCGCCCGGGTCAGTTCCAGATCCTCGGCCTCGCGGCTGGCCGCCACGAGCGTGTCGAGAGTGATTGTGGCCACGGGCCGCTGCCCGCGCATGCGGAAGCGGATTTTGCCCTCTGCCTCGAAGGCGTCGAAGCCGAAAAGCCGGGCGATGGTCTCGATCGACGCGCGGGGGCTTTCGATCGCGTTGACGGCGAAACCCGGCACCGACCCTGCCAAATCAGTCACGTCCAGATCGGCAGGGGCCAGCCCGGCACGAGCGCAGAGTTCGGCGACGAGTTCGGCGAGGCCCGTGGCCCCGGCGCGGCCGGTGAGCCAATGCCCCAGCCGCCAGTTCTCGGCATCGGACCAGACATCACTGCGGGCGGGGAAGGCCGGGAAGGGGCGGGCGTCCCATGTCCAAAGCGCAATCTCGGTCGTCTCGATCATCCGGCCGGAATAAAGGCTCGCCGTCGGGTTGTTTGCCGGGTTCGCCCAGTAGCCGATCAACGCTTCGGCATAGCGGCGCTGGATGAACTCGTCGGGCCAACCGCGCGAGAAATGCGGCAGCAGGGATTCCGAGGATTTGGGATCGACAAAGACATTCGGCTGGTTGGTGCCGCGATCGACGCAAGGCGCACCGGCTTCGGTGAAGCGGATCGGCTTTGATCCGGGCACCCAGGCGGTGGGCCCGCCGCTTTCAACGCCGCCAGGGCGATTGATATGCGGCTGGCTCCACCAATTCCGGAGGTCTTTTGGGCGGAAGACCCAAGGTTTCCCGGCACCATCGGTGATCGCCGTCCGCGTCTGGGAAATCCTGTCGGCCGAGGAGGCATAGAACCAGTCGTAGCCTTCGCCGCCTTCGATGTTGGCCTGCAAGTAGGCGGTCTGGTGCGGACCGGTCCACCCCGCCAGTGCATCGAGGTGATCGTCGCCGTCGCGCCAGTCCGAGAGCGGCAGGTAGTTGTCGATCGCCACGAAATCCACATTCGGCGAGGCCCAGAGCGGATCGAGGTGGAAGAACACATCGCCCGAACCATCGGCCGGTTGATGGCCGAAGTACTCCGACCAGTCGGCGGCATAGCTGACCTTTGTGGCAGGCCCGAGGATGGCGCTGACATCGGCCGCGAGTTGCACGAAGGCGGTGACAGCCGGATAGGTGGACGCCGCCGAGCGGATTTGCGTCAGCCAGCGCATCTCGGTGCCGATCAGGAAAGCGTCCACGCCCCCGGCCGCGGCGCAGAGATGGGCATAGTGCAGGATCATCCGGCGCAGGCCCCAATCGCTGGGGCTGCCGGTGAAGCTGACCGTCGTGCCTGATACAACAAACTGCCCCGGCGCGGCTGACCCGAAGAAGGCCGCAACCTGCGTCCCTGCCGCGGCCGTCTTGTCCACCGTGCCCGCAAACCCTGCTGCCGGGGCGCAGGTGATCCGCCCGCGCCAAGGGTAAACCGGCTGTCCGGGCGCGCTGCCGTTCGGCGAGTACGGGTTCGGCAGCGTATTGGCCGCCGGGATGTCCATCAGGATGAAGGGGTAGAAGGTGACACGCTTGCCGCGCGCCTTCAGTTCTTGGATGGCCTGCACCACCGCCGCATCGGTTGGCGTGCCGCCATAGGCTGGGCCACCATCGACGGTGGAGACGACATGCGCGCCGGTGCGCGTCACGCCGTTCACCTGCCAGACCATCGGGGTGGTGGTCTTGGTCGTCGATTCCACGCCCGGCTTGATCTGGCAGGCGCCTGCCCGCAGATCGGTGCCGAACCATGAAACGACCAGCGACACCGCTTCGCAGTCCGGCAATGCTGCATCAAGTCGGTTCAACGATGCCACCAGATCGGGCAGGCCTTCGACGCTGTTCTCGTTCTCTGGTGCTGCCGTGCCATTCCCGCTGCCGCTGTTCCAAAGCCCGGGGGCGGCCGTAGTGCGGGTGACGGTCTCGGTCGCATAGACGAACTCGCCCGCCTAGGGGATCAGGTTCACGGCGCGGACAAGGCGTTCCATAGCGGCGGGATCGGGCGAGGGCCGGATCACCTCGAAGGACAGCTGGGGCAGGCGGTTGCCGAATGTCTCAAGCGCCAGATCCTCGAACACGACATAGGCGACGCCGCGATAGGCTGGGGCCTGCCCAGCGCCTTCCTTCACCTCGATGAAGGGGTCCGGCATCTGGCTTTCCGTGCCCAAGTGCACGCGGATCACGGCGCCCGGAACGTCGAAGGGTTTGCCGTCGGCCCAGATGCGGCAGACGCCACCGATCGGGCCCTCGCACAGCGCCACGGCGAAAGAGGCATAGTAACGATAGCCTTCGGTCACGACCTTCGGCCCGCCGCCCTTGCCGCCGCCTTGGGTTTGGCGGAACTGCTCCTCGCGGAAATCCGTGGCCCAGATGATGTTTCCGCCGAGCCGCATCGTGCCGAAAATGCGGGGGATCACGGCGCCCTCGGTAGCCGATGTCAGGCGCAGGTCGTCGAGCTTCGCGCCCTCGATGCGCTGGTCAGGCGCGAGCGAGCCGATGATCAGGCTGTCGATGACCGAGCCTGCGAATGACCCAATGGCGCCGCCGATCGTTGCCGCGCTGAAGCCGAGAAACGCGCCACCGAAGGCGCTGCCGATTGCGGAACCGGCAGCGGCGAAGAGCATGGTTGCCATGGGGATTAGCCTGGAAAGAGGAAGGCGGCCACGGCGCGGCGGCGCCAGGGCAGGGTGAAGGGTTCGCGCGTGACGCCGGTGGTCTCGCGGGCATGGATCAGGGCAGGCCCCGACACGAGGATGCCGCAATGCTTAGCCGGGCCGTTTGCCACCATGCGGAAGAGGATCAGGGCGCCGGGTTCGGCGGCGCCCATGGGGATCTCGATCAGGAAAGTACGGGCGGCCTCCCACATGACTTCACGGCCGCTGCTCTCGCCCCAATCGCGGGTATAGGGCGGTGGGCTGATCGGTTCGGCCTCGTGCAGATCGCGCCAGATGCCGCGGGCAAGGCCAAGGCAATCGGTGCCGAGACCGCGGGTGGAGGCCTGATGCAGATAGGGTGTGCCGAGCCAGCTTTCCGCGATTGCCACCACAAGGGCGGGATCGACCGAGGCGCGGAGTTCAACCATCGGCAAGGGGGCGCAGGGGCGCGCCGGAGTTGGCGTCGGTCTCGTTCGGGTAGCGGGTGACCAGATCGTCCCCGGGGATCGAGGGGAAGCCGCGGAAATTGATCGCATTGCCGAACCGATCGCGGCAGGTGGCGTGGCGCTTGTCGCAGCCTGCGGTGATCGCAAAGGCGTCGCCCAGGGCGATCGGGCGCACCGGCGCTTCCATCAGGGTGATCGTGGCTGTGCCGCTGGCGAGGGTATGGCTTGCCACTTCCGCCCTCCGCCCGGCATTGGCGCCGCTAGTCCATTCCACCACCCCGAAATCGAACCAGCCCGAGGCAAAGGCCCCGAGGCCAGTCGCCACCGTAAACCGCCTGTCTCCGATCGTGGCCGTGACGGACCCTGTGCCCCGATAGGCTGGGCTGACAATGTTCACCCCACAGCGGGCATCGCCCAGCGTCGCGTCGCAGAAATACTGGAAAGTTCGGCCGACGGGCTGGTTCAAGAGATGCGCCAGCGCCCGCACTTCGGCCGTGAAAGCGTGTCGCCCCCGCCTGATCTCGCCGATGCTGCCGCGGCGCATCAGCAGGCGCTGGCTGACCGCTTGCCAGTTCACCAGCCAAACCTCGACCGCGGCATTGTCCCAAAGCCCGTCGGCGATATCGGTCTCGGTGATCCGGTCTGACCTGAGGGCGCCTTGCACGTCCTGGGCATCGACTGAGAGATCGCCCAGGCTTCTGATCTCGCTGGCCGCGAAACCGGTCTCGGGTTCGAAACTGGTGCCCGCGAAGGTCAGCACCCGGTCATGATCGGTAAAGCCGAAGACGGCGCCATCGCGCCTTTGCAATCGCCAGCACCAAGCAAGAGTGGTGGTGCCTTCATCCAGATGCGCCTGGAAACCTGCGGGCAGGGTCTTCATGGGGTGCGGTCCTGTTGTTCGAGGCGTCCGACGGCGGCGCCGATGCGGGCGATGTTCTCGTCGAGGCGGATCATCCGCTCTTCGATCACGGCGATCGCGCGCAGGGCCTCGGCCATGTCGCGGATTTGCTCGGGGCGGATCAGAAGGAGGTCATCCATCTGCCGTTCGATCATGGCGACGCGGGTGTTGATGATCCCGGCCCACCAGATCGCGGCGCCGCCTTGGGCCGAAAGGGCGAGGGCAAGTGAAACGTAGGCGACAAAGCCCATGGTGTTGCGGTCTTTGGGTGGGGTCATCGGCGCACCTCGATCAGGGGAATGGAGGGAATGGAGCCGGTGCGTTCGATGTCGAGCGTGACAGGCAGCTCGTCGGTGTCGAAGCGCACGGGCACGTCGAACTCGAACCCAGCGCGGATCACTGCGCCGGTGGTGGGGGGAACAGTGAAAGTGACGATCCCGGTGGTGGTGTTGACCGACCAGCCAGACCCTTGCGTGACCCCGTTCAGCGAAACCGTCACCGTGCCAACGACTGGCTTGATGATTGCCCGCGCCCAGGACTGCGCGCCGGAGGCATAGGTCTTGGTCAGGGCAAAGGTGGCGGTCGATCCGTTGCCGGTGCCGATGATCTGGTCGGTGGGCGCGGGCGCTGCCGAAGGCAGGCAGGATTTGTAGTCCGACCAATCCTTGAACCGAAACGCGTGCAGGCGGCCGTTGCGGGCCTCGAAGAAGGCAACGACCGCGGCCAGATCGTCGGCCCGGCGCACGCCATAGGAGACGTCATAGCGGCGGCGCGAGTTAGCCCAAGTAGCGTTGCGTTCCTCGTCGCCCGAGGCCAGTTCGACAATCCGGGTGCGCCGTTCCGGCCCGCCCTTCGCGCCCCGGCTGATACTGTCCGGAAACCTGATCTCGTGAAACGCCATTCAGCTGCTCCTTCGGCCATAGGCCACGGCCCGGGCGATGTCGGAGGCCACTTGCGAGCGGGAGGCGCGGAAGCTTTCGGCATCGCGGGCATAGATGTTGACGGTGGTGCCCGCCCCGCCTTCCCAGGCGCGGGTCTCGGCACGGTTCAGGACGCGTTCGCCGCGCAGCAGGACGGCAGCATATTCGTCAGACCCGAGACCCATGCCGCCGCCGTTGTGGAAACGGGGGGCGGTGGCGAAGGCCGCGGCGGGGATCATCATGCTGGCGGGCCCGGGCACCCGGCCGCCCGCGTGATAGACCCCGGCGGAAATCGATCCGCCGCCGATGCCCCCGCCGATCCCGCCGAGAACCCCGCCCAGCGCTGAGGCGAGAGGGCCAAAGACAAAGCGGCGGAAGGCGATCTTCGCGAGATCAGCGATGATCGAGGTGGCGAGGCTTGAGAAATCCAGCTTCCCCGTTCGGACGAACTCGGCGACGGCTTCTTCCCCGGCACGGAAAGCCGAGGTGATCGCCTCGCCGACGCTGCCGCCCCAATTGGCGGCCTCGGCTGCGTAGGTGGAGAGCGCTTCGCTGACCGCCGCCCAGCCGGTCGCCGCGACATCGGCTGCGGCAGCCACTTCCTCGGCCGTCTGCAACGGCCCTCCGCCGCCGCCCGCGCCTCCCGCCGCCGGATCGTCGGGTGTGATGGAGATTTGCAGCGCCCGATCGCGGACATCGTTGAAGTATTCCGACAGCGGCGAGCCCGAGACGATGCCGCGGATTTGTTCCGCTAGAGCTGACCTGCGTTCAGCATCTCGGGCGGCATAGGGGTTTGCCACGCTGTCGATCCGAAACGTCGCCGGGTCCAAAGTGGACAGGGCGGGATCAAGACCGACAGCTTCGAGCGCCGCATTCGCCGCTTCGGCCAGGGCGTTGATCCCGGCCAGCGCCTTCTCGATCATCCAGTTGACGGCATCGATCACGGCGTTCGCGGCGCCAACAGCGAGGGCCCCGACGGCATCGGGCACGCCCTGGAAGGCATAGGTGGCGCCTGCGGCTGCAACCTTGAAGCCGTTAATGACGAGGTCGCCCATCCAGATCACGCCGTCGACAATCCGCTCCCAGGCCCAATCCGCCCAGGCGACGGCATTGTCCCACCAGCCCCGGATCGTATCGAAGACGGGCTTGCCGATCTGGTAGACGTTCTCCGCAAAGACCTGCCAGGCCGCCCTCGCCACGTCCGTGAAACTGACCTGCGCGCCAGTGGTCTCGTTGATCTCGTTCCGCATCCCGGCAATCGCGGCCGAGCCCAGCGCCACGGCGGCCGTCACCAGCGGGAAGCGCCCAGCGACTTGCAGGATGCCTTGGCCAAGGGTGCGGGCCATGCCGCCCAGGTCACGGAAGAGGGCGCCGACCCCGCCATTCCCAAAGCCATAAATCTGAGAAATCTGGCTGCCCTGCTGCGCCATGACCATGAAGGGATTCATGCCGCCTGCGAGTGACACCCCGATATCCTGTAGCTGGAAGGACAGGTTCGCCATACGGTGGCTGGCGTTGCGCGTGGCATTGCTCATTCCGCCCAGCGCGGTGGTGCGACCCTTGATCGCCGCGATGCTGGCCAGAGTTGCCTGCCGCTCGCGGGCAATGGCTGCCGTCATCTCTTCGGCAGAAATCGCCCCAACCCGGTGCGCTTGTCGGATCTCGGTCAGGGTTGATCGATACTCCCGCACTACCGCGAAGAGCGGGTTGTGCTTGGCGCGGAGGTCATCAAGCGCCCGACCATAGGCCGCAACATCCGCCGCGTCGCGCGCCATGCCGCCCGAGACGCCGGTGGATCGGTTCACCGTGTTCATGACTGTGCCGGATACCGCCCCCGCCTGGCGCAAAGCCGTCGCAGCCCGTGCCGCCCGATCGGCGAGGTCCTGCATCTGGCGCATGGCCTCGCCAGCCGACACCCCGGCGGCGTTGAGCCCCGCCGCCGCCCGTGGGCCTGCCGCCTCGATCAGGGTCAGCGCCCGGGCACCCTCCTGGCCGATGCCCACCAGTTCGGCCTTCAGCGCCTGCCCACCGGTCGCGACAAGGCGCACCGATACCCGGCGTTCAGATCGGCTGCTCATTATCTCATCTCGTCATGTTGGGTGGCTTTCACTTGGGCGTTGATGCCGCGCACGGCGAGCAGCAACAGCCCCCGTTGCGCGCTGCGGACATTCTGTGCCCATTCCGCCAGCCATTCGATCGCATCGGGCACAGGGATTGGCTTGTTGCCCAGTTCGCGCGCAAGGTCTGCAATGCCCTCGGCGATCAGATCGACCCATCGGTTCGAACGCTGTTCGTTCAGAACATCAAGGATGTTCTGGATCTTGAGGAGTGCCGTCGGGCGCCTGCGCAAACTCGCTACAAGGCGCTGCATCTCGCGCAGGCGCCAGATGCTTGGCAGCTTTTCGTTGGCCATTTCAACGGGTAGCCCGAGCTTTTCGGCATATGCGCGCACCGGACCAAGCCGCCGCCAATCGCGCGAGATGATGGCTGTGCGCGCCCAGCTAAAGCCGGGTTCCAGCCGCGAAAGTCGCACCAACTCGTCGACGGCCGCGACCGCCTGTTCAGTGTCGTCTGCGCCTACGTCTAAAAATTGCACGCGCCCGCGGCCAACCGGATCATACTGCGCCATCACACCACCACCGGGATCGAGGCTGCGCAGTTTGTCCACGGTGATCGCATGACCCGCCTTCATGCGACCGCGGGCGGGTTCGATCACCTGATTGGAGGCATCAATGATATAGCGGGTCGAGCGGTAGTTCTCGGTCAAGAACTTCGGCTTGGCGCGGTAATCTTCCTCGAAGCGGCGGATGAACGAGATCGAGGCACCGGTGAAGGCATAGATATTCTGATCGTCGTCTCCCACGGCAAAAAGGCTCAGCCGCTGGTCTGGGTCGTCGATCGAGCGTCCGGCAACGGCGGCAATCAGCGCGTATTCCTCGGGGCCGATGTCTTGGTATTCATCCACCAAAATCCAGCGATAGCCCTGAATAAGCGCCTCGCGCTGCGCCTCGGCCTCGGATTTGCTCAGACCCTCGCCGTTGATCTGGCGCACCGCCTCGCGCAGGATCGCATCAAAGTCGCGCGGCTCTGTGGGGCCGCCCGCAAAGCTTGCCCCAACGAGCCGCATTGCCAGCGCGTGACAGGTCGAAACGGTGACGTAGGCTGCATCCTCACCGACCAGATGGCGCAGGCGGGCGCGGATCTCGGCGGCGGCATGGCGGTTGTAGCTCAGCACGAGAATGCCACGCGGGTCTTCGCGCTTTACCCGCAAAAGATAGGCGATGCGATGCACCAGCACCCGCGTTTTGCCCGATCCCGGCCCCGCCAGCACCAGCACGTTGGTTTCTTCACGCTCGTCAGCGACAATCTCTTGCTGGATCGGATTGCCCAGATTTTCGACGATCTGCTTCCATGCCGTGCCAGTGGTCTGGCGGCGAATTTCGACGCTGCGTCCGGGCATCCAGCGTTGCAAGAAACGGTCCTGATCGAGCGCGAAGTAATCTTCGGAAAGGCGCACAGCCTCGTTGATCTGCTCCAGCCCCTTCTCCGCATAGGCCGCCATAACATGGGTTTGCAGCGTTTGTTCGCGGTAGTGCTCTTCAAGCGGCAGAAAGTCCTTTTTGGTGAAACCGGCACGGCTTGGGCTCAGATAGATGGTCATCGCCGAGCGGAACACGGTCAGCCCCTTGCCGAGCGTCATCACCTGTTGTTCGTGCAGCCACAAAAGCGCGCGCTCCATGAGCTTGGTCATGTCCTTCACGCCCGCGGCCTTCAGAAACGCGTCGCCGGTCAGGGCCGCCATCATATCACCGACGGTCGTGTTTACCTGAATATCCTTGCCGCGTGTGCCTGCGGGCAGTGTGGCGATCAGGAAATCGAGGAGCTTTTCGGCGGCCATCCAGCGCACTTCAGAAGTCTGCTCCACAACGCGCCACGAGCGTTGTAACACGACCTCAAGCGTCTTGCTGGAGAGCTTGCGCAGACGAATGTTGCCTGTCCCGCCGTCGCTGTCGCGCCCGTCGCGCTCGATGCTGCGCAAGAGCCGTTCCAGGACATGCGGGCTTACATCCTCTTGGCCCTCGCCGCGCAAAATCTGGCTCGCCGTTGCCAGATCAAGCACAGCACTATCGCCCACACCCGCCTCGGGCGCCAGTTCGCGCATCCGCGCAATCAACGCCTTTTCCAGCCGCATGGCGCGCGTCATGCGCTGGCGCGACTGGTTTTCAACCCCGATATGCACCGAGACGGTGACGGCAATGTCATTGCGTGCAATCCCAAGGGTTTCGAGATCGGCCATCGCCTTGCTTAGCGCACGATGCGAAAGACCGCTGATGCCGGTCAGCTCGTCGGTCGAAATGCCTTGATCGGAGGGTGTGTTCATCACATGGCGCACAATGCTTAAAAGCTGGTCGCGCCACGCTTGGGTGATTTCGGCGCCATTCAGGCGGGCTTCTGCCTCGGCCACCGTGCGCACCATGAGAGAGGAGGGAAACACCTGAACCCGGTTTTCCTCACGCGTGACCAGCGTGGCTTCCTCGAGCCAGGACACCGCCGTTTTAACGCGTGTGTCATCGGTGGCACTGTCGCGCACGAATTCGCGGTCTTTTTCTTCGCGCACGATCTCGCCGGGCGTTGCCACCACCTCGCCACTGTTGCGTGTGTGTTCGTCAAGGCGGCGCAGCGCCTTGAGAATGGCGCCGATCTCGTGGCGCTCAAGCCGTGAACGCGCGGTGAGAGAAAACTGCCGTTCGACATCGTCGGAATGATAGAGCAGCACACAATCGGCTGGCGCCCGATCGCGTCCGGCGCGGCCTGCCTCTTGCAGGTAGTTTTCAAGCGAGCCGGGAATATCGGCGTGAACCACCAGCCGGATATCGGGTTTGTCGATTCCCATCCCGAAAGCGTTGGTGGCCGCAATCACCCGCAAATCGCCCGTGCGGAAGCGTTCTTGCACCGCCTGCTTGTCGTCTGCGGTCAGCCCGGCGTGAAAATGCTCCGCCGCCAGCCCCTGCGCCTTGAGGAAACCCGCGACGCGCTCGGTCTCCTTGCGGGTGGCGCAATACACCACGGCCCCCGATTGCTCGCCCTCAGGCAAGTGCTCGGAAATCACCGCCAGAATATCGCCGAGCTTGCTGCCTTTGCCGGTTGGCTGCACTGAAAATCTCAGGTTGGTGCGCGTGGCCCCGCCGTCGAAAAGCCCAAGCTCAACGCCGAGCCGCTCGTGGAAATGTTCGGTGATATCGCGCACCACCTCGGGTTTGGCGGTGGCCGTCAGGCACAGAACCGGGGCAAGCGGCGCATCGCCCGAAAACTCGCGGATGAAGCGGCCGATATAACGGTAGTCGGGCCGAAAATCGTGCCCCCATTTCGACACGCAATGCGCCTCGTCCAGTACCCAAAGCCCCACTTCGCGCTGCTTCAGCACCGAACGGATCGACACGCTTCGCAATTGCTCCGGCGAAATCAGCAAGATCGCGGCCTGCCCGAGCCGCACCCGGTCCAGCGCATCTTGCCGCTCGGGCATTGAAAGCATGCCGTTGATCGTCACCGACGAAGTGATCCCGGCGCGCTCCATCCCCTGCACCTGATCGGCCATCAGCGCGACGAGCGGCGAAATCACCACCGTCAGCGCGCCGGTCTTGTCATAAAGGCTGAGCGCCGGGACCTGATAGCAGACAGATTTGCCGGTGCCGGTGGGCAGAATGCCCAGCACATTTGCATGGCTCATCGCCTCGGCCACAATAACCTCTTGCAGCGGTCGACCGTTCTCATCCACTGGCTGCGGACGGAACCCCTCAAAGCCGAACCACTTTTTCAGCGCGCCAACGGGGTTGTTCTTTTCAGCGCACCATTCGCAGCTTGGGTCGCCACAGTTGGTATCGCGCAGCGCGCGCACGATCAGCGCGGCCTGGGGAAAGCTCGCCCGCACCCAGGGCGGCATGACGGATTCGCCACCCGCAACCGAGATCCAGGCCAACGCATAGGCCAGCGGCCAGCCCATTTGCGGGTCGGATAATTCATCGAGGACGGGCCCGATCTGCGCACCGCATGCCTTGCCCATAAGGAGCGCCCTGATTGCGACAAAGGCAGTGGCGCGATCGGGCAGCGGGGCTTCGCGGATATGGGTGAAGGCTGCGTCAAAGCCATCGGCATGAACCCTGCGGGTTGCAAGGTAATGATAGGCAATCAGGGTCTCGGGCGATTGCGCCCCGATCTCGGCCAGCGCCTTAACCTGGTTCTCTAACACCTCAAACACCAGCCGCGCATCAAGCTCGGGGTCATTCACATGCCCCGCCTGCAACCGCCCGTCATGGTAATGTTTCACGAGGTGATGGTAGGGGTTGCGCGGAAACGCCAGAGGGTTGAGCCAAAGCGTATCGATGGGCGCTGTCATCTTTGCCGCTAACCGCGGGCGCGCCGCCAGCAGATGCTCGATGTCGTGGCGCAGGATGTTGTGGCCGATGACATGCGGCGTCTTGTCGAGCGCCTTTTCAAGCCGGTCGAGCGCCGTCTTGAGCTCGCCCTTCGGCGCCACAACCGCGGGGCCATTACCATGCTGCACTGCAGCCAGATCAAATATCTCGGCAGTCTTGGGATTGACCTCGAGATCGACTGACAGACACCGTTCTAGCAAAGGAACCTTGTCGTCGGGCCGTGATCGTATGAAGTTAAAAAAGCCCATATGCTCCAAGGCGATAGATATTATGATGCGAGTTTAGATCGCTCCTGGAGACACCGCAATAGGACAGGTTTTGACGCGGAGATGGGGAATTGCGCAGGGATTTGGAGGGCAGGGTGTCCCCCCGGTCGACTTCTATGGTGTGTTGTATTCGGTCCTTACCCGCCGGTCGAGAGCACGCAAAGCCGCGGCGAAGTTTGGCGGCGAGTGTCGCTGATGCGGGAGGAGCCGACAATTCACGTGTAAGACGCCGAATATTCTTAACACCCTCCCCACAGAAGCGGGTCATCCCCTATGGCCTTCACGAGATCCACAAGTCGCGTGCGCGCCTTTAATACATCGCTTGGAGTGCCCAGCCCCATATTATCCACCTCAATCCCAAGGAGATAATCGACAACTTCTTCCTGCGTTTGCCCATTTCTAAGCATGCCCGCTGCTCTGAGTAGGTAGGCATCGTATTCGTCTTCGAAAGGCTTACCTCTCCACGCCTCTTCGCTGCTAAGTAGTCCAATTGGGTCCCATTTTGCCCACCCAATGTCGCGAAGGCGGTCGATGTCGATCTTGGTGTGACGTAAGTTCATGGTCTCACAATGCTCGGCGCTAGAATGGGTCGGAATAGTAGGGAGTGATCAAACGTCTGCATAGGGCTCGAAACGGCCATGCGGCGTCGCGTCAAGCCCCCTCTGCAGGCGTGGTGTGATCTGACTTTCCGCGCGAAACCGTGGCGAGTGCGGGTGGCTAAAGGCCAATATATGCAGGGGTTCGCGCTCGGGTTCGGTCAGCATCAGGCCCTTGGCGATGCGCTCGATCACATCGACCGAGGGGGGGGGCGCCCCTGTTCAAGCCAGGTGCACCAGGTCGGGCTGATATTGGCGCGCAGGGTGACCTCTTTGCGGCGAAGCTCGGCCTGCCGCTGGTGTCGCTCGAAGGGGAGGCGCTGGCCCGACATCTGGGCTGATTTACGGGCTTTGCCGGGCTCGACATGCCCGCCAGCAGCGCCCTGACCCGGGGCCAGATCGACTGGTATCCCGCAGGGTCGACGTTGCTCGAGGATCTGCGTGCCTTCGAGGCGTGGGGCTGAGGCCGCATCGGGCGGCGGATCAGTCCCGACAATCTGCGGGCTGCGCAAAGAGCGGGGTGACCCAATCGAGGAACACCCGTACACGCGGCGAGAGCTGCTGGTAGCGTGGATAAAGCAGCGAGACCGGCGTGGGCGGTGGCGTGTGGTCGGGCAGGACCTCGATCAGCGTGCCGCGCGTCAGATCCACCTCGGCGTGGTAGCGCGGGATCTGGATCAGCCCCAGCCCCTGCCGCGCGGCAGCGAGGTAGCTTTCGGCGGCATTCACCGCGAGTTGCACCGGCAGCGTGACGTCGCGCGTCTTGCCCCCCTCGCGGAATTCCAGCGGCAGCACCGTCCCCGTCGCGGTCGAGCGAAACCCCACCATCCGGTGCCCCTCCAGCGCGTCCGGCTGCTGCGGCACCCCGTGGCGGGCAAGGTAGTCAGGCGCGGCCAGCGTCACCTCGGGTAGCATCGCTATCCGCCGCGCGATCAGGTCGCTGTCCTGCGGCTCGCCCACGCGCAGTACGCAATCGACCCCCTCGCGGATCAGATCGACCAGCCGGTCGCCCTCGCTCATGTAGACCTCGAGATCGGGATAGGCGCGCAGGAACCCGGGCAGATGCGGCAGCACGAAATGCCGCGCCAGCGTGCCATGCACATCGACGCGCAACCGGCCCTTGGGCAGGGCCCCGGCAAAGGCACCCTCGGCATCCTCGATATCGGCCAGGATCCGCAGACAGCGCTGATAATAGGCCTCGCCATCGAGCGTCGGCGCCACAGTGCGGGTGGTGCGCTGCAACAGCTTCACCCCCAGCCGCGCCTCCAGTGCCTTGACCGCATCGGTGACGGTCGAACGCGGCAGCCCGAGATCGGCGGCGGCCCGGGTAAAGCTGCGCCGCTCGGCCACCCGGGCGAAGACATGCATGGCGTCAAGGCGGTCCATCGAGGCTTAGTATCCGAAATTGGCGAATTGTGATGCCAATTTTTCGCAGATTATCCAGAATATTCCAGGGTTATATCTGTTTCATCCGAAACCCGAGACAGGAGCACCCCATGTCTGGACCGACCAAAACCGCCCTTGTCACCGGCAGCTCGCGCGGCATCGGTGCCGCCATCGCGACCCGGCTGGCGCAGGACGGCTTCAACCTCGTGATCAACTACACCGGCGCTGCAGAGGCGGCGGCCAAGGTCGTCGCGGCGATCGAGGGCGCGGGCGGGCGCGCCATCGCCGTGCAGGCCGATGTGTCCGACCCCGCGGCAGTCAGGGCGATGTTCGACGCCGCGGAGGCGGCCTTTGGCGGCATCGACGTGCTGGTGAACAACGCCGGCATCATGCAGCTCAGCCCGCTGGCCGCAGCCGATGACGCCCATATCGACCGCCAGATCGCGATCAATCTGAAGGGCACGCTCAATACCCTGCGCGAGGCCGCGCGGCGGATGCGCGATGGCGGGCGGATCGTCAATCTGTCCTCCTCGGTCGCAGCGCTGAAATTCGAGAGCTATGGTGTCTATGCCGCGACAAAGGGCGCGGTCGAGGTGCTGACCGGCATCCTGGCCAAGGAGATGCGCGGCCGGGCGATCACGGTGAATGCGGTTGCGCCGGGACCGACCGGGACCGATCTGTTCCTTGACGGCAAGCCCGAGGCGCTGATCGAGAGACTCGCCAAGGCCAATCCGCTGGAACGGCTCGGCACGCCCGAGGATATCGCCAACACGGTGGCCTTTCTGACCGGCCCCGATGGCGGCTGGGTCAACGGGCAGGTGCTGCGCGCCAATGGCGGCATGATCTGATGAGCAAGAAAATCGCACTTGTCACCGGCGCGTCGAGCGGCTGTGGCGGGCTGACCGCGCTGGCGCTCGCCCGCCGCGAGCTGCGCGTCTATGCTTCGATGTGCGATATCGCCGGGCGCAATGCCGCCAAGGCGCGGGATGTGGTCGAGAACGGCGCTGCCGAGGGGATCGACCTGCGCCCACTGGAGCTGGATGTGCAATCCGAGGCCTCGGTCGGCGCGGCGGAGCGGGCGGGAAGCGGTCTTTCGCTGAATATGCAGTGTGACCTGCCACGGGGTTTTCCCGTCAACGTCGATCAGAGCTTGGCTTGATACCACGGACAGGGAAAGCGCAGGTCGATCGGGGGGCCTGAGATGGCACGTCGCCCCGGGGCGCAGGGAGCGCGGCTGCGGCATCAGGTAGCATCGCTTTTGCCTCCGCTTAATGCGCTTATGCGCATAAGCAAATGAGGTTGTGATGATCGTTCAAACATTGTCCGCATTGGCTGACCCGACCCGCTTGGGGGCGATGCAAATCCTGTGGGATCATGGTGAGCATTGTGCCTGCGAGTTGCTTGACCGTCTGTCGGCCACGCAAAGTCGCCTGTCGCGGCATCTGGGGGTGCTCAAGACTGCCGGGCTGGTGGTGGATCGGCGTGACGCGCAATGGGTGCGCTATCGTATCAACCCTGATCTGCCCGCTGAAACCGAGGCGGTCGTGGCGGCGGTTCTGGCCGCTGCGGCGACGGAAGGCCGGGTGCAAGACAGGAGCGCCGCATGACCACGCTTTCCCCCACAAAATCCCGTCCCGCATGGCAATGGAGCGTCGTCGTTCTGGCGGCCGCCGTGGTCTGGTGGGCGCTTTATACCCGCCTTCCCGCGCTGTCGGCGGCTCTGGTCGGGCTGTTGCCGGTTGCGCCGGACAGCCATCTGGGCGCGGCGCTGGCGTTCTTCTTCTATGACGTGCCCAAGGTGATGATGCTGTTGGCGCTGGTCGTCTTCGCGATGGGCGTGGTGCGCAGCTTCTTCTCGCCCGAGCAGACCCGCGCGTTGCTGGCGGGGCGGCGTGAGGGCGTGGCCAATGGCATGGCGGCGGGGCTGGGGGTGCTGACGCCGTTCTGTTCGTGCTCGGCCGTGCCGCTGTTCATCGGTTTCGTCTCGGCCGGGGTGCCGCTGGGGGTGACGTTCTCCTTCCTGATCGCGGCGCCGATGGTGAACGAGGTGGCGCTGATCCTGCTGATCGGGTTGGTCGGCTGGCAGGTGGCGGCGGTCTATCTTGCCTTCGGGCTGGGCATCGCCATCGTCGCAGGCTGGGTGATCGGGCGGCTGCATCTGGAGGGATGGTTGCAGGACTGGGTGCGCGACATCCATTCCGGCGCGGCAACGCCGGGCGCGGTCGAGGGCACGGCGTTCAGCTGGCCGGAACGCTATCGCCGCGGCTTCGATGCCCTGCGCGAGATCTTTGCGAAGGTCTGGCTGTGGATCTTGCTTGGCATCGGCATGGGGGCGGCCATCCACGGCTATGTGCCGCAATCGCTGCTCGAACGGATCATGGGCGCGGATGCCTGGTGGTCGGTGCCCGCGGCGGTGGTGCTGGGCGTGCCGATGTACACCAACGCCGCCGGTGTCATCCCGATCGTCGAGGCGCTGCTGGGCAAGGGCGCCGCGCTTGGCACGGTGCTGGCCTTTATGATGTCGGTGATCGCGCTGAGCCTGCCCGAGATGATCATTCTGCGTCAGGTGCTGACGCTGCGCCTGCTGGCGGTGTTCATCGGCGTCGTCACCGCAGGTATTCTGGGTGTCGGCTTCCTGTTCAACGCTCTGTTCTGAGGAGAGCATGATGAAAGACGTCAAAATCTATGGTCCCGGTTGCAAGCGTTGCGAAACGACCGCGGAGATGATGCGCGCGGCCGCCGCCGAACTGGGCATCGAGGTGCAGGTCGAGAAAGTCACCGACATGGCCGCGATCGCCCGTGCGGGTGTGATGTCCACACCGGGGATCAGCGTCGACGGCAAGCTGGTGCATGCGGGCGGTCTGCCTGACCCGGAAAAACTGGCGGGTTGGTTGCAGGGGTGAAAAGACGGGCAGGGGGGCGCGGGTCTATTCGCGCTGCCCCCTTTCCTTTCATCGCCAAGTGGCGACAATAGGGTGGTGCATTTGATGTACCACCCTCATCAGTCGTTCGGAGAAGCCGATGATCACCATCACCCGCGAACATCCCGTGCAGGAAGATCTGGCGCTTTTGCATCGCCGCCATACCGATGCGATGCATGCCGATACGCCGCCCGAATCGATCCACATGCTGCCCGCCTCGGCGCTTGCCGCCCCCGGGATCGCCTTTTTCGTGATGCGTGAAGAGGGGCGGGCTGTGGGCATGGGCGCACTCAAGCGGATCGACCCGACCCATGCCGAGATCAAATCCATGCATATCCTGCTGGAGCTGCGCGGGCGGGGCCTTGCGCGGATGATGCTGGATCATCTGATTACCGAAGCGCGCGAGGCCGGTTTCGCCCGGATCAGCCTGGAAACCGGTGCGCAACCGTCGTTTCTGGCGGCGCGCGGCCTTTACCTGGCGGCGGGTTTTGTCGAATGCGAACCCTTCGCCGGCTATCGCCCCGATCCGAATTCGACCTTTATGACGCTTGTGATCTGACGGGCTTGCACGCGCCCGCGCCATGGCGCAAAACGGAGGCGTGCGGTCCCGTAGCTCAACTGGATAGAGCAGCCGACTTCTAATCGGCAGGTTGAGGGTTCGATTCCTTCCGGGATCGCCAAAGCTTTGAACGCAAATGGCCCGGTTTTCAGCGGGCACAACAGCGCCGGATCACAGCGTTAATCCCTGGGTTCAAACACCCACAGAAACAACGCCCTGCAGGCAGATCAGCACGGATAGCCGAAGGCACGGATCATCTCCCAGAGATCGCGGTTCAGGGTGGTCAGATCGGATATGGTCTCGCGCAGGCCGGAAATCGCCTCGGCGTCGAGGCGTCGTTTTTCCCCCATGCGGATGGCATCACGGCGGTCGGCGATCCGCATCTGGATCGTGCTGATACCGCCGCCATCCGGGTCGAAGGCATAGATCGCGTGGTTGTAACGGTTCCGCTCGGCCGCATGCCGCACCATCTTTTTGGTCACCTGCAGAAGTCGGTTCAGATCCGCCTCGGGCAGGCCCTTGTGCTTGGCAAGACGTTCGACCAGATCCACCCGCGCACGGGTGGTGTTGAGCGTCAGAAACAGGATCAGCGCGGTATCCTTGTCGCAGCCGATCAGCCCGGCAATGACATGCACCAGCAGACTTTCGGTATTCGTCCAGACATAGGTCAGTCGGCCAATCTCTTGCAGCGCCCCGTCGAAGCTGGAGGCGGCGGGGCGCATCAGCTGCGGCCCTGCGCGGCCATGTATCGACTCGCGGCCTCGGTGCGGTTGGCAACACCCAGCTTGGCGATGATATTGTGGATGTGCAGCTTGACGGTATGTTCGGACAGACCTAGCGCATTGGCGATGACCTTGTTGCGCTGGCCCTGCGCAGCCAGATGCAAGACCTCGCTTTCGCGCGCGGTCAGACCCTCGCAGGGTCGCCGTTCGGCGGCCATCTGATACGCGGCCTCCTGCGCATCCGAACGGCCCACCAGTGTTGCGGGCACAAGGATTTCCCCCGACAGGAACACCTTCATCAGCGCGACCAGTGCCTCGATGGGCATGCTGATCGGCAAGAACCGCATCTGCTCGCTTGAGATGCGGTCCTGCTGGCGGTGCAGCAGCCTGCGCGCCAGTTCGCAATCGCGATAGGCCAGCACCGGCGCCGCCCTGCCGCACAGGCTCCGCATCCTCTCGGGGGTTTCGAACAAAGACGCACCATAGGTTTCTTCAAAGACCACCAGGCGTGCCCCCCCAGGCGCCCCGGTTGCATCGAATTCACTGCGCTCGATCCGCCGGGTGCCAATGTCGCTGATCTCGCTCCCCACGAGACGCAGCATGACGTCCGGAAAAACAAACGTGCTGCCGATATAAACAATCTGATCGCGCGTGCCTTCGGCGGGCCGCACGACGGAACTGGTGCCAGTCACTGATCTTCCCCCCAATCACAATACTTAATAATTGCCAGCCCTTTTTTTGGGCTGTTTTCTATTCCCTGTGGGAATAATAGCTCAAAACGGCTGTTCCTGAAACTAATCGAAAGATTATCGCCGCCCGCTTGAATGATTCGTTCTTGACCGGCGGGTCGCCTTGGGGCTGCGAAATGGCAGGGCCGACCCAATACAACCCAGGCGTGAAACATGATTGCCCGCATGACTTTACCTTGGGGCATCTTGGGGTATTGCTGATTGCGGGCCCTGTCGTGCAGCCCCGCCGACAGGATTAGACCCCGCGCCCGTGGCTGTTCTGCAATCTTTGATAGATCGTTAATAAAATCAGTGTCTTGGCTGAAATTCGCAAAAAACTAACCATTTGGTCATCTAGCACGGTCCAGAGCTTGCTGGCAGCCTGAGTTTGCTGGCCCTCAGGGGTCAGGATCGGTTTTGGGGGAGTGGGGCCAGGGCCCCGACGAATCAGGAACAGCGATGTCTGCGCAGCATGGCCCTTGGGGTCCGACTGCGCGGAACGACGGGCACTGACGCCATCGGCGGCAGTGATCGGTGCGCTGTTGTCTGGCCGATCCCACGAGGGAGCCGATCAACGCAACCAGCCCTGTCTATGCCGCTTTGGAGATGACTGGCGGTGCTCGGGGCAGCAAACCGAGGAGAGAAGCCATGTCCCGCAGAGGTCACAGCGGCACCAATCAGGTGATGTTCGACGATCTGGAAGTGGAAGAGGTCGACATTGATGTCGATGCCGAGATCGAGATCGAAAAGGCCGATATCGACATCGACAATCAGCAGCAGCAACAGCATGCCGACGCAGATGCGGATGCCGATGCAGACGCCAACGCCGGTGCGGTCGCGAATTCCGAGGTGAAGGTCGATACCGACACCGACACCCGGACCGAAACCGATCAGAACCAGCAGCAACAGCAACACCAGCAGCAGCAAAACAGCAATGGCGGGGATGACAGCAACGCCAATTCCAACGATGTCGATGTGAACATCGATTTCGGGGGCGGCGAATGGATTCCCCGCGATGACGACAATATTGACATTGACCTGTCGGACCATGCCTCGATCGGCGAATTCTACGGCGCCGGGCGTGACATCGAGACCGGCAATGACCAGTCGCTGAGCAATATCCTGAACAATTCGTTGACGGGTGGCGGCATGGCGACGGGCGTGGTCAACGCGCAAAACGCCAGCCTCTATGACGATGACACGCTCTATGATCCCAGCGTCAGCAACAATGCCGCGTTCAACTTCGATGGCACGGCGGCGGGCGGTCATGCCACCTCGGCTGACGGGATCAACACCAGCTCCAGCGGCGGTGCTGGCGGCGGCGAAGGCGCGGCCAATGGCGGTGTGGCCTGGGGGGGCGCGGCGCTTGGCGGCTTTGCGGCGGGCGGTGATGGCGAAGGCGACGAAGGCGGCAATGCCGAAACCGAAACCGGCAGCGGCGGCGATGCGGCGGTGAACTCTGCCGCGCTGGGTCTGGGCCTGAGCCAGGCCGATCTGGACAATGAAACCACCGGCGGGCGCGGCGGCGATGCCGACGCCGATACCGATATCGACACCCATGTCGAGGATGAATCCTCGACCACGGGCCAAAGCGGCAGTGGCGGTGATGCGGGGGCCGTGGGTCTTGGTCTGGGCCTGTCGGGGGCCGCGTCCGAAGCCGAGGCCGAGGATGCCACGGGTGGCGATGCCGGTGCCCTGGCGTTGGGTCTTGGCGTGGGCGCCAATGGTGCGACGGCCGAAGCCGAAGATGCCAATGGCGGCGATTCCTCGGCAGAGGGTCTGGGCCTTGGCCTGGGGCTCGGGGCGTCGGGCGCCGGGGCCGAGGGCGGTGACGGCGGCGATTCCGGTGCGCTGGGACTGGGTGGCGGTCTGGGCGCCGCGGAAAGCGATGCCGATGCCAAGAGCGGCGGCGCCAGCGGCCCGATGGGCATGATGATGTCCGGGCTCGGCATGCCGCATGGCGGCAGTGACAGCGGCGGCGGCAGCGTGGCCTCCTCCGAGGCGACCGGGACCGGCACGGGCCAGGGCATCGGTTCCTCTCAGGGCGGTGACGGCGGTGCGGCGGGGGCCGAATCCGGCGATGTCGGCGCGGTTGGCACGGGCCAGGGCATCGGGTCGTCGCAGGGCGGCAATGGCGGCAGCAATGACGCCTATGCGGCCAATCAGGGCGACGGCACCGGCCAGGCCAGCACCGGCACCACGCAGGGCGGCATGGGCGTCAACCAGGCCAGCTCGGGGGCGCAATCCGCCGCGGATGGCCACGGGGGTGCCGACAGCGATGCCGGTGATGGCGGGATCACCTACCTCTTTGCCGATCACGACATCGACGGCAGCGCCGAGGGGATGGCGCAGGCGATTTCGGGCTATGGCACGGGGGGCTATTCCGAAAACGCCGCCAACAGCAGTGCCGATGGGTCGGGCATGTCGAGCGCGATGCTGGGCAGCACCGGGGATGGCGGCGCGGGCTATGCCCATGGCGGCAATGGCGGCTATGGCTATGGCGGCGACGGCGTGATCGGCGACAGCACCGGCGGCAGCGCCTATGGCGGGGCTGCGGGCGATGTGTTCAACGGTGACGGCGGGGCCGGGGGCAGCGCCGGTGTCTGGGGCTCGCATAACGGTGACGATGGCTATGTCACCGGGGAATCCCATGCCTCCGCATCGGCGACGCTGGATCTGGCGGCGTTCAACCAGAACATCGTCATGGGCGCCAATGTGCTGGGTAATACCGTCGACATGACCGTGGTCGGTGGCAACCACAGCACCACGCTGATCGGCGATGACGACATGAGCTGAACCTGAACCGATACGGCGGGCCCCTGACGGGGCCCGTCTGGCTGCTTTTCGTCAGAAAACAGCCCCGCCTGAACCGCAGGCACCGGGGGGGCAGACGCATCGGGGGGCGCGTCTCATGGCATTTGATCACATCACTGAAACTGTCGCGCATTTCATCGGCGCGTTCCAGATGGACACCGAAGCCGCGCGCCTGCGCGAGGCGTATGACAGTTTTCGCGGCCATCCGGCCGCGCCCGATACCACCTTCGATCCGGTGCAGGTGCGCATCCATATCACCTCGCCCTATGATCTGGAGGATTTCGACCCCAAGCTGCGGCTTGCCTTGCCGGTGGCCGCGCCAGGCCAGCCCGAGCCGTGGGCCTGGCAGATCGCGCCGCCCGCGCATGTTCAGGTCGCATCCCCGGAAATGCGGCATTCCGATCAGTTCGACGTGCCCGCGGCCCCGGCGCGCGGCGCCGATGTCCACTGGACGATCCCGCTGCCGCCCGAGCTGCTGACGGTCACGATCCAGGTGTTGTATCTGTCGGACAATGACCTGCTTTCGTTTCGCGGCGGCACAGAGTTCATCGCCCCCGAAGATCTGACCGCGCGGCTGCACGACTATGCGCAGCAGGCGACCGTTCTGGGCGGCGATCTGTCCGGTCTTATCTCGCAGATGCTGCCCGATGCGGGCCCGCCCGGCGCGTCCGAGGCGCTGAGCTTTGCGCAGGCCATCACCGCACTGCCAGCAGATCAGGGCGAGGGGGGGCTGATCCGGCTGGCGCCCGGCGTGGCATCGGACACCGATGCGACCGACCGGCTGTATGTCAACGGGCAGCATGCCGAAGCGATGCCCGAGCATCGCGATTATCTGCCCGCCCCGATCGCCGCGCGGATCGACCCGCCCGAAATCAGCGAGGCCGACACCGAGGCGCCGCATGCGGGGTCCGCCAGCGCCTATGCCGTGCCTGCGGGCCATCATCTGAGCACCGGCGGCAATCTGACCGTGAACGAGGCCTATATTGCCGTAAATGGCGTGGATGCCGATGTGATCCTGGTCGGCGGCGATCTGGTGCAGATAGATGTGATCAATCAGGTCAATCTGGTCTATCTGACCGACGCAACCGGGGGCGCCGACGCTTTGGTCGCGGGCCATCTGGTCGCCCGCAGCCCTGTGGATGCCGTCCTGTCCGGGGGGGCGCAGGTCGGTGTGGCGCAGGCGCAAGACGATCTGTCGGGCGTGACCGGCAGCGATACGACAGGGGCCACAGAGGCCGCCGACAGCGGGGCCGGGGCCTTCCATGTGCCGGGCATGGCCCGTGCCTTCAACGCGGCGCAGATCGACCCCGCGCTGATCCTGCCGCCCGGCCCGGACGGCACCGACGATCCCGCGGCCTCTCCTGCGCAAGAGGGCCCGCTTCAGCTGCCCGCCTATTGGCAGGTCGAGCGGATCGAAGGCGATGTGGTGTTCGAAAACCGCATCGAGCAGCATATCTTCGCCAGCGACCATGACCGGGTCGAGGCCGTGTTCACCGCTTCGGCCAGCCAGATCAGCACCGGCGACAACACGCTGTCGAACTTCACCACGATCGAGGCGCTGTCGATGCATTACGATCTGATCATCGTCGGCGGCAGCTACATCACGCTGAACGTGATCGAGCAGATGAATGTGCTGTTCGATGTCGACCAGATCATCGGTCTGCCCGATGGCGGCGCGCTGGGCTGGGGGGATGATCTGTTGCTCAACAGCGCCGAGATCCTGCACGGCAGCCGCGATACGTTGCAGGCGCTGCAGGACAATTTCGCCAAGCTGCTCGACACCATGGCGGCGGGCGCGGGCACCCTGTCGGCGGCGGTTGCGCAGGATCCGTTGTTTGCGGGGCATGGCACGCTGTCTGCTTTGTATATCTCGGGGGATCTGATCGAGACAAACATCGTCCGGCAATTTTCCTATCTGGGTGACGTCGATCAGATCGCTTTGGCCGAAGGGGCCGCGATGGCGTCGGCAGTCCTCGCGGGCATGCAGATTGATACCGGCGAGAATGCGATGCTGAACGCCGCGTCGATCAACGATTTGGGCATCGATTCCACGGTGATGGCGGCGGGGCAGGTCTATTCGGACGCCCTGATCCATCAGGCAGGGTTGATCGACGATCAGATGCCGGGGCTGGACGGGCTGGCGGGGCCGGGCTCTGCCCTGGCCAGCGAGGCGGTGGCCTTTCTTGCGCCCGAGATGATGGAGCATGGCCCCCCCGATGATCCGCAGGGCGGGGCCGCCTTGGCAGATCTGGCGGCGCAGACCGCCCCGCAGGACGGGCTGCATCTGCTGACGGCCTGAACACCGCGCGGCAGGGCGGCCCGCCGGGCGCCGCCGCCACACCAGACCGCCGCAAGGCGGCGCACAGGGAGAGACAAGGTGAAGGACCATACCGACGCCAGCAATGCACCCCCGCGGGCACCGCAAAGCGACCTCACCGCGAGCGCAGGCCCGGTCCCGCCGGAGCCGTGCCCTGCGCCCGCCACAGCAAACCCGTCGCCCATGTATGCCCCCATGGCGGCGGAGGTGCCGAACCTGCAACAACCTGCGCTGTCTCGTGCGGCGCGGATGACGGCAGCGGCACAGCCAGCCCGGGCTGCTTCTGCCGCAGCGGAAATGGCCCGGGCTGCGCGCGCGGACGCGCCGGACGCACCGGCCGGCATGCCGCCCCAGTCCCGCGCCGAGGCCCTGCGCGAAGCCGCAGATCTGCGCGGCCCGAACCCCGGCGGCACACCGCTTGCCCCGCCGATTGAACAGGACCGCGGCCCGCGCCTGCGCACCGAGGATGGCGCCAAACCGCCGCGCAGGCCCGGCCAAGGCCCCGAAGACGGCGGCGGGGGCGGCGGGTCGAACGGTGGCGCCACCTTCCACCGTCGTCTGGGCCCGGAAGATTATAGCGGCGCGATGAAGCGGGGCATCCGCGCGGTGCGGGTCAACCTGGGCCTTGTCTTCACCATGACGCTGGCCACCAATATCCTGATCCTTGCGATCCCGATCTATCTGTTCCAGATCTCTGACCGGGTGATGACCAGCCGCTCTGTCGATACGCTGATCATGCTGACGCTCGTGATCGTCGGCGCGGTGGTCTTGCAGGCAGCACTGGATGCGATCCGCCGCTTCATCCTGATGCGCAGCGCGGTCGAGCTGGCCGCGCAGCTGGGCGCGCCGATCCTGTCGGCGGCCGCGCATGCCTCGCTGGCGGGCAATGGCCGCGAATATCAGACGCTGGGCGATCTGCAGCAATTGCGCGGGTTCCTGACCTCGGGGACCTTGCTGTCCTTTCTGGATGTGCCCTTCGCACCGCTGTTCATGCTGGCAATCTTCCTGGTGCATCCCGATCAGGGCATGATCGTGGTGGTCACCGGCCTTGCGCTGGCGCTGATCGCGCTGATCAACCAGAAGGTCACGCATGAACCCTTTGCTCGTGCCACCGCCGCGCAAAGCCGCGCCAATCTGCATCTGGATTCGATGACCCGCAACAGTCAGGTGATCAACGCGATGGCGATGATCCCCGAGGCGGTCGAGATCTGGGGCCGCGACACCGCGCAATCGCTGCGCGCGCAGGTGCTGGCGCAGGATCGCAACATCGTTTCCGCTTCGGTGTCGCGCGGGGTGCGCCTGCTGGCGCAGGTCTGCATGCTGGGCTGGGGGGCGCATCTGGCGCTGGCGGGGGAAATCACCGGTGGCATGGTCATCGCCTCGTCGATCATCGCGGGCAAGGCGCTGGCGCCGATCGAGGGCGCGATCGAGGGCTGGCATGTGTTCTTGCTGACCCGCGCTGCCCATGGCCGCATCCAGCGGTTGCTGCAAGGCTCCCGGCTGCAGTTCGAACGGCTCTGGCTGCCGCGCCCCGAAGGTCGGCTGGATGTCGAGCGGCTGCTCTATGTCCCCGGCGGCACGAAACAGGTGGTGCTCAACGGCATTTCCTTTTCGCTGAACCCCGGCGAGGCGCTGGCGGTGATCGGCAATTCGGGCGCTGGCAAGACGACACTGGGCAAGATGCTGGTGGGATCGGTGCTGCCGACCTCGGGCAATGTGCGGCTGGATCTGATGGATCTGCGCAATTGGGACCCGCGCCAACTGGGCGAGAACATCGGCTATCTGCCGCAGGACGTGCAGCTGTTTCCGGGCACGATCAAGGAAAACATTGGCCGGATGCGCCGCACCGCCAAGGACGAAGACATCTATCGCGCCGCCGTGCTGGCCGATGTGCATGACATGATCGCGCAACTGCCGCAGGGCTATGAAACGATGGTGGCCGCCGATGGCGCGCCGCTGTCGGGGGGGCAGAAACAGCGCATCGCGCTGGCGCGGGCGTTCTTTGGCAATCCGCGGTTTCTGGTGCTGGACGAGCCGAATTCCAATCTGGATGTGGCGGGCGACAAGGCGCTGGCGCGCGCGATCGAACATGCCCGCGCCAATGGCATCACCACCGTGGTCATCACGCAAAAACCCGCGCTGCTGAACTCGGTGGACAAGATCATGCTGCTGGCCAATGGCAGCGTCGCGCTGTTTGGCGCCCGCGATGTGGTGCTGGAACGGCTGGCCGGGCAGGCCGGGGGCGCGGGCGATGCCGCCGGGCTGGACAAGGGCCCGGGCGGTCAGCTGCCGCGGCGCGATACATAGGGGGCGGGTGATGACAACGGTCGATCCGGTGGAATGGTATGCCGATGTCCCGCGCCGCGTGTGGGGCCATGCGGTCCTGGGGTTTGCGCTGATGGTTCTGGCCTTTGGCGGGTTCGGCATCTGGGCGTTCCGCGCCCCTCTGGCGGCAGCGGTGATGGCGCAGGGCAGTTTTGTCGCCACCGGCCAGAACAAGGTGATGCAGCATCTGGAAGGCGGGATCATCGCCGAAATTCTGGTTCGCGAGGGCGAGACGGTCAGCGCCGGACAGCCGATCGTGCGGCTGGATGGCACCCTTGCCAGCGCCACCAAACGCGAGCTGGACGTGCGCCGCGCGCGGCTGGAGGCAACCGAGGCGCGGCTTCTGGCCGAACATCGGGGCGCCGACAGGTTGCTGTTTCCCGCCAGCCTGACCGATAAGGCCGCCGATCTGGAAATCGCGTCGATCATGGAAGGTCAGCGCAAGGGGTTTGAGGTCGCGCGCTCGGCCCTTGCCAATGATCTGGCGCTGATCGGTCGCAATATCGAGGCGCTGGAGGCGCGCAGGCAGGGCTATGCGCTGCAGCGTCAGTCACTGGCCGCACAGGCCGCGATCCTGTCCGAGGAACTAGGCAATAAGCAGGGTCTGCTCGACAAGGGCATCGTCTCGCGCGACACGATTTCGGCGCTGCGCCGGGCGCTGCTGGATGCGCAGGGGCAGGGCGCCCGACTGGAGGCCGAGGTGCAGGAGATCGACAGCATGCGCGCGCGCTATCAGACCCAGATCGAGCGCACGCTGGATGAACACCGGCAAGCGGCGCTGAGCGAATTGCAGGGTATACAGGCCGAACTGGAAAGCGTGCGTGAACAACTGAACAAGGCGGAAAACGTCTTGTCGCGCACCGAACTGCTGGCGCCGGTCGCCGGGACGGTCGTGCGGCTTTACTATCATACCGCGGGCGGGGTGATCGAACCGGGGCGCGCGGTGGCCGAAATCCTGCCCGCGGATGCGCCGCTGATCGTGGAAACGCTGATCTCGCGCTCGGATATCGACAGTGTTCAGGTCGGGCAGGAGGCCACGATCAAGCTCAACGGTTTGAACCAGCGCACGACGCCGGTGCTGTCGGGGCGGGTGGATTATGTCTCGGCGGATGCGGTGGCGACCGGCGAGCCGGCCTCGGGACGCGAGGCCTATGTCGTGCGCGCCTCCTTGACCCGCGACGAGTTGCGCCGGGTGCGGCATTTCACGCCCAAGCCCGGTATGCCGGTGGAAATCATGATCCGCACCGAAACCCGCAGCTTCGCGCAGTATATTGCCAAGCCGGTCATCGACAGCATGTCGCGCGCCTTCCGCGAGCAATGACGCAGGGCGGACGACGGCGCAACGGAAACGGCGGGCTGAGTGGGGGCAGCCTGCCGTTGCCCGGACAGTCTTGCAATCGGCTCAGTCGGTGTCGCGGGGTTTGCCCGCGATAAGCGCCTGCGCGGTATAGACCAGGATCGCAGTTCCGATTGCGCCCGTTCCCGCCACGCCCAACAGGACGATCCAATCAATCGGCCCGCCTATGTCGGACAGGCCGGAATGGGTGACCCATTGCACGAAAAGCACCGCCGCGATGCCGCCCACCGGCATGAAAAGTTGCGCGGCCAGAAATTTGCGTGCCGACAGATGCCGGTCGCGGATCAGCACATAGAGATAGGCGATCGTCACCACTGCGGCGACGGCGACCATCGTCCAGAACAGGCCCCGCCCGAAGATCTCTTCAAAGACCGCGACCAAGGTTTCCAGCGTCAGTTGTTGCATGATCCTCTCCTCAGGCCTTGCCGCGCAGCATCGCATTATAGGTGGGTTTGAGCGCAATTTCCTTCATCAGCCAGGAAATCCACAGCTCCTCGAGCGGCGCGATCACCCCGGGGAAGGAGGGGGTGAGGTTGTTCTTGTAGTCGAACTCCACCAGCATCGCGCGCCCGATCTTGGTGATCATCGGGCAGGAGGTGTAGCCGTTGTAAACCGCCGTGCCCTCGCGCCCGGCGATGTCGGCGACAAGGTGATCCTCGACCACGGGGATCTGCCATTTCACGCTCGCTGCGGTCTTGCCCTTGGGCACGCCGTTGATGTCGCCCACGCCAAAGACATTGGGATAGCGCAGATGGCGCAGGCTGCCCTGATCGACCTCGATCCAGCCCTGATCGACCCATTTGTCGGCCCAGCTCAGCCCCGAGTCGCGCACGACCTGGGGGGCGCGCTGCGGCGGGATCACATTGGTGAAGTCAAAGGCGATGGCTTCGGTGCGCGCGCCGGTCACCGTAACGGTGCCATCAGGATTGAGCACACGGCTTTCGGGGATGCGGTAATAGGCGGTGCGCGCCTCGGCGTCGATCCCGGTCAGGACATGGTTCCAGCGCGTGTCAAAGCCGCGATCCCCGAACAGGAGTTTGACCTTCTCATTCACCACCGGCACCGAGAAGAGCGTGTCGTTATGCGCCGCATAGATGATTTGCGAGGCATCGCGCGTGCCTTTGCGGCGCAGATAGTCGTCGGTGATGAAGGTGTATTTGAGCGGGGCGCCCGCGCATTTCATCTCGGTCGCCGGGCGGCCAAACAGGCCCACGCCGCCCTTCGCGGTGAACGCGTCCATCGCGCGCCAGGTGGCTTCTGCATAGTCGGGGCCCGCATAGACCGCGCCGATCCCGTTGCTGCCCACCTGATCCAGTGAAAAGCCTTCGATCGCGTTCCAGTCCAGGGTAAGCCCGGTCGCGAGGATCAGATAGTCATAAGGGAGCTTGTCGCCGCCCGCAGTGGTGATGACCTGCGCCTCGGGGTCGATGTTGGCGGCGTACTCCTGGACCCAGTTCACGCCTTTGGGCAGCCAGTCGCCTGTGCCCGAAACCGAATAGGCGGCGGGTTTCAAACCCGAGGCGATCAGCGTGAAACCGGGTTGGTACCAATGGTCTTTGCGGCCATCCACGATGGTTATTTCAGCACCGTCCAGGCGCTCGACCAGGCGGTTGGCCATCCCGGCACCTGCGGCGCCAGCGCCGAGAATGACGATTTTCGCTTTTGTAGAAATGGGTTGGGCCTGGCTCTGGGTCGCTAGACTGAGCACCGCCGCACCGCCTGCCAAGCCCAAAAACCCGCGCCGGGACGGGCGGAAATCCTTCAGGTAGGACATGGTTCTGATCTCCTCATCACATTCACGATTTGGAATACCATGGTATGCAGCGCAAGGCGACCTGCCAAAGGTGACAATAAGACATATATTAACGGGCAAATTGTCGCGCTTGTGTCAGGTGTTCTGATTTTCCCGGCCGACCAATAATCGCGCGACCTGTTTCGCGGGGTGTGTATCGCCCCGGTGAAATCCTGATCAGGATCAGCCGCGGATCTGAATGCCTCGACAGGTGCGCGCATGGCATTCGTGGCATCCCCCGGAAGATATGGGGCAGGTTCAGGCTTTGCCGCCAACGGTTCCGGCCGCGGCGCATCGGTCAACGCGTGGCTGAGCCTCGGAATTGGGTCGCCGAAACCGCCGTTTGGGGCTACAATTGCGCCTCAGATCGCAACCTTGAAGCCCGCCATCGGACGGATTGCGTTTTCGAAGGCTGGTTTGCTGATTTGCAATTTGCGGCGCGGCGCCTGTCAATATTTTGCAAATTTACGGAAATCCGCTTTGTAACATTGTTGCGCGCGTATAGTGTGCGCCAAACCGTCGGAGGGGACCCCATGAAAGATATCCTGAATCAGCTCGAAGAGCGCCGCGCCGAGGCCCGTCTGGGCGGTGGTCAGCGCCGTATCGAGGCCCAGCACAAGAAGGGTAAACTGACCGCGCGCGAACGCATCGAGCTGCTGCTCGACGAGGGCTCGTTCGAGGAATTCGACATGTTCGTGGCGCATCGCTGCACCGAATTCGGCATGCAGGCCGAGCGCCCGGCGGGCGACGGCGTGGTGACCGGCTGGGGCACCGTGAACGGCCGCATGGTCTATGTCTTCAGCCAGGATTTCACCGTTTTCGGCGGTTCGCTGTCTGAAACCCATGCGCAAAAGATCTGCAAGATCATGGACATGGCCATGCAGAATGGCGCGCCGGTCATCGGTATGAACGATTCCGGCGGCGCGCGCATTCAGGAAGGCGTGGCCTCGCTCGCAGGCTATGCCGAGGTGTTCCAGCGCAACATCATGGCGTCGGGCGTGGTGCCGCAGATCAGCCTGATCATGGGCCCCTGCGCCGGTGGTGCGGTCTATTCCCCGGCGATGACCGACTTCATCTTCATGGTAAAAGATTCGTCTTACATGTTTGTGACGGGCCCCGATGTGGTGAAGACCGTCACCAATGAAATCGTCACCGCCGAGGAACTGGGCGGGGCCTCGACTCACACCCGGAAGTCCTCGGTTGCGGATGGCGCCTATGAAAACGACGTCGAGGCGATCGCCGAAACGCGCCGCCTGATCGACTTCCTGCCGCTGTCGAATCGTGAAAAGGCGCCGGTCCGGCCGTTCTTCGACGATGTGGCGCGGGTCGAGGAAAGCCTCGATACGCTGATCCCGTCGAACCCGAACCAGCCCTACGACATGAAGGAACTGATCACGAAGATCGCCGATGAGGGCGATTTCTTCGAGATCCAGAAGGATTACGCGGGCAACATCATCACCGGCTTCATCCGCATGGAAGGCCAGACGGTGGGTGTGGTCGCCAACCAGCCGATGGTTCTGGCAGGCTGTCTGGACATCGACTCGAGCCGCAAGGCCGCGCGCTTCGTGCGCTTCTGCGATGCGTTCGAAATCCCGATCCTGACGCTGGTCGACGTGCCCGGCTTCCTGCCCGGCACCGGCCAGGAATACGGCGGCGTCATCAAGCACGGCGCGAAGCTGCTGTTCGCCTATGGCGAGGCGACCGTGCCGAAGGTTACCGTCATCACCCGCAAGGCCTATGGCGGCGCCTATGACGTTATGGCGTCCAAGCACCTGCGCGGCGATTTCAACTATGCCTGGCCCACGGCGGAAATCGCGGTGATGGGCGCCAAGGGCGCGGTCGAGATCCTGTATCGCAGCGAGTTGGGCGAACCCGAGAAGATCGCGGCGCGCACCAAGGATTACGAGGGCCGCTTCGCCAACCCCTTCGTGGCGGCGGAAAAAGGCTTCATCGACGAGGTGATCATGCCGCATTCGACCCGTCGCCGGGTGGCGCGTGCCTTTGCTTCGCTGCGCAGCAAGAAACTGTCGAACCCCTGGAAAAAGCACGACAACATTCCGCTCTGAGGGGCGCGGAATGGGGCGCGTGGCCGGGCAGGTGCGGGGCATCGCGGGGCTGATTGCGATCAGTCTCGGGGTTGGCCTGCTTGCCCGGCCCGTCTCCGCCCAAGATCGGGGGGCGATTGTCCTGCCGGACGTGCCGCCGATCGCGGTGCCTTCGGGGCAGGAGGTTCGCTGGATCGATTCGATCACCGATACCGGCGGGCCCGAGGGGCTGACCCTGCGCTTCCGGTTCCTGGCGCCGCAGATCGGCGGGCCGGACCCGATCGCGCCGGATGTCGCGCTGGAGGATATGGCGGCGCTTTGCGAGAGTTTCGCACTGCCGCGACTGCCCGCGCTGGGACCAAAGCCCGCGCAGGTGGTGATCAGCCTGTCGGATCGGGTTTTGCCCTTCGGGGAGGCCGACGACGAGGCGGTGCAATATTTCGAGGCCTATTCGGTGACGGACGGGGCCTGCATTTGGGAGATGTTCTGATGCGCAAGGACGTGGCACATGGCAAAGGGCAGGGGGCGCAGACTGGCGTCAGCCTTGGTCTTGGCCTGCCCGACGCTTGCGCGCACGGGCATGCGCGGAAAGTCGCCGATGCACGGCGGCCACAGCGCTGTGACATCGTTCGTCCCCCCTTCTGTGGCGCTGCGGCGCAGAGTAATCTGATCTGCGAGGGGAATCCTCTGCCTCATGGAATGAAACAGGGGCGAACGACTGCGGGCAGAGCCCCGTTCAGCGTTGCGCCGATCAGGAGAAAAGCATGTCGAAAAAAGTTCTTATCGCGATCGCTCTGGTTGGTTTCGTGGCCGCTTGCGCCCCGAAAGAAGAGCCGGTTGCTCCGGTTTCGGTCGAGCCGACCTACACCGGCAAATACAAATAATCTGGTTGCGGGGCGGGGCGTCAGCCCTGCCCACACCGATCCGGTTGCTCTGGCGCCGGGCCTGACCTGCACCCTGCTGTCGCCCGCAGGGAAGACTTCTTCTGATTTGATATGGCGCATGGCGCAGAATCGCGCGGCGGTTTACCTTAGGGAGGCTAACAAGCCAAACGGGAGGATGGACCCATGCGAATTCGCCTTGCACTCGGCCTCGGGACATTGGGCATTGTCGCTGCCTGCGCAGCACCTGCCCCTACGCCGATCATGCCTGAACCGATCTATGACAAATACGGTGATGTCGTCACGGCGGGATGCCGCCCGCGCGATACGGCCATCTCTGCGCAATATCCCGGCACCTTGCCGATTTGCGAAGAACTGTGTGGCCCCGGCCAGACGGCAGCCGCAAGCGATGTTGCCGGTCAATATACCTGCGTTCCGATCCGCGAACCCAATGAGGGCCGCGATTCCGGTGATACGGACCAGCAGCCCACGCGCGGTTGAGGCAAGAGCAAAACACGCGCGCGAGCGTATTTGTGTAGCGCATGCTTTGCACAGCGCTCCGGGTCGCGATAACGTGCGCCCCCTAACCAAGGAGGGCGCACGATGCTGAAGCACCGTGGATTCCCCGGGCGTCTGCCGGGGACTGATTTTCAATTTGTCATTCGGCGCGCCAACAAGCAGGGCGCGACCAAGATCATCAAACGCGAACGGTTCCGCGACCGCGCGCCTGCCGACAAGCGGGCGGATGCCGGATTCATGGCGGCACTTTGGGCGCAGTTCGGTGAAGAACCGTTCGAACGCGGCAATCTGGATGCGGGGCGGCTGAGCTGGCTGTTCGGCCGAGAGGTGGTTCCCGCCGAAGAGCCCTTCGATCCGGCGTCCTATGACGCCTTGCTGAAGATCGACCTGAAGAAAGCCCAGGCTTCCTTCCCCGAAGTCTTTGCCGCTCCCGAAGAATTCATCTGGGATGATGAGGACGAGGAGGGCGATTGGGCATGATTTCGCCGCGCGCCCCGTGGATTTGGCAGCATGCCGCCGACGCCGGTTTTCCGGCGCGATTGGGCTTTGCCAAACCCCGCCCGAGCGCGCAGCATGAGGGTGTGCAGCGCGATGCGGCGACGCGTGGCGCTGCGCGATCCATCCCTACCCCTTCCCTTTCCTCGCGGTCTGATCTGTCGGTCAGACCGCACCTTTTCTCCGTTTGCGGTGCGGCAGATCGGCAAGCCATTGCCGATGCGCGGGTTTTTGCGCGCCAACCGGCGGCTTTGGGCTTTAAATCGTCGGCGATTGCGCTAGATTCTTCTGGAACAGAACAATCCCTTGGAGGCAGAACCCCATGCGTAAATCCCCGATCCTTCTTGCAATCTTCGTTGCGTCCGCTCTGTCGGGTTGCATGGCGACCGACAGCGAACGCGCGCTTGGCGGTGCGGCTGCCGGTGCGCTCGTCGCGGATGCGACCGACACCAACGTGCTTGCTGGTGCGGCAATCGGTGCTCTGGCCGGCACCTATTGCGACGACGCGGGCATCTGCAACTAAGGCGCAGGCCGCCTCTTTTTCGCTGATCGGGGCGCGTGCGCGCGCCGCTGTTCAGCCGTCAGATCATGCCATCGGGGCTTTGCCGCCCCGGTGGCATTTTGTTTTGCCAATCGAACCACCAATCACGAAGAGCGGGGCGGGGTTTGCACCCTCGTGCCCGATGGGAAGGGACTGACATGTTCAAGAAAATCCTGATCGCAAACCGCGGCGAAATCGCCTGCCGGGTGATCAAATCGGCTCGCAAGATGGGCATCAAGACGGTGGCCGTCTATTCCGATGCCGACGCGCATGCGCTGCATGTGAAGATGGCTGACGAAGCCGTGCATATCGGCCCGCCGCCCGCGAACCAGTCCTATATCGTGATCGACAAGATCATGGATGCGATCCGTCAGACCGGCGCCGAAGCGGTGCACCCGGGCTACGGCTTCCTGTCGGAGAACATGAAATTCGCCGAGGCCCTGGAACAGGCCGGCGTCGTCTTCATCGGGCCGCCGTCGCCTGCGATCGAGGCGATGGGCGACAAGATCACCTCGAAGAAACTGGCGCAAGAGGCCGGCGTTTCGACGGTGCCGGGCTATATGGGGCTGATCAAGGACGCCGACGATGCGGTCAAGATCTCGGGCGAGATCGGCTATCCGGTGATGATCAAGGCCTCGGCCGGCGGCGGCGGCAAGGGCATGCGGATCGCCTGGTCGGAAGCCGAGGTCAAGGAAGGCTTCGAATCCTCGAAGAACGAAGCGGCCAACAGCTTTGGCGATGACCGTATCTTCATCGAGAAATTCGTGACCCAGCCGCGCCACATCGAAATTCAGGTGCTGGCCGACAAGCACGGCAACTGCGTCTATCTGCACGAGCGCGAATGCTCGATCCAGCGCCGCAACCAGAAGGTGATCGAAGAGGCGCCTTCGCCGTTCCTCGATGCCGCGACCCGCAAGGCGATGGGCGAACAGGCCTGCGCGCTGGCCAAGGCCGTGGGCTATACCTCGGCGGGCACGGTGGAATTCATCGTCGACGGCGATCGCAACTTCTACTTCCTGGAAATGAACACCCGTCTGCAGGTGGAACATCCGGTCACCGAGCTGATCACCGGCGTCGATCTGGTCGAACAGATGATCCGCGTCGCCGCGGGCGAGCCGCTGCCGTTCAAGCAGGAAGACCTGAAGATCAACGGTTGGGCGATGGAATCGCGTCTGTATGCCGAAGACCCCTATCGCAACTTCCTGCCCTCGATCGGCCGTCTGACCCGCTATCGTCCGCCGGTCGAAGGCCACACCACCCGCGGCGGCATCGTGCGCAACGATACCGGCGTTTACGAGGGCGGCGAGATTTCGATGTTCTACGACCCGATGATCGCCAAGCTGTGCACCTGGGGTGAAACCCGCGCCGATGCGATCGAGGAAATGCGCCTGGCGCTGGATACGTTCGAAGTCGAGGGCATCGGCCACAACCTGCCGTTCTGCTCGGCGGTGATGGACCATCCGAAGTTCTGCGCAGGCGAAATGACCACGGCCTTCATCGCCGAGGAATACCCCGACGGGTTCGAGGGTGTCACCCTTGAACATGCGACGCTGAAACGTGTCGCGGCGGCTGCGGCGGCGATGAACCGCGTCTCGGAAATCCGTCTGTCGCGGATCTCGGGGACGCTGGGCAACCACGAACGCCATGTCGGGGAAAACTGGGTCGTCACCCTGCAGGGCGAGGAATTCGTGGTGAAGGTCTCGGCGGACAAGGCGGGGTCGACCGTCAAGTTTGCCGACGGCACGCATCTGCGCGTCGAATCCGACTGGGTTCCTGGGCATTCGCTGGCCGAACTGCTGATCGAAAGCCAGCCGCTGGTGCTCAAGGTCGGTCTGATCCCCTCGGGCTTCCGTCTGCGGGTGCGTGGGGCCGATCTGAAGGTGCATGTGCGCACGCCGCGGGCCGCCGAGCTGGCCAAGCTGATGCCGGAAAAACTGCCGCCGGATACCTCGAAATTCCTGCTCTGCCCGATGCCGGGTCTGATCGTGAAGATCAACGTGGCCGAAGGCGACGAGGTGCAGGAAGGTCAGGCGCTGGCGACCGTCGAAGCCATGAAGATGGAAAACATCCTGCGCGCCGAGCGCAAGGGTGTGGTCAAGAAGATCAACGCGGCCCCGGGCGCCAGCCTGAAGGTCGACGAAATCATCATGGAGTTCGAATGACATGATGCTGTCGCAGGCCAAAGGCGCGCGGGGCATCGCCCCCACCGCCCCGGCGGCTGCGGCAGCCTGTCCGAAACCCGCCCGGGGCTGTGATGGCCCCGGTGCGATCCTGTTCAAACTGGGGAATTACCGGTTCGTGCCGTTGCGGATTTCCTCGCGCCGGATCGGCATCTTGTCGATCGCCCGCATGATCTCGCGCCCGTCCCAGGGCATCGGCTTGCGGATCGAAACCTGCCCGTCCTTGGTCATCAGCACCAGCGAAAACCCGCGCGGGCGCAGTTTCAGCCGCGCCGGGCTGGGGGTGCCGGGCTCGGTATCGGTGATGACCACCACGTCGCGGGCCGCCAGTTCCGGCCAGCGCGCCTGCAACAGCCGCATCTGTTCGACAAAGGCCGGATCGGCGGGGCTGTCGGCAAAGACGACGACGGGGCGGTTTTTCCAGATGAATTCGTTCAAATCCGCTTCACTGCCCGCAATCGGGGCGAACTCGGCCGCCTCGGCCGGTGCATCCGAGATGGCGTCCTGGGCGGCCGCCAATAGCGGTACAGCGCCTGTCCACGCGGCAAAAAAAGCAATGAAACCAAGCCTGAGCGCGCGTGACATTGACACCTCCATTGCCCCAGATATAGGCCCTGTGTCCTTGTGCTTCTATGGGCAATCGGGCGAATTTTCGCAAAATCCGGGCATTAAGCAGTTCTCCAGAGATATGCGGGCACACTCAGCCATGGGTCGGACCCGCGGACGCCAGCGCGTTCCCCGGGCGCATCGAACGGGCTGGAACATGGATGTCATCTTGCACATCGGTGCGCATCGCACCGGCACAAGCTCTCTGCAGGCGTGGCTTTTGCAGAACGAAACCCTGCTGGCCCAGGCGGGCACCGCCGTCTGGGGGCCTGAACGCACCCGCGCGGGTCTGTTCGCCGGGCTGATCAAGCGCCCCGATCTGGTCACTGCCGAGGATGACCTGCTTGCGCGCCGGGCCGCGACCCGGATTGCGATGGAAATCGACCGTCTGGAAGATGCGGGCCTGCGCCGGTTGATCGTTTCGGAAGAAAACGTGATGGGCACGATGCCGGTCTGCCTGGATCACGCGACGCTCTATCCCGATCTGCGCGGCAGGCTGGACCGTGTGGCCGAGGCGATCGGCCCGCACCTGACCGGCGTCGCGCTGTCGGTGCGGCGCCCCGATCAGTGGTGGGCCTCGGTTCTGGCGGTGGCGCAGGCGCGGGGCGCCAAGGCCCCGGGCGCCGAATTCCTGGATCGGCTGGCACGGCATCCGCGCAGTTGGCGCCGGGTGGTAGAGGTGGTGCGCACGGCCTTCGGCCTGCCCGTCACCGTCTGGTCGTTCGAGGGGATGCTGGGCGCGCATGCCGCGCAACTGCAGGCGATGGCGCCACAGGCCGATCTGCCTGCCGGGCTTTATGACCAGCGGTGCATACGCAATGCCGCCCCCCGCCTTGCGGCGGCGGGTCGCGGCGCCGGACACCGGGGGGGCGGCACGCGCTACATGCCGTTTTCCACCCGGCAATGCGGGGCGATGACGCTGCGCTACCTCGAAGATCTTGCCTGGTTGCGCAGCGCGCCGCCGGGCGTGGTATATGTTGAAATGGACGCTGAAACACCGGGGGCACATCCGGGTGCGGCGGCAGAGGAAGAAGGACTGTTCCATGACGAACAAAAAAGAGGATTGGGTTAAGGTCGCCCAGAAGGAACTGCGTGACCGGCCGCTGGAAAGCCTGACCTGGCATACGCTCGAAGGCATCGACGTGAAGCCGCTTTACACCGAAGAGGATGTGAAGGATCTGCCGCATATGGGCACGCTGCCCGGCATCGGCCCCTTCACCCGCGGTGTGCGCGCGACGATGTATGCGGGCCGCCCGTGGACGATCCGTCAATACGCGGGCTTCTCGACCGCCGAGGAAAGCAACGCCTTCTACCGCCGCGCGCTGGCGGCTGGCCAGCAGGGCGTGTCGGTTGCCTTCGATCTGGCTACCCACCGCGGCTACGATTCGGATCACCCGCGTGTGGTGGGCGATGTCGGCAAGGCCGGTGTGGCGATCGACAGCGTCGAGGATATGAAGATCCTGTTCGACGGTATCCCGCTGGAAAAAGTCTCGGTCTCGATGACGATGAACGGCGCGGTGATCCCGATTCTGGCGAACTTCATCGTCACCGGCGAAGAGCAGGGCGTCGATCGCAGCCTGCTGTCGGGCACCATTCAGAATGACATTCTGAAGGAATTCATGGTCCGCAATACCTATATCTATCCGCCCGAGCCCTCGATGCGGATCATTGCGGACATCATCGAATATACCAGCAACGAGATGCCCAAGTTCAACTCGATCTCGATTTCCGGCTATCACATGCAGGAAGCGGGCGCGAACCTGGTGCAGGAACTGGCCTATACGCTGGCCGACGGGCGCGAATATGTGCGTGCGGCGCTGGCGGCGGGGATGGACGTGGACGCCTTCGCGGGCCGTCTGTCCTTCTTCTTCGCGATCGGCATGAACTTCTTCATGGAGGCCGCGAAACTGCGTGCCGCGCGTCTGCTGTGGCACCGCATCATGACCGAGTTCAACCCGAAGAAGACCGGCTCGCTGATGCTGCGCACCCACTGCCAGACCTCGGGTGTCAGCTTGCAGGAACAGGACCCCTACAACAACGTGGTGCGCACCGCCTATGAGGCGATGGCGGCGGCGCTGGGCGGCACGCAGTCGCTGCACACCAACGCGCTGGACGAAGCCATCGCGCTGCCGACCGATTTCTCGGCCCGGATCGCGCGCAATACCCAGCTGATCTTGCAGGAAGAAACCGGCATCACCCATGTCGTCGACCCGCTGGCGGGCAGCTATTACGTCGAAAGCCTGACGGCCGAGCTGGCCGAAAAGGCCTGGGCGCTGATCGAGGAAGTCGAGGCGATGGGCGGCATGACCAAGGCCGTGGCCTCGGGCATGCCCAAGCTGCGCATCGAGGAATCGGCGGCGCGTCGTCAGGCGATGATCGACCGGGGCGAAGAGGTGATCGTGGGGGTGAACAAGTATCGCCTCGCCAAGGAAGACCCGATCGACATTCTGGACATCGACAACGTCAAGGTGCGCGAGGCGCAGATCGCGCGGCTTGAAAAAATGCGCGCGACCCGTGACGAGGCAGCCTGTCAGGCGGCACTGGCCGAACTGACGCGGCGCGCGAAAGAAGGTGGCAACCTGCTGGAGGGCGCTGTCGCGGCAGCGCGCGCCCGTGCCAGCGTCGGGGAGATTTCACTGGCCATGGAAGAAGTGTTCGGGCGTCACCGCGCCGAGGTGAAAACGCTGGCCGGCGTCTATGGCGCGGCCTATGACGGCGACGAGGGCTTCGCCCAGATCCAGCGCGATGTCGAGAAATTCGCCGAGGAAGAGGGGCGCCGCCCGCGTATGCTGGTCGTCAAGATGGGCCAGGACGGTCACGACCGTGGTGCCAAGGTGATCGCGACCGCCTTTGCCGACATCGGCTTTGACGTCGATGTGGGCCCGCTGTTCCAGACCCCGGAAGAGGCGGCGCAGGACGCGATTGACAACGACGTGCATGTGGTGGGGATTTCCTCGCAGGCCGCCGGTCACAAGACGCTGGCCCCGAAACTGATCGAGGCGCTCAAGGCGCAGGGCGCCGAGGACATCATCGTGATCTGCGGCGGCGTGATCCCGCAGCAGGACTATGATTTCCTGAAAGCGGCGGGTGTGAAGGCGATCTTCGGGCCGGGCACCAATATTCCGGCCGCCGCGCGCGAGATTCTGGATATCGTGCGCGCGACCCGCGCCTGAGGGACCGGCCGGGGGCGCCACCCCCGGACCCCCGAGGTATCTTGAGCAAGCTGAAAAGGGCAGGGGAAACCTTGCCCTTTTGCATGCGGGGGCGGGGGGGCGCTGCGACGATAGGCAGCGCTGCCGCCGACGCAAATTTGACCGCCCCTGCGGTCTTGCGCTGGTGCAAAAGCTGCGGCGAGGCGCTAGAGTGCCACCATGGACAAACCGCTTTCGCTTTGGTCGCGCATTTCGCAGGCGCTCGCCGCCCTGACCCGGGGCGAAGGGCTGTCGGCCGTTTTCGATCACCTGCGCACCCCGCCCGAACGCTCGGTCGCGTTCACCATCGCGGTGATTGCCCTAGGGGCGAAGATGGCCAAGGCCGACGGTCGGGTGACGCGCGACGAGGTGGCCGCCTTCCGGCGCGTGTTCCAGATCCCGCCGGGGGAAGAGGCCAATGCCGCGCGTGTGTTCGACATGGCACGCACCGATGTGGCGGGGTTCGATGCCTATGCGCGCAAGATCGCGGCGATGTTCGGCCCCGGTGCGCCGGTGCTGAAGGATCTGCTGGAAGGCTTGTTCGCGATTGCCGTGGCGGACGGCGATTACCACGAGGGCGAGGATGCCTTCCTGCAGGAAGTGGCCCGGATTTTCGGGTTGGAGGAATGCTGCTTCCGGGCGATCCGGGCCAGTTTCGTGCCCGAGGCTGCGCCAGACCCCTGGGCGGTGCTGGAACTTCCTCCGGGCACGCCGCTGGACGAGGTTCGCGCGGTATGGCGGAACCGGGTACGCGAGGCCCATCCCGACCGCGCCATTGCCCGCGGTCTGCCCCCCGAGGCGGTGCGGCTGGCCGAGGCGCGGCTGATCGCACTGAACCGTGCCTGGGATGAAATCCGCGATCGGGCGGCGTGATGCGGATAGCCACCTACAATGTCGAATGGTTCGCCAATCTGTTCGACCGGAGGGGGCGCCTGCTGGCCGATGACGAATGGTCGGCGCGCTACAAGGTGACGCGCGCACAGCAACTGGGCGCGTTGGGCATCGTGTTCACGGCGGTGAATGCCGATGCGGTGCTGGTGGTCGAGGCGCCCGACAACAATTCGCGGCGCAAGACCGTGCCGATGCTTGAGGGGTTCGCCGCCGAATTCGGGTTGCGTCAGCGCCGCACACTGATCGGGTTCTCGAACGACACCCAGCAGGAAATCGCGCTGATGTATGACCCCGATGTGATCACGGCCACGCATGATCCACGCGGTGGCGAGGGGGCCAGCCCGCGGTTCGACCAAAGCTTGCGGATTGATCTGGATATTGATGCCACCTTGGACACGGTGACCTTTTCCAAACCGCCATTAGAGGTCGCGCTGGAAACGAAATCGGGCGAAACCCTGCGCCTGATCGGGGTGCATATCAAGTCCAAGGCGCCGCATGCCGCCCCCAGCCCCGAGGCGGCAACCCGGATCGCGATCGAGAACCGGCGCAAGCAGCTGGCGCAATGCATCTGGCTGCGTCAGCGCGTGGATGAACACCTTGATGCGGGCGAGCGGTTGATCGTGCTGGGCGACTTCAACGACGGTCCGGGGCTGGACGAATACGAACAGCTGTTCGGCCGTTCAGGGCTGGAAATCGTTGCGGGCGAGGGCGGCCCGCCGGAGCGCCGGATGCGCGACCCCCATGCACGGCTGTCGCACCGGCACCACAGCACCGCGGCGCAGCCTTCGTCGGCGCGGTTCTATCTGGCTGACGAGAAACAGTATTTCTCGGCGATGCTGGATTACATCATGCTGTCGCCCGATCTGTGCGCGACTGGCCCGAAATGGCGGATCTGGCATCCGTTCGACGATCCGGTTTGCTATCGCACCCCCGAGCTGCGCGAGGCGCTGCTGCAGGCGTCCGATCATTTCCCTGTCACGGTGGATATTTCGCTATGAATGCCTATCTTTGGGGTATGCAACCGATCCGTCACCTTGCCCTGATTGCCTGTCTGGCCGCCTCTCCGGTGCTGGCCGAGGAGGCTCCGTCCACGCCGCAAGGCGACATGGAAGAGGGGTTCAGCCTGCTGGAGCGGGGCGCGCGGCTCTTGTTTCGCGGTTTTTTGGACGAGATGGGCCCGGCGCTTGACGACATGCAGGGCGGTCTGGAAGAGGCCGCGCGCGAGATGGGCCCCGCGCTGCGGCAGTTGCTGGCCCTGGTAGATGATGTGCGCAATTACGAACCGCCCGAGCGGCTGCCCAATGGGGATGTGATCATCCGCCGCCGTGCAGATGCACCGCCGCCCCCCGAACTGCCCAAGCCCCCCGAAGACGTGCCGGGCAGCACCGCCTCGCCCGAAGGCGAAATCGAGCTTTAGGGCAAGATCACCTTGGGTTCGGCCTTGAGCGCAGTGGCAAGCGAGGCAAAGCGTGCTTCGGCCACCTCGCCGAACAGGCCCGCGCCGCGCTTGGTCAGGCGCAATTCAAGAAGGTTTTTCTTGGGTTTGTAATCCAGCGCGCCGGCATCCTGCGGTTCGTGGATTGCGAACATCGCGCCAAAGCGCATCGCCTTGCCCAGCACCTCGGCTTCCTGGATCTGTTCGGGGGTGAGCAGGGAAAACAGCGGCTCGAACCGGCTGCCCGCGCGGGAATTCTTGTAGCGATGCAGCAAGGCCAGCCCCAGAAACACCCGCTCGGGGTGGCTCAGCGCGGCCATGTTGGCGCGGGTGACATTATCGAAACAGGCCTCGGCGCGGTAATCGGGATGGGTGCGCCAGGTGGTGTCATGCAACAGGCAGGCGGCGCGCATCAGGCGGTATTTTTCCGGCGTGACCTGCCCCCAGATCGGTTGGATGAAGGCGTGCAGCTTCTTGCCGAAGCCCGGCATCCGCGACATCGAGCGTTCGGCATGGCGGCAGGCCTCGATCAGCGGATCGCGGCGGCGCAGCCGTTCGGGCATCTGTTCATAAAGCAGCCCTTCGCGGATGCCATAGGACGAGATGTCGATTTCCTTCGGCGTGAAGCTTTCGATCAACTCGCGCAGCACCAGACTGGCCAGCGGCACCAGTTCCATGCGCGCGTTGGAAATCCCGGTCCGCGCGCGCAGGTCTGCCAGATCGTTCTTCTCGATCCAGTCGAGGGTCTTGATCAGGCCTTCAGGCTCCATCCGGTATTCGTGCAGCACCAGCAGCGGATAGGCGCGCCGCTCCATGTCGAGCCGTGCAATCGCTCGCCAGGAACCCCCGACCAGATAGATCCGTTCGTAATCGGTGCCCATCTGTGCCGCCAGATCGGTCACCACCTCTTTGATATGGCTGATCAATTCCTTGCGGCCGCCGTGCACTTGCTGCAACCGGAACGGCCCCAGCTGCGAGGTGACACGGCGCCAGACCCGGCCGCGGCGCACCTCGGCCAGTTCCATCGAATTGCCGCCGATGTCGCAGATCAGCCCGTCGGCCTCGGGCCAGCCCAGAAGCACGCCCTGCGCCGACAGACGTGCCTCTTCGGCGCCGTCGATCACATGCAGATGCAGCCCGGTTTCGCGTTCGACCAACGCCTGAAATTCCGGCCCGTCCTCGGCATCGCGCACAGCGGCGGTGGCAACGCAGGTCAGCGGCGCGATGCCCATGCCCTTGGCCAAGAGCGCGAACCGGCGCAGTGCGGCGAAGGCCCGTTCCCGCCCGCGCGGGTTCAGCCGCCCGGTTTCGGCCAGCCCCTGACCCAGCCCCGCCATCACCTTTTCGTTGTAGAAATAGGCCGGGCTGCGGGCGGCGCCGTCAAACACCACCATCCGCACCGAGTTCGAGCCGACATCGACCACACCCACGCGCGAAAGCGCGCGCGCGCCCGGATCATCGAACAACGGCTTTCCAAAAGGGTCCCATTCATCGGCCTGCGCGAGGGTGGGGCCTTCGGTCTTTCCGGTCATTCTGTCGTCCTGCCTTGGCTTGCCGCCGACTCACGGGGGCGTGACCAAGCTACTCTCTAGTCCATGCTGTGGGCAAGCTTCGGCACGTCTTTTGCACCCGCCGAGCCGCGCCCCGACAGCGAGGGATTTTCCATGAAGAAGCGGTGGCAATTGAACAAATCGTCTTTGCCTTCGGGCAGATAGCGGATGAACTTGCCATCGGGCTGCAAGATCCAGCTTTGCGCCTCGTCGGCCATGTTGGCGGCCATGATCTGGCTGACGATCTGGGCCTTGACGGTGTCGTTCATCGCCTCGACCAGGGTTTCCACGCGCCGGTTCAGGTTGCGGCCCATCCAGTCGGCCGAGGAAAAGAACACCCGCGCCTTTTTCGACGGCAGCCCATGGCCATTGCCGAAACAGACGATGCGGGAATGTTCCAGGAACCGCCCGACGATGGATTTCACGCGGATATTTTCGGACAACCCCTTGATGCCGGGGCGCACCCCGCAGATGCCGCGCACCACCAGGCTGATCTTCACCCCTGCGTTCGAGGCGGCATAAAGCGCGTCGATCACCTCGGGTTCGATCAGGCTGTTCATCTTGGCCCAGATCTCGGCCGGGCGTCCGGCGCGGGCGTGCTCGGCCTCGGCGGCGATCAGTTCCAGCAGCCGCGGTTTCAGCGTGATCGGCGAAATCGCCAGGTTTTCCAGCCCTTCGGGCTGCACATAGCCCGACAGATAATTGAACACCTTGGTGGCATCGCGCCCCAGCGCGGTGTCGCAGGTGAAGAAGCTGAGATCGGTATAGATCCGCGCGGTGATCGGGTGGTAGTTGCCGGTGCCGTAATGGGTATAGGTCACCAGATTGTCGCCCTCGCGCCGCACCACGGTGCTGATCTTGGCGTGGGTCTTGTAGTTGATGAAGCCGTAGACCACATGCGCGCCCGCCCGTTCGAGCCGCCGCGACTGGCGGATGTTGGCGGCCTCGTCGAAGCGTGCCTTGAGTTCGACCAGCGCGGTGACCGATTTGCCAGACTCCGCCGCCTCGCACAGGGCATCGACGATCGGGCTGTCCTTCGAAGTGCGATACAGCGTCTGCTTGATCGCCAGAACATTCGGGTCCGCCGCCGCCTGATTGAGGAAACGGATCACCATGTCGAAGGTTTCATAGGGGTGATGCAGCAGCATGTCCTTTTGCCGGATCGCCGCGAACATGTCGCCGTCATGGTCCTGCACACGTTCGGGCACGCGGGGCACGAAGGCGGGCCACAACAGATCGGGGCGCGAGGACAGCACCAGTTCCTTCAGGTCTGCGATGCCCAGAAGGCCGCGCATTTCAACCACTTCGCTAGGGTCGACATGCAATTCGTCCATGATTAGCGCACGCAATGCCTCGGGCGCGCCGGTGGTGATCTTCATACGGATCACCTGGCCCCGGCGGCGGCGTTTCAGCGCGGTCTCGAACTCGCGCACCAGATCCTCGGCCTCGTCCTCGACCTCGAGGTCGCTGTCGCGCAACACCCGGAAGGCGCAGTGGCCGGTGTCGCGATAGCCCGGAAACAGCATGCCCAGATGCAGCAGCAGCAATTCTTCCAGCGGCAGGAAGCGCGCCTCGCCGGGCAGGCGCACGAAGCGGTCGATCTGCTGCGGGATCGGCAGCAGGGCCTGCAAGCGGCGCTTGTCAGTTTCGCGTTCCAGTTCCAGCGCCAGACAGAAGCCGGTGTTGGGGATGAAGGGGAAGGGGTGCGCCGGGTCGATCGCCAGCGGCGACAGCACCGGGAAAACCTTGCTCAGGAAGTGTTCGGCCAGGAATTCCTGATCGCGCGCGGTCAGTTTGGAGCGGGTCAGCAGATGGATGCCCTCGGCTTCCATTTCGCGTTTCAGCTTGTTCCAGGTGGTCTGCTGGGTTTCCATCAGACGCCGCGCATCGGCATTGATCAGCACCAGCTGCTCGGCCGCGGACAGCCCGTCATCCGAGGGCGTGGCATTGCCTTCGCGCACCAGCTCGCGCAGGCCCGCGACCCGCACGGTATAGAATTCATCCAGGTTGGTGGCTGAAATCGACAGGAACCGCAGCCGTTCCAGCAGCGGCACGCGCGGGTTGGTGGCCTCTTCCAGCACACGCCAGTTGAACGCCAGCCACGACAGCTCGCGGTTGAAAAAACGGGCGGGCCCGGAAATCACCTCGGCGGGGAGTTCGACGGGCGCGGGGAACGGGGTTTTCAGAAAATCAGCCTGGGTCATGGTGCGCTTATGCTCGTCTTTTGTAATGGCGCTGTGACAGTTTTTGTAAGGGCGCTGGGGCGCATTCTGCGCCCCTCAATCCAGACTGTCCAGAACCTCGGCTGCCAGCGGACGGGTGATTGCGCGCCCTTCGGCCAGCGCACGCGCATCCAGCGCCGCAACCAGCCGGCGGGCCGTGGCCAGGCTGCGGTCCATATGGCTGACCAGCCAGGGGATCAGCGCGGGGGGCACCGTCAACTGCCGGTCCGAAAACAGTTTTATCAGCACGGCGGCCAGCAGCGCGTCATCGGGCGGGCTGATGCGGACATTGGCCGTGGCCTCCATCCGGCTGCGCAGATCAGGCAGCGTCAGCCCCCAGTCGCGCGGCGGCGTGGCGGCGGTCAGCAGCAACAACCCCCGCTCGGCCTGCAGCAGGTTGTGCAGGTGAAACAGCGCGGTCTGCGTGGCGGGATCGGCGGCCACATCGGCGGCGTCTTCGACCACCACCGCGCGTGCCTGCACCAGCTGCGGCGCGGCCTCGGTCGTCAGATCGTCGGCGCGAACCACCGGGGCGTGGCGCGCGTCAGCCCAGATCTGCGCCAGATGCGATTTGCCCGCGCCTTCGGGACCGATCAGCAACATCCGCCCCGAGGGCCAGCTTTCGGGCGCATCCAGCGTTGCCAGCGCCAGCGCATTGGCGGGCGCGACAAAGAAATCGTCGCGTCCCTGCGATTGGCGCAGGGGCAGGGGCAGGGGCAGTTGCTGGCTCACGTCAGACGGTGTCCTCATCGTGCGCACCCGATTGGGCGGGGGGCGTCTCTTGCAGCCCTTCCAGGCCTTTGTAAAGCCGCCCCGCAAGATAGTGGTCCAGCGCAAAGCGCGTCAGCACGCCGATCACCGCCGCAACCGGCACAGCCACCAGCATGCCGACGAAGCCAAACAGCGTGCCGAAGGCCGACAGCGCGAAGATCAGCCACAGCGGATGCAGCCCGACCGAACTGCCCACCAGCTTCGGTGTGATGATATTGCCTTCCAGGAATTGCCCGGCGGCGAAGATCGCGGCGACGATCCCGATCGACACCCAGTCGCCCCAGAACTGGAACAGCGCCAGTCCGATCGCCAGCACCCCGCCAACCAGCGCGCCGACATAGGGAATGAAGGTCAGCCCGCCCGCAATCGCCCCGGCGATCAGGCCGAAGTTCAGCCCCGCCAGCATCAGCGCGATCGAGTAGAAGGTGCCCAGAATGAGGCAGACCGAAACCTGCCCCCGCACGAAACCCGACAGCACCCGGTCGATACTGCGCGCCAGATGGCGGACGGTGTCGACATGGTCACGCGGCAGCCAGCTGTCGATCTTGGCGACCATCCGGTCCCAGTCGAGCAGCATGTAAAAGGCCACCACCGGCACCACGACGATGAAGACCACGAAATTCACCACCCCCATGGCCGAACTCAGCAGCGTCGAGGCCAGCTCGCCGCCGCGCGCCTTCACCGCCTCGCCTGCCGCGGCCAGTGTTTCGTTGATGACCGAGCCGGGCTCCATCAGCGAGGGGAAGGTGGTGGTCAGGAAGCTTTGCAGTCGTTGTGCGATTTCGGGGGCGGTGGCGACCAGTTGGCTGAGCTGGCGGATCATCATCGGCAGCACCGCCAGCCCGATCACCACGAAGCCCAGCGTTGCGATCAGCGCAATGGTCGCGGTGGCAGAGACCCGGCTCAGCCCCATCCGCTCCAGCCGGTCGGCGACGGGGTCCATGAAATAGGCGATCGCCCCCCCCACGAGAAAGGGCAGGATCACATCGCCCAGACCCCACAACACCGCCGCGAGCCCCACCGCCGCAACGCCCCAATAGGTGACCTGCTGGCGCACCGGTAAAGCCATGACGTTCCCCTTGCAAAGCGTTGGGCCTGTTACACATACTCAGGCTAGATTGCGGTTTTGGGACCGGAATTCAAGGGGTGGGGGATGCGCACCCCGAGAGGGCACGCGAATGCGCGGCTGTCGCGGTCCTTTCCTTCTTGTGCTGCCGGACCTGCGTGTCGGTGCCAAAGGGCGCATGTCGTTCTGCCGATGCCGCGCCCCAGGTGCCGTGGCCTTGGTGCGTTGACCCCGCAAGCCCATCTTGCCCCGCGCGGCGCTTTCCTCTACCCCATTTCCCAACGAAACCCTTGCCACAGGTCCGATATGCGCCTTTCCCGCTACTTCCTGCCCGTTCTGAAAGAAAACCCCGCCGAGGCGCAGATCGTCAGTCACCGGCTGATGCTGCGCGCGGGCATGATCAAGCAGCAGGCGGCGGGGATCTATTCCTGGCTGCCGATGGGCTTCAAGGTGCTCAAACGGATCGAGCAGATCGTGCACGAAGAACAGATCCGCGCGGGCCACATTCCGCTGTTGATGCCGACGCTGCAGCCCGCCGATCTGTGGCGGGAATCGGGGCGGTATGACGATTACGGTCAGGAAATGCTGCGCATCAAGGACCGGCACGAGCGCGAGATGCTCTATGGTCCGACCAACGAAGAGATGATCACCGACATCTTCCGCAGCCATGTGAACAGCTACAAGGAACTGCCGCTGACGCTGTATCACATCCAGTGGAAGTTCCGCGACGAGGTGCGCCCGCGCTTCGGCGTGATGCGGGGGCGCGAGTTCCTGATGAAGGACGGTTATACCTTCGATCTGACGCGCGAGGATGCGCTGCATGCCTATAACCGCCACATGGTCAGCTATCTGCGCACCTATGAACGCATGGGCCTGACGGCGATTCCGATGCGTGCTGCCTCGGGCCCGATCGGGGGCGACAATACGCATGAATTCCTGGTGCTGGCCGACACCGGCGAATCCGAGGTGTTCTATGACGCCCGCGTGCCCGCGCTGAAACTGGGCGATCGCGCCGTCGATTACGACAACCGCGAGGAAGTCGCCGCGATCTGCGAGGAATTCACCACGCTTTACGCCCGCACCGACGAAACCCATGACGAGGCCGTCTATGCCCAGGTGCCCGAAGAACACCGCAAGGTGGGCCGCGGCATCGAAGTGGGGCAGATCTTCTATTTCGGCACCAAATATTCCGAGGCGATGGGGGCGACGGTCGTCACCCCCGACGGCAGCCGCGTGCCGGTCGAGATGGGCAGCCATGGCATCGGCGTGTCGCGCCTTCTGGGCGCGCTGATCGAGGCCAATCACGACGACAAGGGCATCATTTGGCCCGAGGGCGTGACCCCGTTCCATTGCGGCATCGTCAACCTCAAACAGGGCGATACCGGCACCGACGCGGCCTGCGAGGCGCTTTACAAGGCGCTGCGCGATCACGGGCTCGATCCGCTGTATGACGACCGCGAAGACCGCGCAGGTGCCAAATTTGCGACGATGGACCTGATCGGCCTGCCCTGGCGCATCACGGTGGGGCCGCGCGGCCTGGCCAATAATCTGGTCGAGCTGACCTCGCGCCGCACCGGCGAAAGCGAAGAGATGTCGGCCGCCGCCGCCGTGGCGCGGATCGTGCAGATCTACGACGGCATCTGATGCGCAGCACGCTGGCCTTTCTGGGCGGCCTGGCGGGGGCGGTGACGCTGTCGCAGGGCCCCGAGTTTTCGCAGCAATACCTGCAACGTCTGGGCGGTCAGGCCGAGGCGCTGGGCCGGGTGGTTGCGGAATTCGACGCGTCAGCGGCCCGGGCCGGTGTGAGCCGCGATCAGGCGCTGGCCGAGCTGTCGGGCTCGACCTTCCTGAATACGCATCAGGGCGATATGCGCGCCCTGATCGCCCGGGCCGAGCGGGTGCAGGCGGATTACACGCTGCTGCGCGCCGCGGGCCCGCTGGAACGTCTGGCCTTGCCGCATCGGTTCCGCGATCAGGAAACGCTGCAGGCGACCTGGGCGGACTTCCGTCCCGCGGTGCCCGTTACGCCCACCGGTTTCATCGCTGCAGGGATCGGCTTTGCCGGGGCCTGGGTGCTGGCATCGCTGCTGCTGGGCATGTTCCTGCGTCCGTTCCGGCGACGCCCGGCGTGACGGGCGCTCTGGACTTGACTAAAACACTCGGCTATTGACTTTCCTCAAGGAATAGCGGGCGCCTTGGCCGGTAATTTCCGGTCACGATGACCGAGGAGAAAGCGATGAGACCGATCTGGATCACGGCGGGCGTGGCCGTGCTGGCACTGTCGGCGGCGGGCCTCGCGCAGGCGCCGGTGGCCCCTTATGACAGCCTCGAAAGCTGGGGGGAGGCGCTGTTTTTCGACACCGACCTGTCGGCCAATCGCACCGAAAGCTGTGCCAGCTGCCATTCCCCGGATCTGGCCTTCACCGATCCGCGCGAAACACAGGCCGGGCGCGCGGTGTCGATCGGTGACGACGGTGTCAGCCTGGGTGACCGCAATGCGCCCACCGCCGCCTATGCGCGCTTCTCTCCCGCCTTCCACCGCACCGATATGGGCAAATGGAAAGGCGGGCAGTTTCATGACGGGCGCGCCGCGACGCTGGCCGATCAGGCCAAGGGGCCGCCGCTGAACCCGATCGAGATGGGCATGCCGGACGAGGCCGCCGTGGCGGCACGGCTGTGGGACAACCCGCGTTATCTGGCAACCATGACGGCGTTGAAAGGCCCGCAAACCGCCACCGATCCGCTGGCCGCCTATGATGCGATGGCCGAGGCGATCGCGGCCTTCGAAGCCACGGACAGTTTCGCGCCCTTCGATTCCAAATACGACCGCTTCCTGCGTGGCGAGGAAAAGCTCAGCGATGAAGAGGAATTGGGGCGTCTGCTGTTCTTCTCGAACCAGTTTACGAATTGCAACATCTGCCACCAGTTGAACCGCGGCCCGCTGGAGGAAGAAGAGACCTTTTCGAACTATGAATACCACAATATCGGCACGCCTGCGAATGTGCAGGCCCGTGCCGTGAATGGTGTTTCCGCCGATCATGTCGACCGTGGCCTGTTGGATAATCCGAACATTTCCGATCCTGCGCAGGCCGGCAAGTTCAAGGTGCCGACCCTCCGAAATGTCGCTGTGACAGGGCCTTACATGCATAACGGTGTGTTCGCGGACCTGCGCACGGTCGTCCTGTTCTATAACAAATACAACTCTCGGCGGCCGGAACGGCAGATCAACCCCGAAACCGGCCAGCCCTTCGGCCCCCCCGAGGTTCCCGAAAACATTTCCTTGACCGAGCTGGAAACCGGCCCTGCGCTGGACGACAAACGTATCGACGCGATCGTGGCCTTTCTGGAAACCCTGACCGACAAGCGTTATGAGCCGCTGCTTCGGGACCGCTGAGCGGAAAAACACGCCGCAGGCGCCCGGGGTGCAACGCATCCGTGAAGCCACTTGGGCTTGACCTTTGGGCCCGCCCGGGCCAGCGTGCCGCAGCCCTTGGGATAGAGTTCATGGTCCGTCGCACCCCCCCGTTTTCCCCGTTCGAATTTCTGATCGCCTGGCGTTATCTGCGCGCCCGCCGCAGTGAAGGCGGCGTCAGTGTGATGACCTGGATCAGCCTGGTCGGCATCATGCTGGGCGTGGCCGCGCTGATCATCACACTGGCCGTGCGCGCGGGGTTCCGGGCCGAATTCGTCGATACGATTCTGGGCTCCAACGCCCATGTCACCGTCTATTCGGCGCCGATGGAGGAGGTCGAAGGCTCGGGTGTCTATTCCAACCTGATGCGCGACTATGACGCGCGCGCGACGCGGTTGCGTGCGGTCGAGGGCGTGACCCGCGCCGCGCCGCTGGTGCGGGGCCAGGTCATGACGACCTTCGGCGAACGCTCCAACGTGGCCGAGGTCTATGGCATCGCCGCGCCCGATCTGGCAACGATTCCGCGCGTCGCGAACCCCGCCACATCGCTGGGCGATCTGGCGCAGTTCGAAACCGGCATCGCGATGGGCTCGGGTCTGGCGCGGGAATTGGGGGTGGGCCTGGGTGACAAGGTCAAGCTGATCTCGCCCAATGGCGCCAAGACGGCCTTTGGCACCAGCCCTAGGGTCAGCGTTTATACCGTCGTCTATATCTTCACCGCCGGGCGCTGGGACATTGACCGCACGCGGATCTACATGCCCTTCGCCGAGGCGCAGAGCTATTTCAACCGCGAGGGCGGGGCCGACGAGATCGAGGTCGATGTGACCGACCCTGAAAAGGTCGATGACTGGACGCCGGCGTTGATGGCGGCAGGCGGCGCGGGCACCATGCTGTGGAGCTGGCGCGACGCTTCGGGCAGTTTCCTGCGCGCGCTGGATATCGAAGACAACGTGATGTTCGTGATCCTGTCGGTGCTGGTGCTGATCGCGGCAATGAACATCACCTCGGGGCTGATCATGCTGGTCAAGAACAAGGGCCGCGACATCGGCATCTTGCGCACGATGGGCCTGACCGAAGGCTCTGTGCTGCGGGTGTTTTTCCTGTGCGGGGCCTTCACCGGGGTGATCGGCACGGCGCTTGGCGTGGCTTTGGGCTGCCTGTTCGCCGTCTATATCGACCAGGTGATGAGCTTCGTGAACTGGCTCAACGGGGGCGGGGTCTGGGACCCGTCGATCCGGGGCATCTATGCGCTGCCCGCGAAATTGCAGATGAACGATGTGCTCAAGGCGGTCGGGTTGTCGCTGGGGCTGGCCTTCGTGGTGACGATTTTCCCGGCGCGCAGGGCCGCGCGCCTGAACCCGGTGGAGGCGCTGCGTTATGAGTGATGTGCTGACGCTGGAAATGTTGGAAAAGTGCTATAATCGTGGCAAGCCCGGCGAGATTTCGGTGCTGCGTGGTGTGAATTTGTCAATCCCGCGCGGGCAGGTCGTCGCCCTGGTTGCCCCGTCGGGCGCAGGGAAGTCGACGCTTCTGCACATCGCCGGGCTGCTCGATACGCCGGATTCCGGGCGTGTGGTGCTGAACGGGCAGGATCTGAGCGGGGCCTCGGACCGGAGCCGCACCGAAGCACGCCGCGCCGATCTGGGGTTTGTCTATCAGTTCCACCACCTGCTGCCCGAGTTCACCGCCGAGGAAAATATCGTGCTGCCGCAACTGGCCAATCGCGTTTCGCGCAGCGCGGCCCGCGCCCGTGCGCAGGAATTGCTGGGCAAGGTCGGTCTGGGCGGGCGGATGGATCATCGCCCTTCGGCGCTGTCGGGCGGCGAGCAGCAGCGCGTGGCTTTCTGCCGGGCGCTGGCCAATGCGCCCAAGCTGCTGTTGGCGGACGAACCGACCGGCAACCTTGATCCGACAACCTCGGATCAGGTTTTCGGGGTGTTGATGGATCTGGTGCGCGACACCGGGATGTCGGCGCTGATTGCCACGCATAACCTTGAACTGGCTGCGAAAATGGATCGCATTGTGCGGCTTGATGCAGGCCAGCTGACGGAACAGGGCTGAGGGGAGCATCATGATCGTCTATGGCATCAAGACCTGCGATACGGTGAAAAAGGCACTGCGCGCGCTGGAGGCGGCAGGCCATGCGCCGGTGCTGCGCGATGTGCGGGCCGAACCGCTGAGCGCCGCGGAGATTGCCGAATTTCAGGCGGCTTTCGGTGACAGGCTGATCAACCGCGCCTCGACCACCTGGCGCGGGCTGAGCGAGGCCGAGCGGGCCGCTCCGGTGCCCGAATTGCTGGCGGCGCATCCGACGCTGATGAAGCGCCCGGTGATCCGCGGAGTGGAGCTGACGCTGGGCTGGGACAAGGCCGCGCAGGCCGCGCAGGGGCTGTAAGCGCCGGGGGGCGATTCCCCCGCGCCATGCGAGGGCATGCCGCTCCAAGCGGCGCGCTGCGGGTATCCACGACGCAACCGCCGCGCGCAAAACGAAAACGGCCCGCGCAGGGCGGGCCGAAAGGGGGGTGATCCCCGAAATCCTGCCGGATCAGAGCAGTTTCAGATCCGAGGCCGAAGCGCGGCCATCGCGGCCCGACTGCAGCTCGTAGGCGATTTTCTGGTTGTCATTCAGGCCTTTCAGGCCTGCGCGCTCGACCGCCGAGATGTGCACGAACACATCTTTGCCGCCATCATCGGGGGCAATGAAGCCATAGCCCTTGGTGGTGTTGAACCATTTAACGGTGCCGGTGGCCATCCCGTCTCTCCTTTTCAATTCTCCCGGGGCGCCATTGCCTCGGGCCGTGCAGCCAGGTCTTTCGGGTCTTCCGGCTGCCCCGTGCAAGGGAGCGGTAGGAAAGTCTGCAGTCACGCGATGAAAAGCATGCCCGAACCGTGCAAAAAATCAATGACAAAAGAAAACACGAAAAGGGGAGGCGAAAACCTCCCCTTTTTTTTGGCCGTGTGCCCAAATTTCCCGCAGGCGTGCAGCCGACGGCAGGTCAGCGCAGATCGGGCGGCGTGCCTTCGGCCTTCAACTCGGCCAGAATCGTATCGAGCGAGACCGTCTCGGTGCGGTTCTCGCCCAGACGGCGGACGGATACCGTGCGATCCTCGACCTCTTTCATGCCGATGGCAAAGATGTAGGGAACCTTGCCCAGGCTGTGTTCGCGCACCTTGTAGTTGATCTTCTCGTTGCGCGTGTCGGCCTCGGCGCGGATGCCCGCCATGATCAGTGCTGCGGTCACCTCTTCGACGTAATCGTCGGCGTCCGAGACGATCGAGGCCACCACCACCTGCCGCGGCGCCAGCCACAGCGGCAACTTGCCGGCGTGGCTTTCGATCAGGATGCCGATGAACCGCTCGAAACTGCCCAGCACGGCGCGGTGCAGCATCACGGGGCGGTGTTTCGCGCCATCCTGCCCGATATAGCTGGCGTCCAGCCGCTCGGGCAGGTTCGGGTCGACCTGCAGCGTGCCGCATTGCCAGTCGCGCCCGATCGCATCGGTCAGCACGAATTCCAGCTTGGGCCCGTAGAAGGCGCCTTCGCCCGGCTGCAACTCGTAATCATAGCCCGCGTGGTTGCAGGCATTGCCAAGCGCCGCCTCGGCCTGATCCCAGCTTTCCTCGGTGCCGATGCGCTTGTCGGGGCGGGTCGACAGCTTGATGCGCCAGTCGGTGAATCCCAGATCGGCATAGACCGAAGACAGGAATTCGATGAATTTCTTCGTTTCGCTTTCGATCTGCTCGTCGGTGCAGAAGATATGCGCGTCGTCCTGCGTGAAGCCGCGCACCCGCATGATGCCATGCAGCGCGCCCGAGGGTTCATAGCGGTTGCACGACCCGAATTCCGCGATCCGCAGCGGCAGGTCGCGATAGCTTTTCAGCCCGACGTTGAAGATCTGCACATGGCAGGGGCAGTTCATCGGCTTGAGCGCATTGAGCGTCTTTTCGCGAGCATGATCTTCGTCGACTTCAACGATGAACATGTTTTCCTGATAGCTTTCCCAATGCCCCGATGCTTCCCAAAGCTTGCGGTTCACCACCTGCGGCGTGTTCACCTCGACATAGCCGTCGACGCGCTGGCGGCGGCGCATGTAATCTTGCAGCAGGGTATAGATGGTCCAGCCGTTCGGATGCCAGAACACCTGGCCGGGGGCCTCTTCTTGCATGTGGAACAGGTCCATCTCGCGGCCAAGCTTGCGGTGGTCGCGTTTGGCGGCCTCTTCCAGCATTGTCAGATGGGCCTTCAGATCATCGCGGTTCTTGAAGGCCACGCCGTAGATCCGCTGCAGCATCGGCCGCGTGCTGTCGCCCAGCCAGTAGGCGCCGGCGACATGGGTCAGCTTGAACGCATCGGCCGGCACCTGGCCGGTGTGCTGCAGGTGCGGGCCGCGGCACAGATCCTGCCAATGCCCGTGCCAATACATCCGCAGGTCTTCACCTTCGGGGATGCGCTCGATCAGTTCGATCTTGTAGGGCTCGTTCTGGGCCATGTAATGCTCGACCGCACGCACCCGGTCCCAGACCTCGGTGCGCACCGGCTCGCGGGCGTTGATGATCTGCTTCATCTTCGCTTCGATCTGGCCCAGATCCTCGGGGGTGAAGGGCTCGGCGCGGTCGAAATCGTAAAACCAGCCGTGATCGCGGACCGGGCCGATGGTGACCTTCACGTCGGGCCAGATTTCCTGCACGGCGCGCGCCATGATATGCGCCAGATCGTGCCGGATCAGTTCCAGCGCCGGGCCGTCATCCTTCAGCGTGTTGAGCGAGATCTTGGCATCGCGCGTGATCGGCCATTGCAGATCCCAGTGCTTGCCGTCGATCTGCGCCGAAATCGCGGCCTTGGCCAGCGACTTGGAAATGCCTTCGGCCACCTGTGCAGGGGTCACGCCGGCGTCATAGCTGCGCTGATTGCCATCGGGGAAGGTGAGGGTGATCTGGGACATGTCGTCCTCCTCGTCAGTTTGGCGCCCACGGAACGCCCGGTTGCGGGTTATGATGCACGCGGTATGGCGCGGCGCCGGGGCCAAGTCAACGGGGGGCGCTGCTTGCAGAGGTCGCAGGGGGCGCTGCCCCCTCTGCCTGCGGCATTCACCCCCGGGATATTTAGGCCAGAAAGAAGACAGGAGACGATCTTTCATTCTTTCTGGTCCAAATATCCCGGGGGAGGCCGTAGGCCGGGGGCAGCGCCCCCTGCGCCGGAAGAGGTTGGCGCGCGGGTTGAGGCCGGGGCGCGGGGCGGTTAGGCTCGGGCGCAAACGCAGGAGATGCCCATGACCGATTTCATCACCACCCCCGAAGGCCGCCGCATCGCTTATGTCCCGACGGCGGGCGCGGGGCCGGGGATCGTGTTTCTGCACGGGTTCAAATCCGACATGGAGGGGACGAAGGCGGTTGCCCTCGAAGCCTGGGCACGGGCGCAGGGGCGGGCCTTCCTGCGGCTGGATTATTCCGGCCACGGCGCCTCGGACGGGGTGTTTGAAGAGGGCGCGATCGGTGACTGGTTCGAGGATGCGCGCGATGCGATCCTGGCGCTGACCGAGGGGCCGCAGGTTCTGGTGGGCTCCAGCATGGGCGGCTGGATCGCGCTGCTGATCGCGCGTCATCACCCGGAAAAGCTGGCTGGTCTGGTGACCATCGCGGCGGCGCCCGATTTCACCGAAGATGGCTATTGGGCCAGTTTCGACAAGGATCAGCGCCGCGAGCTGGAGCAGGTGGGCCATATCGACGTGCCCTCGGACTATGGAGATCCCTACCGGATCACCCGGCGCCTGATCAACGAGGGCCGCAATCGGCTGGTTCTGCGCAGCCCGCTGGATCTGCCCTTCCCGGTGCGTTTCCTGCAGGGCACGGCCGATACGGCGGTATCGGTCGAAACCGCGCTGCGGCTGCTGGACCACGCTACCGGACCCGACATGCGCCTGACGCTGGTCAAGGGCGCCGATCACCGCTTTTCCGAGCCGGACGATCTGGCCCTGATCGAAAGCGCCGTGGCCGAGGTTTTGGCAAGGATCGGCTGAACGGGAACTTCGGGTTTGCGACCCGGGCGGGCTTGCGGCACAGTGGGGCCAAGAGCGCTCGAGCGCCGCCAGAGGATGAGCGATGATTTCCGAACCCCTGCTGTTTCTGCCCGGCTTCATGTGCGACGCCCGGCTGTTCTGGCACCAGATCCTGGCCTTTTCGGTCGAGCGCCCGGTGATGGTGATACCACTGCTGGGCGATACCATCGAAGAGATGGCCGAGGCCGTGCTGGCGGCTGCCCCCGCGCGCTTTGCCCTGGTCGGGCATTGGCTGGGCGGGCTGGTGGCGATGGAAATGCTGCGACGCGCGCCGGAACGGATTTCCCAGATCGCGCTGGTCGACGTCTCGCCGCTGCCGGAAAGCCCGCAACAGGCGGCCGCGCGGGAAACCAGAATTGTGGGCGCGCGCACCGGGCGGCTTGACGAGGTGATGCTTGACGAGATCCCGGCCTCTGCGCTTGCCCCCGGGCCGGGGCAGCGCGAGGTGCAGGCGATGGTGCTGGAAATGGCCGAAAGCCTCGGACCCGAGGTGTTCACCCGGCAAAGCCGCGCGCTGATGCGCCGCCCCGATCAGCAGCGCGCGCTGCGCAACACCAAGGTCCGGGCCATGCTGATCTGCGGCGAATACGACACGATCTGTCCGCCGCGCCGGCATCAGTTTCTGGCCGAACTGATGCCGCATGCCGAATTTCGTCTGATCCTGAGCGCGGGCCATCTGAGCCCGCTGGAGCAACCGGAAAAGGTCACCCATGCCCTGCGTGACTGGTTTTCCGCGCCCTTGTTGCTGAAGTAAAGGCGCAGTCGACGCGGCGTTCTGCGCGCGGCACTGCCGAAACAGCGCGGATATATCCCCCGGCAGATGCGGCCGGGGGAGCGGGGCGTTACGGCGCGGGCCTCAGACCCCGCGCGCCAGGGCCGCCACCCCGGTGCGCGCCACATCGACAAGCCCAAGCGGGCGCATCAGTTCGGCAAAGGCGTCGATCTTTTCCGGCGTGCCGGTGATTTCGAACACGAAGCTTTCCAGCGTGCTGTCCACCACATTGGCGCGGAAGATATCGGCCAGACGCAGCGATTCCACGCGCTTTTCTCCGGTGGCGGCCACCTTGAACAGCGCCAGTTCGCGTTCGACCGACTGGCCTTCCAGCGTCAGGTCGTGAACCTCATGCACCGGCACGATCCGGCCCAGCTGTGCCTTGATCTGGTCGATCACCGCCATCGTGCCGCGCGTCACGATGGTGATGCGCGAGCGGTGGCCCTTGTGGTCGACCTCGGCCACGGTCAGGCTGTCGATGTTGTAACCGCGGCCCGAAAACAGCCCGATCACACGCGCCAGCACGCCCGCTTCGTTGTCGACCAGCACTGCCAGCGTATGCGAGCTTTCCACATCGGAATGGAAATCGCGCAGGTCATAGGCCGAATGGCTGGTCGAGCCCTTTTTGATGTTCAGAGCGGCCATTGCCTCTCTCCTTTATCGCGTTCGTCTTTCGACTTGGTCCAAATATCCTGCAGGGGGGCCGGGGGAGGCCCCCGGCGCCCGCCTCACACCAGCGTTGCGCCCGAGGCGAAGGCCTCGGCATCGGCGGCCAGCAGCATTTCGTTATGCGGCTTGCCCGAGGGGATCATCGGGAAGCAGTTCTCGTGCTTTTCCACCAGGCAATCGAACAGCACCGGGCCATCGTATTCCAGCATCTCGACGATCTTGGCGTCCAGCTCGGCCGGGTCCGAACAGCGGATGCCCTTCCAGCCGAAGCTTTCCGCCAGTTTCACGAAATCGGGCAGGCTTTCGCTCCAGCTGTGCGAATAGCGTTCGCCATGCAGCAGTTGCTGCCACTGGCGCACCATGCCCAGACGTTCGTTGTTCAGGATGAACTGCTTGACCGGCGCGCGGAACTGGGTGGCTGTGCCCATTTCCTGCATGTTCATCAGCCAACTGGCCTCGCCTGCGACGTTGATCACCAACGCCTCCGGGTGCGCGATCTGCACCCCGATCGAGGCCGGGAAGCCGTAGCCCATCGTGCCAAGCCCGCCCGAAGTCATCCAGCGGTTGGGGGCCTCGAAGCCCAGGAACTGTGCGGCCCACATCTGGTGCTGGCCTACCTCGGTGGTGATGTAGCGGTCGCGATCCTTGGTCAGGGCCTGCAGCCGCTGCAACGCGTATTGCGGTTTGATGGTGCTGCCGGAATTGTCATAGGCAAGGCAGTTGACGGCCTTCCATTCGGCGATCTGCGCCCACCACTGCGCCAGCCCGGCCTTGTTCACCTTGCGGCCGCGCGATTTCCAGATCTTGAGCACGTCTTCCAGCACATGCCCCACGTCGCCGATGATCGGCAGGTTCACCGTCACCACCTTGTTGATCGACGAGGCGTCGATATCGACATGCACCTTGGTCGAGTTTGGGCTGAAATCGGCCACGCGCCCGGTGATCCGGTCGTCGAACCGCGCGCCCAGGTTGATCATCAGATCGCAGCCGTGCATCGCGAGGTTGGCCTCGTAGAGCCCGTGCATCCCCAGCATGCCCAGCCAGTTCTTGCCGCTGGCCGGATAGGCGCCCAGACCCATCAGCGTCGAGGTGATCGGAAAGCCGGTCGCGTCCACAAGTTCGCACATCAGCTGACACGCCGCCGGGCCCGAGTTGATGACGCCGCCGCCGGTATAGAACACCGGGCGTTCGGCGGTTTCCATCAGCTCGACCAGCTTGGTGATCGCCTCGATATCGCCCTTCATCCGGGGCTGGTAGTGATCCACCCGCGCGGTTTTCGGGCCGGTATAGGTGCCGGTGGCGAATTGCACGTCTTTGGGAATGTCGATCAGCACCGGGCCGGGGCGGCCCGAGGTGGCGACATGGAAGCCCTGGTGGATGATCTCGGACAGCTTGTCAGTGTCCTTCACCAGCCAGTTGTGTTTCGTGCAGGGACGGGTGATGCCCACGGTGTCGGCCTCCTGGAAGCCGTCGGTGCCGATCATGAAGGTCGGCACCTGGCCCGAGAAGACCACCAGCGGAATGCTGTCCAGCAGCGCGTCGGTCAGCCCGGTCACCGCATTGGTGGCGCCCGGCCCCGAGGTCACCAGCACGCAGCCCGGTTTGCCGGTCGACCGGGCATAGCCCTCGGCCATATGCACGGCGGCCTGTTCGTGGCGCACCAGAATGTGACGGATATCGTTTTGCTGGAAGATCGCATCATAGATCGGCAGAACCGCGCCGCCCGGATACCCGAAGATCGTATCGACCCCCTGATCCTTGAGCGCCTGCACCACCATTTCCGCGCCGGTCATCTGCCGTGACATCACCTTACTCCATCGCCTCGGGACTGTGCCCGCATCATCCAGTTTCGCAACAAAAAGCCCCCGCATTTCTGGCGAGGGCGCATGGGAACCTTCATGGTCAAACCGTCACCGGCCCATGCGCATCTTCCCTACGACTACAAGGAACGACCCCATTGTCTGTCCTTTCTGTTGCGTTGCAGCGGACATTATGGGGGCGGGCGTAGGGCGTCAACGGCAAATCTGTGAATATTATGTCGCATGTCGGGGATTTTCCTTTCGATTTGTTGCGCCGGTTGCGGTTTTTGCTGCAACTATCCGAAAATCAGGACGCGGATTTCCGGGCCCGGGGGGCTTGGGGCGTGGTTTTGGCCGTGCATCGGCCAGGGCGCGGCAGGGGGAAGGGCAGGATTCGTCCCCTCGGCTGCAGGGGGGGGGGCATGCAAGGCGGGTTTGCGGCCAATGCCCCCTTCCTTCTGTCGGGGCGTTTCTTTATCTTGCCGCCAGCTTTGGCCCCGGAAACACACGCGAAAGTGGTGCGGACGGGGGACTTGGCCTCAATCATGGTGGCGCTAGCGGAAACTGGTTAGGAAATTGGACCAAATCGGACCAATTTTCTTGACCTGAGCCCGCTGCTCGGCCAAGGAACGCTGAAGCCCTCGGGGATAGGGGGCAAAACTGGGAAGGGGAGGACGGACATGGGCGGTTTGCTGGCCCTATCGCGCCTGATCGACCGGATGAACGAAGTGATCGGCAAGGGCGTCTCGTGGCTCATTCTGCTGGCGGTCGTGATCTCGGCGGTCAATGCGACCATTCGCAAGATCTTCAACGTATCGTCGAACTCGTGGCTGGAGCTGCAATGGTATCTTTACGGTGCTGCGTTCCTGCTGGCGGCGGCCTATACGCTCAAGCAGAACGAGCATATCCGCATCGACATCCTGTATGGCGCGCTGTCGCGGCGCAAGCAGCACTGGATCGACCTGTTCGGGCATCTGTTCTTCCTGATGCCGATGGTCTGCCTGATGCTGTATCTGCTGGTGCCCTATGTCGGCAAATCCATGTGCCTGAGCGCCTTCCTGCCGGCAGGTGTGGTCTGCACCCCCGAAGTGTCGCAAAACGCGGGCGGTCTGGTGATCTGGCCGGCCAAGATGCTGCTGCTGATCGGCTTCGTGTTGCTGTTCCTGCAGGGCCTGTCCGAAATCATCAAGAAGATCGCGGTGATGCGCGGGCTGATCGAAGACCCGCATCCGGCGACGGGCCATCACGGCCATGACATGATCGCCGAGGAGGAAGCGCTGTGATCCTGGAACTCATCGCGCAGAACATGGCGCCGATCATGTTCCTGTCGCTCATCGGCTTTCTGCTGCTGGGCTATCCGGTGGCCTTCGCGCTGGCCGCGAACGGCCTGCTGTTCTTCTTTATCGGCGTCGAACTGGCGCCCCTGTCCGGCGGCTCTATCAACCTCAGCTGGCCGTTGCTGAACGCCATGCCCGAACGGTTCTGGGGGGTCTTGTCGAACGAGACACTCCTGGCCATCCCCTTCTTCACCTTCATGGGGATCGTGCTGGAAAAATCCGGCATGGCCGAGGATCTGCTCGACACGATCGGGCAGCTGTTCGGTCCGGTCCGCGGCGGTCTGGCCTATGCGGTGATCATCGTCGGCGCGCTCTTGGCCGCCACCACGGGCGTGGTCGCGGCTTCGGTGATCGCGATGGGGCTGATCTCGCTGCCGATCATGCTGCGCTACGGTTATGACCGGCGGATCGCCAGCGGGGTGATTGCCGCCTCGGGGACATTGGCGCAGATCATTCCGCCCAGCCTTGTGCTGATCGTGCTGGCCGACCAGCTCGGCCGTTCGGTGGGGGATATGTACAAGGGCGCGCTGATCCCGGGGCTTGTTCTGACCGGCATCTATCTGGGCTATGTCGCGGTGATCTCGATCGTTCGCCCGGGCATGATGCCCGCGCTGCCGAAAGAGGCCCGCACGCTGGGATCTGGGGTCACCTCGCTGGTGATCGCGCTGGCGCTGGGTGTCGCAATCTTCATCTTCGCCCGCGACTGGATGGACGCGAGCCATGGCGGCAATGCGGGCATCCTGGCCGCAGGGCTTGCGGTGATCGTGGTCTATGTGCTGGCGGTGCTGGACAAGGCGCTGAAAATCAACCTGATGAGCCGTCTGGCGCAGCAGGTCGTGATTGTGCTGATCCCGCCGCTTGCGCTGATCTTCCTGGTGCTGGGCACGATCTTCCTGGGCGTGGCCACGCCCACCGAAGGCGGCGCGATGGGGGCGGTCGGCGCCCTGATCCTGTCTGCCGTCAAGAAGCGGCTGAACATGACGGTGGTGCGCGAGGCGCTGGCCGCCACGACGCGGCTGTCGGCCTTCGTGATGTTCATCCTGCTGGGCGCGCGGGTGTTCTCGCTGACCTTCTATGGCGTGAACGGGCACCTGTGGGTCGAACATCTGCTGACCTCGCTGCCGGGCGGCGAGATGGGCTTCCTGATCGTGGTCTCGCTGCTGGTGTTCTTCCTGGCGTTCTTCCTCGATTTCTTCGAACTGGCCTTCATCATCGTGCCGCTGCTTGCGCCTGCCGCAGAAAGCCTGGGCATCGACCTGATCTGGTTCGGCGTCATCCTGGGGGTGAACATGCAGACCAGCTTCATGCACCCGCCCTTCGGCTTTGCGCTGTTCTTCCTGCGCTCGGTCGCGCCGAAATCGCCCTATGTCGACAAGCTGACGGGCAAGCTGACCGAGCCGGTGAAGACCTCGCAGATCTATTGGGGGGCGGTGCCCTTCGTCTTCATCCAGATCGTGATGATCGGCATCGTGATCGCCTTCCCGGGGATGGTGATGCATTACAAGGGCAAGCCCATTGACCCGTCGAGCGTGCAGCTGACCCTGCCCGACATGCCGGGCCTTGGCGGCGGCTTCGGGGGGCTTGGCGGTCTGGGCGCACCGGGCGCGGCGCCGGGCACCGACTCCGGCGGCGGGCTCGGCCTGCCGCCGCTGGGAGGCCTCGGCGCGCCGATGGGCCAACCGGCCGAATCGCCGCAAGGCGGAGGCGCGAGCCTCGGCATCCCGGCCCCCATGGGCCTTGGCGGATTGCCCCCGGTCACCGGGAACTGAAACGAGAACGGCGCCCCTAGGGGCGCCGTTTTTCGTTGGGGGATGCCGGACATTATTGCCGTGCGCGTCTGAAAGCGAAAATAGCACGGCATTGCCGCGAGGCTGGTTAGAGCCCATTGCTGCCTTAGGGCAGCCATATTGCGGCCATGCAAACCAGCTACCCGTCGGGGGCAACGCTGCCAGTCATGCAGATGCGACAGTCACGTTTTCAGCGATAAAGATAGGGTATGAGATGTTCAGGAAGTCTGGTCTTGTTTTTCTGTTTTTGGCATTGGCATCCTGTGGAGAGATCAGCTCCGATGGTAGCGTGGCCTCGGGGCCGTTCGGCCGGACCCCCTTGATGACGGCCGAGGTTCAGAGGGCTACGCATGCGGGGGTCGCCGCTTGTGCCGATGCCAAGACCACGGGCGCACCTTTGCTACGCCTTACCTCGCAAGGCTTCGTCCCGTGGCGCGGCGGATACCGGGCTGCTATAGACAATCCGCTGATCTTTGCCGGGAATTCCTCGGTCTCGGTCGAAGTTGATCGCAGAGGCGCCTGCCACGTCAAAGTCACTCCGATCTACCCGATCGAGCTTCAGACTTTGCAATCCGTTACCTCTGGTGCCCTTGCTGGTCGCGGTGTGGGGTTGGATGTCTGGTTCGTTCGCAAAGGCGACGCTTATGAAGTGGTGCTGAATTAACATAAGGCACCGGCCTGCCACATCTGCCTCAGCCCCAACGACGGAGCATTTGATTGCGAGTGAACGGCAGGATCGTCCCGCAAAGCCGCCTCCCAAACAAAAAACGCCCGCCAATTGGCGGGCGTTTCCTGTTTCGCTCTGCCGCCCCGCTCAGACCGCGCGGATCGGGGTGACCTTGCCTTTCGGGGCGCTGCCGCCTGCGTTGGCGTCGATGAATTCCAGCACCAGCGGGCGGATGTTGTTGCGCCAGCTCGAGCCCGCGAAGATGCCGTAATGGCCTGCGCCCGGTTCCAGGTGCTGGGCTTTCTTGCTGTCGGGCAGGCCGGTGCACAGCCGCAGCGCCGCCACGCATTGACCCGGGGCCGAGATGTCGTCGTTCGAGCCTTCGACTGTCTTGACCGCGACATTGGTGATCTTGCCGATGTCGACCTTTTTGCCCGCCACCACGAATTTGTTCTGCGCGATTTCCAGACCTTTGAAGATGCGCTCGACGGTGGACAGGTAGAATTCGGCCGTCATGTCCATCACCGCCAGATATTCATCGTAGAAGATGTTGTGGTGGTCATGTTCGCTGCCTTCGCCTTTCGACTCGGCCAGGATCTTATCCTGAAACGCCTTGGCGTGTTTTTCGGCATTCATCGAGATGAACGAGGCCAGCTGCATCAGCCCCGGATAGACCAGACGCCCGGCGCCCTTGTATTTGAAGCCGACGCGCTGGATGACCATATGCTCCAGCTGGCCCATGGTGACGCGGGCACCGAAGTCGGTGACCTCGGTCGCGGCGGCGTCCGGGTCGATCGGGCCCCCGATCAGGGTCAGGGTGCGGGGCTGGGCGGCGGGGTCTTCTTCGGCCAGATAGGCGGTGGCGGCCAGCGTCAGGGGCGCGGGCTGGCACACGGCGATGACGTTCAGGTCGGGGCCCAGGTGGCGCATGAAATCGACCAGATAGAGGGTGTAATCCTCAATGTCGAATTTGCCGGCCGAGACGGGAATATCGCGGGCATTGTGCCAGTCGGTCACATAGACGTCACAGTCGGGCAGCAGACTGGCGACGGTCGAGCGCAGGAGGGTCGCATAATGGCCCGACATCGGCGCAACCAGAAGCACGCGGCGGGCCATCGGCTCGCGCCCGGAGACCTTGAAGTGAATGAGCGCGCCGAAGGGTTTGTCGAGGATCGTTTCGACGGAGATCAGGTGGTCGCGGCCATCGGCGCCCGGGATCGAGCGGATGCCCCAGTCGGGTTTGATCACCATGCGCGAGAAGCTGCGCTCGGTCACGCGCCCCCAGGCCGACATGACCTTGAACATCGGATGCGGGCTAAGGCCCCAGATCGGGTAGGATGCCATGGCCCGGGCCGAGGCCCCCATCCACTCATTGGTGTTCCTGATGGTCTCCATCAGGTCGTAACTCATAATGCCCTTCATCCGTATCTCCTTGGCCCGCAGGCTCCCTACAAAACGCCGCTTTACCCTCCCGCAAAGGCGGCGTTATGCTGCTGTTTGAAGGATAAGGAGGATTTCGGGTTATGACAACAACGGAGGAGGCCACCTCTGCTGCATCGCAGCAAATGCAGGAGAATCTGGCAAAGATCGAGGCTTTGACGCAACGCCTTGTCGAGGCTCTGTCGCATAAACGCGCGCCCAATCCGGCGCTGGAGGGGCCCGGCCTTGATCTTTATCTGAATGCGGGCGCGGCGCTGGTCAAGGAATGGGCGGACAAGCCGTCGAAGATTCTGGAAGCGCAGGTGAATTACTGGGGCCAGGCGATGAAGCACTACGTCGAGGCCAGTCACGCGCTAAGTCAGGGCCAGTTCAAGCCGCCGGCCGATACCGGGCCGAAGGACCGCCGTTTCTCCAATCCGTTGTGGGATACCCACCCCTATTTCAACTTCATCAAGCAGCAATACATGATCTCGTCCAAGGCGATCGAGGATGCGGTCGATGCGCTGGAGGATCTGGACCCGGTCGATCGCAAGCGGATCGACTATTTCGCCCATCAGATCATCGACATGATGGCGCCGACGAATTTCCTGGCGACGAACCCCGATGCGCTGGAACGCGCTGTGGCGACCGAGGGCGAAAGCCTTGTGAAGGGGCTGGAAAACCTGGTGCGGGATGTCGAGCTGAACAACGGCAATCTGGTGGTGACGCTGGCTGATCGCGATGCGTTCAAGGTGGGGCAGAATATCGGCACCGCCGAAGGCTCGGTGGTCTATCGCAACCGGCTGTTCGAACTGATCCAGTACAAGCCCACGACCGAGACGGTGCACAAGACCCCGCTGATCATCTTCCCGCCGTGGATCAACAAGTTCTACATCCTGGATCTGAAGCCCGCCAATTCGCTGATTCGCTGGATCGTCGATCAGGGGTTCACGCTGTTCGTCGTCAGCTGGAAGAACCCCGATGCCAGTTACGCCGATGTGGGTATGGATAGCTATGTCGAGGAAGGCTATCTGACCGCGATTGAGCAGGTGAAGGCGATCACCAAAGAGAAGAAGATCAACGCGGTCGGGTATTGCATCGCGGGCACGACGTTGTCGCTGACCCTGGCGCTGATGGAGAAGCGCAAGGATCGTTCGATCAACTCGGCCACGTTCTTCACCACGCTGACCGATTTCTCGGATCAGGGCGAGTTCACCACCTTCCTGCAGGACGATTTCGTCAACGGGATCGAGGCGCAGTGCAAGCGTGATGGGGTGCTGAGTTCGTATTTCATGACGCGCACCTTCAGCTATCTGCGCGCCAATGACCTGATCTATCAGCCCGCAATCCGCAGCTACATGATGGGCGAGGCGCCGCCGGCGTTCGATCTGCTGTACTGGAACGGTGACTCGACAAACCTGCCGGGCAAGATGGCGATCGAATATCTGCGTGGCCTGTGCCAGCAGGACAAGTTCGCCGCCAAGGGCTTCGAGGTGATGGGCGAGACGGTGAAGCTGAGCGATGTGAAGGTGCCGCTGTGTGCCATCGCCTGCGAGACCGACCACATCGCGCCCTGGATCGCCAGCTTCAATGGCATCGCGCAGATGGGATCGGCCGACAAGACCTTCCTGCTGTCGGAATCAGGGCATATCGCGGGCATCGTGAACCCGCCCAGCAAGCAGAAATACGGCCATTACACCAGCACGGCCCCGATCCACAATCCGAACGAATGGAAGGCCGAGGCGACCTATAACAAGGGCAGCTGGTGGCCGCATTGGGGCGAATGGCTTGCGGCGCGGTCGGGGCGGATGGTGCCCGCGCGCGAACCGGGCGATGCCGCCCATCCGGTGCTGGCGCCCGCGCCGGGCCTTTATGTGAACGAGGTGGTCCGGGTCTGACACCCGGGCTGCCTGCACCAAGACGACGCCCCGGCCCGACATCGAAGCGGGCAGGGGGCGTCCCGGTCGACGGCCGTTCCGTCCACACCCTCCGATTGTAAAAATTCTGCAACGCAGCATTTTTTCCTTGAAATGCTGCACTGCAGCATGTATATCTGTTTCGTAAGCGAACGGGCCCTCGCCACACCATCTTTCCTCGGGCCAAATCGGAGCAAGAACATGGCTAAGACCCAAGACTTCACCAAGATCATGCAAGATATGATGGCTTCCATGCCGGTGGACGCCTCGAAATTCCAGGACGCCTTCAAGTCGCAAGCCGCGCTGGGCGAGAAAATGACCAAAGTGGCGCTGGACGCTGCTGAAAAGTCGACCGAAATCACCTCGAAATGGGCCAAGGACACCATCGCCAAAGTTGGTTCGCTGGCCGCGAAAAAAGAAGAGCCCGCCGACTACGCCAAAGCTGTGAGCGACTTCGCGTCGGCTTCGGCTGAAATGGCTGCCGAAAACCTGGCCGCTTTCGCCGAAATCGCGAAAAAAGTGCAGATGGAAACCGTCGAGCTGATGCTGGCTGCTGGCAAAGACATCTCGGAAGATGCGACCGCCGCCGTCAAGAAAGCCACCGAGGAAGTCACCGCTGCTGCGAAAAAAGTGACCACCCCGGCGAAATAAGGTTCCTCCCGCAACCCGGCGTCCTCCTCCCTGCCGGGGAACGGAACCTGGAAGGGCGGGCTTCGGCTCGCCCTTTTCTTTTGTTGCTTTTGCGCCCGCGCCGCTCCAAGATTGCTGCGCTGCCAAAAAAAGGGGAGGAACCCGATGACTGATGACGCGAAGCCCTTGCTGATCAAACGCTACGCCAGCCGTCGCCTGTATAATACCGAAACCAGCGATTATGTGACGCTGGAAGACATTGCGCGGTTCATCCGCGATGGTCGCGAGGTGCAGATCGTCGATCTGAAAACCGGCGACGACCTGACCCGCCAATATCTGCTGCAGATCATCGCCGAACATGAAAGCCGCGGCGAAAGCGTGCTGCCCGTCGATGTGCTGACCGATCTGGTGCGCAGCTACACGACCTCGGCGCAGTCGGTCGTGCCGCAGTTCCTCGCCGCCAGCTTCGAGATGCTGCGCGAAGGCCAGTCGCAGCTGATGGAAAACTTTTCGTCCTTCCCCAATCCGATGGCGTCGATGCCCGGGTTCGACGCACTTCAGCGCCAGCAGCAGGCGTTCCTGAAGTCGATGATGGCGGGCTGGCCCACCTCGGGATCGTCGGGGCCCGAGGAGGAAGGCGACAGCACGGCCGCTAGCAAGGACCGCGAGGATCTGGCCACGATCAAGAAACAGCTGGCCGAGTTGCAGACGAAGCTGTCGAAACTCTGATCGCGCCGCGCCCGGCCTTGGGCCGTGGACGAAAAAAGGGGCGGGCCCAGCGGCGCCGCCCCTTCGATTTTTCGGACCTGACGAAGATCAGGCGACCTCGGCAAACACCTTTTTCAGCGCGCGGTCGAGCTTTTCGAACATCTCGTCCATCTGCGGCTCGGTCAGGATGAAGGGCGGGCACAGCACGATGGACTGGCCCAGCGGGCGGCAGATCAGCCCCATGTCGGTACAGGTATTGGCGATGCGTTCCGACACGCTCAGGCTGCCGTCGAAGGGCGTCTTGGTGGCGCGGTCCTTCACCGCCTCCAGCGCCCACATGTAGCCCACGCCGCGCAGCTCGCCGATATTGGGGTTCTGCGCGATTTCCGCCAGACCGGCCTCAAGCCGCGGGCTCAGCCGGTTGACGTTATCGGCCAGCCCCTCGTTCATCACCACGTCGATGGCCTTCAGCGCGATGGCGCAGCCGACCGGGTGCCCCGAGGCGGTGAAGCCATGCGGGAATTCCTCGATCGCCTCGGCTGCGGCCTGAACCCGCGCCGACAGCTCCGGCCCCAGGATCACCGCGCCCATCGGGAAGAAGCCCGCCGTCAGGTTTTTCGAGCTGATGACGGCATCGGGCATGAAGTCATAGGTCTGGCAGCCCCAGATGTTGCCGGTGCGCCCGAAGCCGCAGATCACCTCGTCCGAGATCAGCGGGATGTCGTATTTCTTCAGGATCGGCGCGATCGCCTGGAAATAGCCCTTCGACGGCGGAATCACCCCGCCCGCGCCCATCACCGGTTCGGCGAAGAAGCCCGCAATCGTGTCGGCGCCTTCCTTGATGATCGTGGCCTCCAGTTCCGCCGCCATGCGTTGCGTGAACTGCTCTTCGGTTTCGCCGGGCTTGCCGTTGCGCCAGTAATGCGGGCAGGTCAGGTGCAGGAAACCCGGCAGCGGCAGGCCGAAGACAGAATTATAGGGTTTGCCCGTCATGCTGGCCGACACCGCGGTCACGCCGTGATAGGCGTTCATGCGCGTCAGGATCTTGCGTTTCTGCGGCTTGCCTTCGGCGGCATGCAGGAACCACAGGATCTTGACCATCGTGTCATTCGCCTCGGACCCCGAGTTGGTGTAGAACACCTTGCCGCTGTCGAAGGGCGATACTTCGATCAGCTTCTCGCTCAGCATCACGGTCTGGTCCGACATCCGCCCGAAGAAGGCGTGATAGCCGGGGAAGCGCGCGTATTGGTCCTGCGCGGCCTTGATCAGCCCGGGGTGGTCGAACCCCGCGACCATGTTCCACAGCCCCGAGTTGGCATCCAGATACTGCCGCCCGTTGGTGTCAAAGACATAGGGGCCCTGACCATGCGTCAGAACAACGGTGCCCCGCTCGTGCACCGAGAGCAGATCGGTGAAACCATAGAGCGAAAACTCGTCGGCCCGGGCTTCCCAGCTGTTGGGGGTCTGATCACGCATGCGGCGTCTCCTTGTCTGAGTTGGCCACAGGCTAGCGGGGTGGATGGCGGCGTCAATGGGGCTGTCGCGGCACGCGATGGGGGCGAATTGGCGCAGGCCCCGTCAGAGGGGGCCTGCGAAATGCCTTTCAGCTTGGCGGAAATATCCCGGGGGTGAATGCCCGCAGGGCAGAGGGGGCAGGGCCCCCTCTCGCCGCTCAGACCAGCCGGCTTTGTTCCTTCGCGGCCTTGACGAAACCTGCAAACAGCGGATGCGGCGCGAAGGGTTTCGATTTCAGCTCGGGGTGGAACTGCACGCCGATGAACCAGGGATGGCCCTTGTGCTCGACAATCTCGGGCAGGCGGCCATCGGGGGACATGCCGGAAAACACCAGCCCGCAGTTTTCCAGCTGCTCGCGATATTTCACATCCACCTCATAGCGGTGGCGATGGCGCTCCTCGATCTCGCAGCTGCCGTAAACCTCGGCGACCTTCGATCCTTCTTTCAGCGTCGCGGAATAGGCGCCCAGACGCATCGTGCCGCCCTTGTCATCGTCGAGCTTGCGCTCGACCCGGTGGTTGCCCTGCACCCATTCCTTCAGGTGATAGACGACCGGGGTAAAGCGTTTGGCGCCGGCCTCGTGGTCGAATTCCTCAGATCCTGCATTGGTCACGCCCGCCAGGTTGCGCGCGGCCTCGATCACCGCCATCTGCATGCCCAGACAGATGCCCAGATAGGGGATGCCCTTTTCGCGCGCATATTGCGCGGCGCGGATCTTGCCCTCGGTGCCGCGCTCGCCAAAGCCGCCGGGCACGAGGATCGCGTTGAACCGTTCCAGATGTGGGCCGGGGTCTTCGCGCTCGAAGATTTCGGCGTCGATCCATTCGGCCTTGACGCGCACCCGGTTGGCCATGCCGCCATGGGTCAGCGCCTCAGCGATGGATTTATAGGCGTCTTCCAGCTGCACATATTTGCCGACGATGGCCACGTTGACCTCGCCTTCGGCATTGCTCAGCCGGTCCATCACGTCTTCCCAGCGGGTCATGTCGGGCTTCGGCGCGGGCGAGATGCCGAAGGCATCCAGCACCGCCTGATCCAGACCGACACGGTGATAGGCCAGCGGCGCCTCGTAGATCGACTTCAGGTCATAGGCGGGGATCACCGCCTCGGGACGCACGTTGCAGAACAGCGCGATCTTGGCGCGCTCTTTCTCCGGGATCGGATGTTCCGAGCGGCACACCAGAACGTCGGGCTGCAACCCGATCGAGCGCAGTTCCTTGACCGAGTGCTGCGTGGGTTTCGTCTTCAGCTCTCCGCTCGCCGCCAGATAGGGCAGCAGCGTCAGGTGCATGAAGATGCACTGCCCGCGCGGGCGGTCCTGGGCGAACTGGCGGATCGCCTCGAAGAAGGGCAGGCCTTCGATATCGCCGACCGTGCCGCCGATCTCGCACAGCATGAAATCGACCTCGTCATCGCCCACGGCGAGGAAGTCCTTGATCTCGTTGGTGACGTGCGGAATCACCTGGATCGTCTTGCCCAGATAGGCGCCCTTGCGCTCTTTCTCGAGCACGTTGGAATAGATCCGCCCCGAGGAAACGGAATCGGTCTTGCGTGCGGACACGCCGGTGAAGCGTTCGTAATGGCCCAGATCGAGGTCGGTTTCGGCGCCGTCATCGGTCACGAACACCTCGCCATGCTCAAAAGGCGACATCGTGCCGGGGTCGACGTTCAGATAGGGGTCCAGCTTGCGCAACCGCACCGAAAAGCCGCGGGCCTGCAGCAGCGCCCCGAGCGCCGCCGACGCCAGGCCCTTGCCCAGCGAGGACACCACGCCGCCGGTAATGAAAACGTAACGTGCCATGAGAGCCCCCGTGATTAGCCAAAATTCAGGTCTGTTCCCTGCACCGATTGGTCAGGGATCACGGGATTTAATGCTTACACGATTCGCGGCCCGCCCGCAACCGGACCGCAAGCAGTTGGGTGAAATGCGGCTGAATGCCCTAGGTCTGGGCTCAGTTCGCGGGAGGCGGGGTCACCGGGGCGTCGGCCGCCGCGGGCGGCAGTTCCACGGCCGGGGCCGCCGGAACGGTCTCGGCCGGGGCTTCGACAGGGGCCACCACGCGATCCACGACCGAGCTTTCCTCGGCCTTGCGCGCCGCCAGGATCGTCAGCGTGACCGAGGTCACGATGAAACCCGCCGCCAGAATCCAGGTCAGCTTGGACAGCGCATTGGCTGCCTGACGGCCGGTCATCACACCGCCACCGCCGCCACCGCCCATGCCCAGGCCACCGCCTTCGGAGCGTTGCAGCAGAACCACGCCGATCAGCAGGACTGCCAGGATCAGGTGGACGGAGAGGACGACGTTTTCCATGCGCGGGCTGGACCTTCTTGCAACAGACGCGCCTATCTAGGCGGATGCGGCCCGGGGCGCAAGGCTGTTTGTTCCCCGCGCGCCCTGGCAGGCACGCTCTGGCGGGCCACGGGGGCGCGCAATGAAGAGGGCGGCAGGGGGCGCTGCCCCCTCGCGCGTGCCGCGCTCACCCCCGGGATATTTGCACCAGAAAGAAGAACAAGCCCGGCTCGTTCTTTCTGGCTGAAATATCCCGGGGGGAGGCCGCAGGCCGGGGGGCAGAGCCCCCTTCGTGCGGTTGCCGCCTTACCTGCAGCCGGGAGCAGGAAATGACATAAAGATGACGGATGGGGCCGAAAAACCGGTTCCCCCCGCTGCGCGCCCCGGCTATATGTCGCACGGTTTTGCAACCCTCGAGGAGAGAGACATGGCCAATGTCGTGGTGGTCGGCGCGCAATGGGGCGACGAAGGCAAGGGCAAGATCGTTGACTGGCTCAGCGAACGTGCGGATGTGATTGCCCGGTTTCAGGGCGGCCATAACGCCGGTCATACGCTGGTCATCGACGGCAAGGTCTACAAGCTGAACGCCCTGCCCTCGGGGGTCGTGCGCGGTGGCAAGCTGTCGGTCATCGGCAACGGTGTGGTGCTGGACCCCTGGCACCTTGTGGGCGAGATCGCGAAGATCCGCGAGCAGGGCGTCGAGATCAACCCCGACTGCCTGATGATCGCCGAAAACACCCCGCTCATCATGCCCTATCACGGTGAGTTGGACCGCGCCCGCGAGGCGCAGGCCGCCGGGTCGAAGGCCAAGATCGGCACCACCGGGCGCGGCATCGGTCCGTGCTACGAAGACAAGGTCGGGCGCCGGGTGATCCGGGTGGCCGATCTGGCCGATGCGGCGACGCTGGAATTGCGTGTGGATCGTGCGCTGGTGCATCACAACGCGCTGCGCGCCGGGCTGGGGCTGGAACCGATCGACCGCGACGCGCTGATCGCCGAGCTGAACAAGATCGCGCCGGAAATCCTGCAATATGCCGCCCCCGTCTGGAAGGTGATGAACGACCTGCGCCGCGCGGGCAAACGCATCCTGTTCGAAGGCGCGCAGGGCAGCCTGCTGGACATCGACTTCGGCACCTATCCCTATGTCACCTCGTCGAACGTGATCGCCGGGCAGGCGGCAACGGGCGTGGGCCTCGGGCCCAATGCGATCGACTTCGTGCTGGGCATCGTCAAGGCCTATACCACCCGCGTGGGCGAAGGCCCGTTCCCGACCGAACTGAACGACGCCGACGGCGAGCGTCTGGGCACCCGCGGCCATGAATTCGGCACCGTCACCGGGCGCAAGCGCCGTTGCGGCTGGTTCGATGCGGCGCTGGTGCGGCAGACCTGCGCGATTTCAGGCATCACCGGCATCGCGCTGACCAAGCTCGACGTGCTCGACGGGTTCGACACGATCAAGATCTGCACCGGCTACAATCTGGATGGCGAGGTGCTGGACTATCTGCCCACCGCCGCCGATCAGCAGGCGCGCTGCACCCCGATCTATGAAGAGGTCGAAGGTTGGTCGGAATCCACCGAAGGCGCGCGCAGCTGGAACGATCTGCCGGGCGCCGCGGTGAAATACGTCCGTCGCGTCGAGGAACTGATCGGCTGCCCGGTGGCGATGCTGTCGACCAGCCCCGAGCGGGACGACACGATCCTCGTGACCGATCCCTTCGCGGATTGATCCTTTGCAGGCGGGCGTGTCGTCACCCGCCTTGCCCTTGCCGGAGGCGCCCATGAGTTTGTCTTACAAAGCCCGCCGTCGGCTGTCCTTGCTGGTTCTGGTTGTGGGGCTGCCGCTTTACATCGTGATTGCGGTTACCCTGACCGGGTGGCTGGATGCGCGGTTCGGACGGCTGCCGATCTGGGCGGAACTGGGCGTCTATGTCGGCCTTGGGTTCCTGTGGATCGCCCCGCTGAAGCCCGTGTTCACCGGTGTCGGCCGCGCTGAAAGCGACGACTGAGCCTGCCCACGGCGCCAAAATGAAAACGGAGGGGCGTTGCCCCTCCGTTTGCGTTTCTGGCCGGTGGATCAGGCGCGCTTGCCTTCGGAATAGAAGCGCGACTGTTCGGTGATCGCATATTGGCCGCGGCGGATCTTGGTGATCTTGCCCTGACGCAGCAGCTTGCCGAAGACACGCAGCCGTTCTTCGCGGCTGACATGGGCGCCTTCGGACATGGCGGCGATTTTCCGCATGATCTGCGGCGGCGAGAAATGCGGCCGACCCTCGACCTGCGCGGTATAGGCCGCTGCGGCCTCCAGCAGGTCGGACAGGCCCTGCGTGCCAAGGCTTTCGGCGAAATCGGCAAAGCTTTCGGCTTCGCCTGCCGCGATCGGAGTCGGGGTTTCGATCTCGTCCTCTGCCATGTCTTGCGCGATCTGCGAGGTCGAGATCCGGCGCGGGCGCACAACCGCGCCCGATGTCAGGGATTCGTCCGCCGGGCGATCCACGCGCTGCTCAGACACCAGAACCAGCGGAGCCGCGCGCACCGGCGCGACTTCGGGACGCTGGGTATGGGCCTGATGCGCCGCAGGTCGGCGCGGGCGCACGGCTTGGCTCAGATCGTCGCGATAGGCCTTGGTGTCGTCGGCAGGCTTCGCGCCCCCCTGAACCCGGCGATCCGCCACGGTTGCGGCAACGGCCGCTTTCAGATGCGCGATCGCCGAGAACCGGCGGCGGTTTTCCTGGCCCAGAAGCTGTTCATCGGCCTGCCGCATCAGGCGGCTCAGATCGGCTTCGGGATCGGGTTCGTTTTGCCCTGCCGAGGTGACCGGCGCCTGGTCGGCCACGTTCAGCGGCACCTCTTCGGGCGCCGGAGCGGCGGGGCTGTCGGCTTCGAGCGCGGCCAGTTCGGCTTGCAGATCGGCCTCGGCCTCGGGGCTCAGCGCGGTTTCGATGGCGGGTTCGTCTTCGGCCTCGGCGCCGGTTTCGGCGGCCAGCCGCGCAGCCAGCGCTTCGGAAATATCCGTGGCGTCCAGTTCGGCAATCGGCTGGGCTGAAGCTTCGTCGTCACCGTCCGGTTCCGCGGGGATGATCGGATCGGCGCGGCGCACCTTGATGACGCGGGCACGAATCTGCGGGCGCCGCGGTTGAACGGGCGGCGCCGCTTCGGCGGTGGCCGTTTCGGGCGTCTGTGCGGCGGGCGGGGCCGCTTCGGGCGCGGGCTCCTGCTGCGCCATGGCCGCTTTGACCGATGCCATCAGCGGCTCTTCACTGTCGTCCGGCACGGGGCCCGCAGATGCCGGGGTGGCCTCGGCTTCCGCTGCGACCTCTTGCACGGCTTCGTCTTCGGCGGCCTCCGGCGTCATCAACTCTTGCGCGGCGGCGGCCAGGGCGGCAGTCCGGGCTGCACGGCGGGCGGCCCGGCGCGCGGCCAACTCGGCCTGCCGGTCCGCTTCGGCGTCTGCCTCGGGCTCTTCGACGGTATCGGGCGCGGATTCGACGGCGGCCTGATTGGGCTCTTCCGCTTCCGTCTCTGCCGCCGGCTCAAAACCCATATCGGCGGCGGCGGCTTCAGCCTCCGGCACCGGGGGCTCTGCGGGCAGTTCGGCCGCCTCCTCCAGGTCTTCGGCGTTCAGCGGCCCCGAAATATCGAGCGAAAATCCAAAGTCCTCGGCCTCGGCCGAACTTTGCGCGCTGAAATCCGTCTCTGCCGCAGGGCCAGGCAGGGTGTCGGGGGCTTCGGTCTCCAGGATCTCGTCATCCTCGACATAGGTGGGCACGGCGCTGGCCGCCGCGCGGGCCGAGGCGACGGCGGCGCGGATACGCTGCAGCTTGGCGGCCACGGATTCAGGCACCGGGTTGGCCGTCGGAGCGGGCGCAATGATTTGCGGCATTTCTGCGGCAGCCGGGGGTTCGTCCGGCATCGTTTCCGGGGGCACCGTCGCGGCAACGGGCGCATGCTCGACCGGGGCTGCGGGGTCTGCGATGGCGGGGGCCGCAGGGCTCGGCGTCTGGACTACGGGTTCGGGCGCAGGTTCGGGCATGGGCTCTGGTTCCGGCTTCGGCGCGGTGTCGATCTGCGGGCGCAGCACCACGCCGTTGGCGTTGATCTTGGCTTCGACCCGGCGCTGAATCTCGCGCTCTGCGATCCTGTGCAGCATTTCGGCATCCGGGGTCGGCGGTTCTGCCCCGAAATAGCGGTCGTCTGCAGCAAGATCGCGGAAATACTCGGCAATCGCCTTCATCGTGTTGAACGGCTCGTCAAACCCTTCCAGAGTGCAGGAGAAGGTGCCGTAAGACACGGTAAGGATTTTACTCGCACCAACCATGGAACGCTCGCTTTCTCTAAACCAGGTCCGTTCACCCTCAGTGTAAACTGGTGCTTTACCGTGAACAGAAAAAGGAAATTGTGGGGCATTTTATCAAAGCAGATTGTGTTCCCTTGCCTTAATCGGCATCAATCCGGCCATGTCACCGAAGATTATCCACTCACAAACCGGGGTTACGCTGCTGGGCGGGGGGGCCGTCACGGCCGTTGATGTCCATGATGCGTTGACAATCGCTCCGCTCCTGGTCGCGGCGGACGGCGGGGGCGACCGGGCGCTGGACCTTGGCCTGACCCCCGAGGCGGTGATCGGCGACATGGACAGCCTGAGTGCCGGCGCGCGTGCGCGTCTGGGCACGCGGGTGCATGAAATCGCCGAACAGGACAGCACCGATTTCGGCAAATGCCTGCAGATGGTGGCGGCGCCCTTCTATCTGGCGCTCGGGTTCACCGGGCTCCGTCTCGATCACACACTGGCGACGCTGTCACTGGTCGCGGCGCGTTCCGGGCAGCGGGTGATCCTGATGGGCGAGGAAGACGTGATCTTTCGCGCGCCACCCGACCTGGCGCTGGATCTGCCGCTGGGGGCGCGGTTTTCCCTGTTTCCCTTCGGTCCGGTTTCCGGGCGCTCCCGCGGGTTGCGCTGGCCGATCGACGGTCTGGACCTGACACCTGACGGACGGGTGAGCACCTCGAACGAGGTGGCAGGCCCCGTGCGGATCAGCCTTTCGGGGTCATGCCTTGTGCTGCTGCCAAAGGCGCATTTGCCGGCCGTGCTTGGCGCGCTGCAGCTGCGGTGACGCGCTCGCGGTGGATGATGTAAAGCCCCGAAGCGGTGATGATCGCCACACCGATCCAAGTCAGCGTATTGGGGAAATCGCCAAACACCAGATAGCCGAACAGCGTCGCCGTCAGCATCTCGAAATAATGCAGCGGCGCGAGCGTCGAAGATGGGGCAAATTTCAGCGCGTAAGTCATCGACATATGGCTGACCGTGGCCGCCAGCCCGACGCAGAAGACCCAGATCCAGAACACCCCCTGCGGTGCCGCGAACCGCCACTGACCGAAGTCCAGAACCCCGCCCACCGCCAGCATCGGCACGCACAGCACCGTCGCGGCCAGCGCGGTATGCAACTGCATCGTCACCGGATGCATCTGCCGCGACAGCGCCCGCGTCAGCAGGATATAGAGCGCGAAACACACGGCCGTTCCCAACGGAAACAGCGCAACCGCGCCGAACCGCGAAAACGAGGGCTGAATCACGAATAACGCGCCGATGAACCCCACCACCGAGGCGCCCAGCCTGCGCGGTCCGACCTCTTCGCCCATCACGAAGCGCCCGATCAGCAGGATCACGAAGGGCTCGACAAAGGCAATGGCCAGCGCATCGGCGATCGGCATCACCTGCACCGCCGCGACGAAGGAATAGGTCGCCAGGATCGAGACGAAAGCCCGCGCCAGCGTCAGCCGCAGCGCCGCCGGGCCGATCCGCAGGGGCAGCCGCATCGCCAGAACGATCGGCGCCATCAGCGCGGCCTGCACCACGAAACGCCCCAGCGTGATCGTGCCCACCGGAACCGCCTGCGCGGCCAGTTTCGAGGCCACGTCGATCAGCGGGGCGATCGCGCAAAAGCCCAACATCAGGGCAATACCGGGGAAGATGCGGTCGGTCTGGGTCATGCCCCCGGCTATCGCGCGCCAACTGCGGCGTCCATCCTGAAAACGACATGCGGGGGTGTGATTTCAGATCGTGAAAGGGGGGACGCCGCCCCCCTCTTCGGCTGCGCCGAATTCACCCCCGGGGATATTTCGGCCAGAAAGAACGCGCAAAGATGGTTTTCTTTCTGGTCGAAATATCCCGGGGGAGCTTCCTGAAAGGAAGCCGGGGGGCAGCGCCCCCGCCTGCCGGGTCGGGCTCAGCCCATCCGTTCCGAGGCGTAGCTGCCCGGGCTGGCGGGGAAGACCACCGTCTTGTTGCCATTCAGGAAGGTGCGGTGATGGATATGGGCATGGATCGCGCGCGCCAGAACCTGCGCTTCGACATCGCGCCCGAGGCTGACGTAATCCTCGGGGCTTTGGGCATGGGTGATGCGCACGGTGTCCTGTTCGATGATCGGGCCCTCGTCCAGATCGGCGGTGACGTAATGCGCCGTGGCGCCGATCAGTTTCACGCCGCGTTCATAGGCCTGCTTGTAGGGGTTGGCGCCCTTGAAGGACGGCAGGAACGAATGGTGGATGTTGATGATCCGGCCCGACATCTTCTGACAGATCGCATCCGACAGGATCTGCATGTAGCGCGCCAGAACGACCAGTTCGGCGCCGCTGTCCTCGACCACCGCCATCAGCTGCGCCTCGGCCTGGGGCTTGTTTTCCTTGGTCACCTTGATGTGGTGGAACGGGATGTCGTGGTTTACCACCACCTTCTGATAGGTCAGGTGGTTCGAGATCACGCCCACGATCTCGATCGGCAGGGCACCGATACGCCAGCGATAGAGCAGATCGTTCAGGCAATGGCCGAAGTTCGACACCATCAGCAGCACTTTCGTCTTGGCGGCGCCGGAATGGATCGCCCAATCCATCGCGAAACTGTCGGCCACGGGGCCGAAGCCTTCGGTCAGTGCCTCTTGCGTGGCGCCCTGTTCCGACACGAAGGTCACCCGCATGAAGAACCGGCCCGTCAGCGGGTCGTCGAACTGATGCGAGTCGGTGAGGTTACAGCCCTGATCGGCCAGATAATTCGCAATCGCCGCCACGATCCCACGGGTCGATGGGCAGTTCACCGTCAGCACATAAGAAGTCATCGCAGGTCCTTTTGCTTTGCTCCGGGAAGCCCGGGCCGTCGCCGCAGATTTGCCGTGGCGCCGCGCGATTGGCCAGCCGGATACGACCGCGCACGCGCGAAAAGCGGCGTCGGGCGCGTCGCAATCGGGAACCGGCGTTTCCGATAGTGGACAGCGCGTCAGAGCCGGGGCAGACTGCGTGCCTGCACGAAAGGGGGATGCGATGGCCGGCGGATGGGCACAGGACGGGGCGGTGAACGAACAGATCGAGGCCTCGATCGCGGATGAGCTGGCACGGCTGAAGGCGCGGCGGGGTCCGGTGGGCGAGAGCCTGACCCATTGCGCCGAGTGCGACGAGCCGATCCCCGAGGCGCGCCGCCAGGCCTTGCCCGGGGTCAAGCTGTGCATCGACTGCCAGAATGCGCGCGATGCCCGCCCGAAACTGCGTGGCGGCATCAACCGGCGCGGGTCGAAAGACAGCCAGATGAAATAGCCGGGCGCGTGCCTGCGCGCACGCTACCGCCGCGCACATGCAAAGGCCGCCTTGCGGCGGCCTGCGGGTGATCCGGGGTCAGATCTGTTTTTCGGGGATATGCACCACCAGACCGTCAAGATCGGGCGTGACCTTGATCTGGCAGGTCAGCCGCGAGGTGACCGGATCGGGCTTCCAGGCGAAATCGAGCATGTCCTCTTCCATCGAATCCTTCGCCGGCACCCGGTCGACCCAGGCGGGATCGACATAGACATGACAGGTCGAACAGGCGCAGGCGCCGCCGCAATCGGCGTCGATCCCGGGCACACCATTGTCGCGCGCGCCTTCCATCACGGTGGCGCCGGGCTTGACCTCGACCTCGTGTTTGGTGCCGTTGTGTTCGATGTAGATGATCTTTGCCATGGCTGCTTTCCATTGCTTTGGGTTTCGTGGCGGGGAGGCCGCGGATCTGTTGCCCAAGGTTTAGGGCAAGGGCGCGGGCTTGACCAGAGGGCGCTGTGCCGCGCTCTTTCCCCTTTGTGTGAAAGTGGATAGACTGCGTGCGAGTTTTTCCAAAGGCCGCGCCCGAATGATCCGCCTGACCTGTCTGCTTCCGGTCGCAGCCCTTGCGCTGGCCGCCTGCACCCCTGCCGCCCCGCCATTGCCCGACGCGCCCCCGCAACCCACGCTGGCGGGCGAATGGCGTGCCAAGCCGCCGCAACCGGGCGAGGGCGGGTGTTTCGCGCGCCAGACCCGACCTGCGGTGCTGGAGACCGTGACCGAGCAGGTCCTGGTCCAGCCCGAGCAGCGCGACCCCGCCACCGGCAAGGTTACGCGACCGGCGGCCTATCGCACCTCGACCCATCAGCGGATTGTCGAGGGGCGGGCCGAGATGTGGTTCAAATCTCCCTGTGCGGCGGATCTGACACCGGATTTCGTGGCCAGCCTGCAGCGGGCCTTGAAGGCGCGGGGGCTATACAAGGGGCAGGCGCATGGGGTCTTGGACCCCGCGACCAGCACTGCGATCCGGGCCTATCAGGCGCCGCGCGGGCTGTTGTCGGCCACGCTGTCGACCCGTGCGGCGCAGGAGCTGGGGCTGATCGCCTGGACCGAATAGCGGCGCGGGCCGCGCGCGCCATCATCCACCTGTGGCTGTGCAAAACCGGGCAGGCATGAAAAAGGCGCCCCCGGGGGCGCCTTTGCCGTTTCGAAAGGGGGATGTCGCTTACTCCAGCGGCAGCGCCACGAAGCGCGGCTCGCCGCCGCGGCGGATCAGCAGCAACACCGATTTGCGGCCTGCGGCCTTGGCCTCGTCGATCCGGGTTTCCAGATCGCTCAGGCTGGTGACCGGCAATTGCCCGGCCTCGACGATCAGATCGCCCGCCCTCAGACCCTTTTCAAAGGCGCTGCTGTCCTCGGTGATCGACTTGACGATCAGCCCGGCGGTGCCGGTGGGCAGGCCCATTTCCGTGGACAGACCCGGCGTCACCGGGGTGACGACCATGCCCAGCAGTTCCTTTTCCTGATCCTGCGGCGCGGTCACCGCGGCGGGCACGGCCTCGCCCTCGGCCAGTTCGCGCCGGCCCAGCGTCACCAGCAGGGTTTCGGATTTGCCCGCGCGCAGCACGGTCACCCGCACCGCCTCGCCGACCGGGGCATCGGCCACGCGGCGCACCAGATCGCGGGTGTCCTTGACCTCGCCGCCATCGAAACTGATGATGATGTCACCGGCCAGCATGCCCGCCTCTTTCGCGGGGCCGTCGGGCACTTCGGAAACCATCGCGCCCTCGGGTTTGGCGATGCCCATCGCTTCGGCCATGTCGGGGGTCACGTCCTGGATCTTGACACCGAGCCAGCCGCGGCGCGTCTCGCCGAATTCCTTCAGCTGCCCCACGACCTTGTTCACCACGTTCGACGCCATCGAGAAACCGATCCCGATCGAGCCGCCGTTGGGCGACAGGATCGCGGTGTTCACGCCCACGACCTCGCCCGCCATATCGAACAGCGGCCCGCCCGAGTTGCCCCGGTTGATCGCTGCATCGGTTTGCAGATAGTCGTCATAGGTGCCGCTGAGTTCACGGTTGCGCGCCGAGATGATCCCGGCCGAAACCGAAAATCCCTGACCCAGCGGGTTGCCCATCGCCATCACCCAGTCGCCGACCCGCATCTTGTCGCTGTCGCCGAATTTCACGAAGGGCAGCGGCTTGTCGCTTTCGACCTTCAGAAGCGCGATGTCGGTTTTCGGGTCGGTGCCGATCAGCTTGGCCTTCAGCTTGTCGCCCGAGAAGAACTCGATCTCGATCTCGTCGGCGCCTTCGATCACATGGTTGTTGGTGACGATATAGCCGTCTTCGGAAATCACGAAACCCGACCCCAACGCGTTCGAGCGGCGCGGGGTTTGCGGGCCCTGCGGGCCGGTCGGGCCGTCGGGGAAGCCGAAATCGCGGAACAGATCCGAGAAGGGAGAGCCATCGGGGAACATCGGGCCCTGATTGGCCGGGGCGGCGACCATCGTCGAGGTGGTGATGTTCACGACCGAAGGGCTGATCTGTTCGGCCAGATCGGCGAAGCTTTCCGGGGCAGCGCGTGCTTCGGCCTGGGCCATCGGCACCACGGCAAGGCTGACTGCGAGCATCGTGGCGCACAGTGCGGTGCTCAGACGCAGACGCGCGGAGTTAAGTGCTGACAGGGACTGGTTTTTGATCGTCATGCTTGGCTCCCGATTTCCTCTGGACCGGTCACGGAACGCACGCGCCGGTTTCCCCCTGATAAATACCTAAGGGCAGGGCGGGGCAAATGAAAGCCTGTCGCGCGGGCTCAATTCGATGTGAGCCGGTTGTGAGCGGCAAAAAAACGCGTCAAATGCCGCCGGTTGTCCAGCGCAGCAGCGCCAGGATCGCGACGCCTGCCGCAAGGCCCGCCAACCCCAGCAGGCGCCGCCCTTCGGGGCCCAGCGAGGCCAGAAAGGCCAGCGCCTCTTCGATACGCGAAGGGGCCAGCGCAAGCGCCAGCCCCTCGATAATCAGAACCAGCGCAAGCCCGCTGATCAGCGCGTGGATCATTGCGCCGCCGTTTCGCCGATGCTTTGCAGGAAGCGGTCATAGTCGAAATAGACGCTGTCCGGCTGGGTCACGAGCGAGGACGAGCCCGGCTTCATGCTGCTGGCATAGAACTGCAGCGCGCGGGTGAAGGCAAAGAAATCGGCGTCCTTGCCATAGGCTTCGGCATAGATCCGGTTGGCTTCGGCGTCGGCCTCACCGCGGATGATCTCGGCCTGTTTGCGGGCCTCGGAGGTCAGTTCGACCACGGTGCGGTCGGCGGTTGCGCGCACGCGTTGTGCGGCCTCGCCGCCCCGGGCGCGTTCATCCGCCGCCTCGCGTTCGCGTTCGGCGCGCATCCGGGCATAGGTGGCCGAAAGGTTCTGGTCGGGCAGGTCGGTCCGGGTCAGGCGCACGTCGATGATGTCGACGCCCAGTGCCGCCGCCTCACGCCGGGCCAGATCGCGGATCTGGTTCATCAGCGGCGTCCGGTCGGCCGACAGGACCGAGGTCGAGGGCACCGAGCCCAGAACTTCGCGGATCGCGGCATTGATGATGCTGTCCAGACGCGATTTCGCGACCTGCTCGCCACCGGCACCCACGGCTTCGCGGAAGTTCACCAGATCGACGATGCGCCAGCGCGCGAAAGCGTCCACCACCAGGCGGCGGTCATCAAGCGGCGTCACCTCGAGCGGGCGGGTCGGCAGGCTCAGGATGCGGTCGTCATATTTGACGACTTCCTGAATCAGCGGCAGCTTGAAGCCCAGACCGGGGTCGGTCTTGATCTGCTTGACCTGGCCGAATTGCAGCACCAGCGCCTTTTCGCGTTCGTCGACCACGAAGATCGACGACAGCGCGATGCCGGCCACGATCACGGCAGCGGGGATCAGAAACGGAGCGCGGGCCATCAGTTCGTCCCCCCATTGGTCGGTTTGCGCAACTGGTCAAGCGGCAGATAGGGCACCACGCCCGAGCCGCCAGCGGTCTGGTCGATGATGACCTTGTTCACCGATCCAAGGATTTTTTCCATGGTTTCCATGAACATACGGCGTTTTGTTACCTCGGGCGCCTTGATGTATTCGGCATAGACACTGCTGAAGCGCGCGGCTTCGCCCTCGGCGTTGTTCACCGTCTGGGCGCGGTAGGCCTCGGCCTGTTCCTTCAGCTGCGCGGCTTCACCGCGGGCGCCGGCGGTCACCTGGTTGGCATAGGCGTCGGCCTCTTTTTCCAGCCGGTCGCGTTCCTGCTGGGCGGCCTGCACGTCGCGGAAGCTGTCGATCACCTCGCGCGGCGGATCGGCGCGGTTGAAGTTCACGCGCACCACGTTGATGCCCGCGTTATAGCTGTCCAGCGTGCCCTGCACGGCCTGACGCAGGTCGGCGGCGATCACGCCGCGGTCGCGGTTCAGGATCGGCGCCAGTTCGGACCGCGCGATGATGTCGCGCATCGCCGATTCCGACACCGCGCGGATCGTGTCCTCGGGGTCGGCCAGGTTGAACAGGTATTTCGCCGGGTCGGTGATGTTCCAGACCACCTGGAATTCGATGTCGACGATGTTCTGGTCGCGGGTCAGCATCAGGCCGGTGTCCATGTCGCCGCCGCGCCCGGTGCCGACATCGGTCGTCTGTTCGCGGGTGACCTGCACGATTTCGGCGGTGACCACCGGCCAGGGGGCAAAGTTCAGGCCCGGGCCGCCGGTCGACTGGAACTGGCCGAACATCAACTCGACCGAGCGTTCCTCGGGTTTCACGGTGTAGAACGACGCATAGGCCCAGAGTCCCGCCGCCGCCAGTGCCGCCAGCGCCAGCGTCGAGCCGGTGAAGGCCGGGCCCGAAGGCAGGTTGCCCGAGGGGCGCTGACCGCCGGTGCCGCCACCGCGCCCGCCCATCAGCACGCGCAACTGTTCGGAGCCCTTCTTCATGAACTCTTCGATCTCGGGGATCGGGGCGCCTTCGCCGGGGCGGCGCTGGCCGGGGCGATTCTTGTCGCGGCCGCGATCGTCGTCACCGTCACCGCCGGTGCCCCAAGGTCCTCCGTTGCTCATCCTGTCCTCACTTCTTCCATCTGTTCCATTGCCACTTGGGCATGAGTTTGCCGATTTCAACCGCCCGCAGCGGCGGAATCACGCGTGCCGCACAGGTTTGCGCATCGTCACCAGCTCTTCGGCCATGGTGGGATGCACCGCGCAGGTCGCGTCGAACTGTGCCTTGGTTGCGCCCATCTTGATGGCGATGGCCACCATCTGGATCATCTCGCCCGCATCCGGGGCCACGATGTGGCAGCCCAGAACGCGTTGCGTTTCCTTGCACACCACCAGTTTCATCAGCACCCGGTCGTCCGCCCCCGCAAAGCTTGATCGCATCGGACGGAAGGCCGAGACATAGACCTCGATCGGGCCGCGCTCGCGGGCGGCCTCTTCGCTCAGGCCGACGGTGCCGAATTCGGGCTGGGTGAAGACGGCCGAGGCGACCAGATCGTGGTCAACCTTGCGCGGCATCGCGCCAAAGACGGTATCGGCAAAGGCGTGGCCTTCGCGGATCGCGACCGGCGTCAGTTGAATCCGGTCGGTCACGTCGCCCACGGCGTAGATCGAGGGGATGTTGGTCTGCGACCAGTCGTCGACCTTGACCGCGCCATTCTCGGCCAGCTCGACCCCGGCCTCGGCCAGCCCGAGCCCCTCGGTATAGGGCACGCGGCCGGTGGCATAGAGCACCGCATCGAAGGTGTCGTCGCGCAGATCCGAGCCGTGGATCTTGAGGCCCGCATCGGTCTTTTCGATCCGGTCGATCACAATGCCGGTGTGGATCGCGATACCGTGCGCCTGCATCTGCGCCACGATCAGATCGCGGCATTCGGCATCAAACCCGCGCAGCAGGGCCGAGCGGTTGATCTGCGTGACCTGCACGCCCAGCCCGGCCATGATCCCCGCAAATTCACAGGCGATATAGCCACCGCCGACAATCAGCAGGCGTTTGGGCAGTTCGGGCAGCTGGAAGATCTCGTTCGAGGTCAGAACATGTTCGCGGCCCGGGAAGTCCGGCACGAAGGGGCGCCCGCCGGTCGCGACCAGAATATGCTTGGTGGTAACCACCTGACCATCGGCCAGCCGCACCTCATGCGGGCCCGCGACGGTCGCGCGCTGGTCATAGACCGTGACGCCCGCGTTCTGCTGGCCCGCGCGATAGATCTTTTCCAGCCGGGTCAGTTCGGCATCGAGCTTGGCGCGGAAGGCGGTCCAGTCGAAGCCGCCGATCTGCGCGTCCCAGCCATAGGCGCGCGCTTCCTCGACCGCGCCGGGCATGCCCGAGGCATAGACCATCAGTTTCTTCGGAACGCAGCCGCGGATGACGCAGGTGCCGCCCATCCGGTATTCTTCGGCCAGCGCGACGCGCGCGCCATGTTCGGCCGCCGCGATGCGCGCCGCACGCACACCGCCCGAACCGCCGCCAATCACGAACAGGTCATAGTCAAAGCTCATCTCGGCCATCGCCCCTTATATCTTGCGTTCCCCCATGCCAGATAAGGGCTGCGGGGGCGGTTTCCAGCGTCCAATATGTCGCGGCCGCAGCAAAAGCCCGGATCGGGCTGTCGGCCCGCGCGCGCGGCTCGGGCTGGCCTGCCGTCAGTCCAGATCGCTGAAGATGTTGCTTTCCTCGGCAAAGTCGATGCGCTCATGCGCGACGGTGCCTTCGTTGATGTCGCGGATCTCGACCTTGCCATCGGCGCCGCCGATGATGACCTTGTCGCAGATGTCGATGAACAGCCCGTTTTCCACCACGCCCGGGATCTGGTTCAGCACCAGGCTCAGTTGCCGGGCATTGCCGATCCGGTTCAGGTGCAGATCGACGATATAGTTGCCCTCGTCGGTCACGAAGGGCTGGCTGCCGTTCAGCCGCAGCGTGGTGGTGCGGCCCAGCACATCCATGCTGACCAGCATTTCCTCGATCAGCGCGCGCGAGGTCTGCCAGCCGAAGGGCACCACCTCGACCGGCAGCGGGAAGCCGCCCAGCTGTGCCACCTCTTTGGCGGCATCGGTGATGACGATCATCTGATCGGAGGCGGTGGCCACGATCTTTTCTTGCAGCAGCGCCCCGCCACCGCCCTTGATCAGGTTCAGGTCGGGGTCGAATTCGTCGGCGCCGTCGATCGTCAGGTCCAGCCATTTCGCCTCGTCCAGCCCGACGACGGTGATGCCCACCTGCCGCGCCAGATCGGCGGTGCGCGAACTGGTCGGCACGCCGGTGATCCGCAGGCCTTCCTCGCGCACCATCTCGCCCAGGCAGCGCACCATCCAAGCGGCGGTCGATCCGGTGCCAAGGCCCACTTTCATGCCGTCTTCCACGAAGTCAACGGCACGGCGGGCGGCGGCGAATTTCGCCTTGTCGATCGGGGAAAGTTCGGCGGGCATGGGCAGCTCCTGCAAGGGGTTTGCGGTGGTTATAGGCAATCGCCCGCCCGCGTGCGAGACCGAATCGGCCCGAAATTGCATTGGCGGATGCGCCGGGGCTTGCGCGTTCGGGCGCTCAAATGTCGCTTTGGCACTGTCGGGCCGGGCAATCCGTGGCATCGTGGGGGCCGGGAAAAGGGGCCACGGATGTTTCTGAGCGTTTTCGATATCTTCAAGATCGGGGTCGGGCCGTCCTCGTCGCACACGATGGGGCCGATGGTGGCCGGGGGGCGGTTTCTGGCGGCCCTGCGGGCCTCGCCCTTTCAGGCGGCGGGGCTGCGCGCGCGGCTTTACGGCTCGCTCGCCTTCACCGGCAAGGGGCACGCGACCGACCGTGCGACGATCCTGGGGCTGGCGGGGTTTCTGCCCGAAACCTATGACGCCGCGGCCGCCGAGGCCGCGCTGGCGGCCAATCGCGATACCGGCCTGCTGACGCCCCCCGATCTGGCGCCGCTGCGGTTCGATCCGGCCCGCGATCTGGTCTTCGACTACGGCCCCGCGCTGCCCGGCCATGCCAACGGCATGGTGATCGAGGCGCTGGACGCCCAAGGCGACGTGCTGCTGCAGGAAACCTATTATTCGATCGGCGGCGGTTTCGTGCTCAGCGCGGCCGAGGCCGAGGCCGTCACCGACCGCGCCCTGAGCGCGCCCAGCCCGGTGCCGTTCCCGTTCCGCACCGCGGCCGAGATGTTGCAGATGGCGCATGGCGCGGGGCTCAGCATCGCGCAGATGAAACGGCGCAACGAGGCGCGGTTCCGCACCGAGGCAGAGATCGACGCGGGGCTGGCGCGGATCTGGGCGGTGATGAGCGATTGCATCGCACGGGGCCTGACGCAGGACGGTATCCTGCCCGGCGGGCTCAAGGTGAAGCGCCGCGCCAAGGCGATTCATGCGGCACTGCTGGCCGAACGCGGCCAGAACCTGACCGCGCCGCATGTCATCAACGACTGGATTTCGACCTATGCCATGGCGGTGAACGAGGAAAACGCCGCCGGCGGCCAGGTGGTCACCGCGCCCACCAATGGCGCGGCGGGCGTGGTGCCTGCGGTGATCCGCTACTGGCTGGATCATGTGCCCGGCGCCAGTTCGGCCCGGGTGGGCGAGTTCCTGCTGACCGCCGCCGCCGTGGGCGGCATCATCAAGACCAATGCCAGCATCTCGGGCGCGGAATGCGGCTGCCAGGCCGAGGTCGGCTCCGCCGCCGCGATGGCCGCCGCGGGGCTTGCCGCGGTGCTGGGCGGCAGCCCCGAGCAGATCGAGAACGCGGCCGAAATCGCGCTCGAACACCACCTCGGGATGACCTGCGATCCGGTCAAGGGGCTGGTGCAGGTGCCCTGCATCGAACGCAACGGGCTTGGCGCGATCAAGGCGATTTCCGCGGCGAGCCTTGCACTGCGCGGCGACGGCACACATTTCGTGCCGCTCGATGCGGCGATCGAGACCATGCGCCAGACCGGGCGCGACATGCACGAACATTACAAGGAAACCAGCCTCGGCGGGCTGGCGGTCAACGTCCCGAACTGCTGAAGCCGGGCAGGGGGCGCTCGCGCCCCCTCGGGGCTGCGCCCCTTCCCCCCCTGAGGATATTTTGCCAGAAAGAAAGCTCTTTCACTTTGGCCCAAATATCCCGGGGGGCGCGCGTCCGCGCGGGGGGCAGCGCCCCCCTGCACGGTTTCAAAGTGCGCGCCAGCCGATGTCGCGGCGGCAAAAGCCCTGCGGCCAGTCGATCCGGTCGACCATCGCATAGGCGCGCGCCTGCGCCTCGGCCAGCGTGTCGCCGCGTGCGGTGACGTTCAGGACCCGCCCCCCGGTGGCGACGATCTGGCCGTCGCGCGCGGCGGTGCCGGCATGGAAGACCATATTGAAGCTGTCTTCGGGCAGGGCGTCGAGCCCCTTGATCGGCGTGCCCTTTTCATACGCGCCCGGATAGCCGTTGGCGGCCATCACCACGGTCAGGGCGTGGTCGTCCGCCCATTGCGCGCGCACCTGATCAAGCCGCCCTTCGGCGCAGGCCAGCAGCAGATCAAGCGCCTGCGCGCCAAGCCGCAGCATCAGCACCTGGCATTCCGGGTCGCCGAAACGGACGTTGTATTCCACCAGCCGCGCCTTGCCATCCTTGATCATCAGCCCGGCATAAAGCACGCCCTGGAACGGGGTTCCACGGCGGGCCATCTCGGCCACGGTCGGGCGCACGATCTGATCCATCACATCGGCCTGGATCGCGGGGGTCAGCACGGGGGCGGGCGAATAGGCGCCCATGCCGCCGGTATTGGGGCCGGTGTCGCCATCACCCACGCGCTTGTGGTCCTGCGCGGTGCCGACGGGCAGCACGTTCACCCCATCGGACAGGATGAAGAAGCTGGCTTCCTCGCCCTCCATGAATTCCTCGATCACCACTTCGGCGCCGGCGTCGCCAAAGGCCCCGCCGAAAATCTCATCCAGACCGGCCAGCGCCTCGTCCAGCGTCATCGCCACGATCACGCCCTTGCCCGCGGCCAGACCATCGGCCTTGACCACGATCGGGGCGCCCTGTTCGGTGACATAGGCCTTCGCAGCCGCCAGATCGGTGAACCGCGCATAGCCCGCCGTGGGCGCGCCGCAGGCATCGCAGATTTCCTTGGTGAAGGCTTTCGAGGCCTCCAGCCGTGCGGCCTCGGCCGAGGGGCCGAAAGTCAGGATGCCCGCCGCGCGCAGGCGGTCGGCCACACCGGCAGCCAGCGGTGCCTCGGGGCCCACGACCACGAAATCAATCGCATTTTCCTCGACGCAGGCCAGCACCGCCGCCGTGTCGCAGGGGTCGATGGCGGCGCATTCGGCCAGCGTGGCGATCCCCGCATTGCCCGGCGCCACGATCAGCCGGTCGCATTTCGGGTTTTGCTTGATCGCCCAGGCCAGCGCATGTTCGCGCCCGCCGCCGCCCAGCACCAGAATATTCATCGCATCCCCCTTGGCCTCGGTTTGCGGGCCTTCTAAGCTTTGGCAACCCATCAGGCAAGGCAGGCAATGGACCTTATCGACGAGCCCGCGGGCAATAATGCCCATGAATACACCGTTTCGGAAATCTCCGGCGCGGTGAAGCGCGTGATCGAGGGCGAATTCGCCCGGGTCCGGGTGCGCGGCGAGGTGGGGCGCGTCAGCCGCCCGGCCTCGGGGCATCTGTATTTCGACCTGAAGGATGACCGCGCGGTCATCGCCGCGATCAGCTGGAAGGGGCAGGTGGCGAAAATGCAGATCCGCCCCGAAGAGGGGATGGAGGTGATCGCCACCGGCCGGATGACGACCTTCCCGGGCCAGTCGAAATATCAGCTGATCGTCGATGACATCGAACCGGCAGGCGCGGGCGCGCTGATGGCGATGCTGGAGGCACGCCGCCGTGCGCTGGCCGCCGAGGGCCTGTTTGATGACCGGCGCAAGCAGCCGATTCCCTGGCTGCCCAAGGTGATCGGAGTCGTCACCTCGCCTTCGGGGGCAGTCATTCGCGACATCCTGCACCGGCTGCGCGACCGCTTTCCGCGCCATGTGCTGATCTGGCCGGTGGCGGTGCAGGGCCAGGCCTGCGCGCCCGAGGTGGCCGCTGCGATCCGTGGTTTCAACGCGCTGGCGCCCGGCGGGCCGATCCCGCGCCCCGATCTGATCATCGTGGCGCGCGGCGGTGGCAGCCTGGAAGACCTGTGGGGTTTCAACGAGGAAATCGTGGTGCGCGCCGCGGCCGACAGCGCGATTCCGCTGATCTCGGCGGTGGGCCATGAAACCGATACGACGCTGATCGACCACGCCGCCGACCGGCGCGCGCCCACGCCCACGGCGGCGGCCGAAATGGCGGTGCCGGTGCGGGCCGATCTGATGGCCTGGCTGTCCGAGGCCGAGGCGCGGATGGCGCGGGCCGCGCGCGGGCGGATGGATGTGCGGGCGCAGCGGCTGGCCGATCTGGGCCGGGCGCTGGGGCGCCCCGAGGCGCTGGTGGCGCCCGCGCGGCAGCGGTTCGATCTGTGGGCCGACCGTCTGGCGCCCGCGCTGCGCATGGTCACCACCCGCAAACGCGCGGGTTTTGCGCCGCTCGAGGCGCGGATCGCGCCGCGCATCCTGCGCGGTTTCATGCGGCAGGAAGAGGACCGGCTGACCCGTCTGGCCGCCCGTCTGGCCCCGGCGCTGGCCCGCAACCGCGCCGAGGCCGCGCGCAGCAATGCGCGCAACCGCAGCGCCCTTGATACGCTGGCCGAGCGGCTGGAGCGCGCGCCCGCGCAGCGTCTGGCGGCGCTGGCCGAACGGTTGGAGCGGCTGGACCGGATGCGCCAGACGCTGGGCTACACCGAAACCCTGCGGCGCGGCTATGCCGTGGTGCGCGATGCGGAAGGCGTGGTCACCGGGCGGGCGGCCGCAGCCGGGGCGGTGGCGCTGGAGATCGAATTCCACGACGGCCGGCTTTCGGTGCGCCCTGATGATGCGCCGCCGCCCGCCGCGCCACCCGGGGCCACCCCTGCGCCGGAACCGGCCAAACCGGCGCCGAAACCCGCCCGCAAGAAGCCCGCGCCCCCTGAACAGGGCAGCCTGTTCTGAGCGCTGTTTCGCGCGCGGCCTCCGGTCGTTTTTGAGTATTTATGCCAAGAAGAAGGACAGGGTTTCTTCTTGGCATAAATACTCGGACCCGGCCTGTCCCGGGCACCGCGCCGGTCAGACGCCCAGATCGGGGCCGTGACAGGCCAGCGGATCGGGGCTTTCGCTGAGCGACACCAGCGGCTCGGCGGCATCGTCGCCCTGAAACTTGGCGCTCAGCCCCTGCGGGGTGTCGAAGAACGTCCAGCACTGCAGCCCGCTGTCATCGTGATAGTCAAAGCAGATCTGGTCGCCCGCGGGAAACCAGGTGCCTTCCTTGCATTCGCTTTCGGTGAAGGCCCAGAGCACGCGCCGCCCCGGCAGGTATTGCTCCACGCCATAGGGCTCGCCGCCCGCGGAATAGGTGATGGTGCGCCCGACGGTGCGGGCATCGAATTCCATCGCGTTGAGGGGGCTGGGGGCGGGGCCATCCTGGGCGAGGGCGGCGGTGGCACACAGGGCGCAGGTCAGCACGGCGGCGGCGAGGGCAGTTCGCATCGGATCTCTCATCTCGGGTCGGCACCAGCCTGCCAGAGCGGGCCCGGGATGGAAAGCCACAGCCCCGTGAGGCTCAGCCCGGTGCGCAGGGTTGTGCTGCGCGCAGGGCGGTTACCCGCCGGTCCATCACCCGGCGCCAGAGCGGTGGGATCAGGGCGATAGCCGCCATCGCGGGCAGGCTGCGCGGCAAGACGGGGCGGCCCGGCGCGGCCAGATCGCCCAGCCGCAGCGCCGGATAGATCCGCCCCGGGTGGGCATGGTGGTCGGAATGGCGCGGTGCGTTCAGCATCCACAGCGCCGAGACCGGCTGCGGCGCGTCCCAGCTGTGGCGGGCGTCCACCGGCTCGAACCGGGTCGCGTCCAGCGCCCGGCGCTGCAGGCCGTAGTGTTGCACATAATCCGAAAGCAGAAGTTGCATCTGCGCATAGGCACAGAGCGCGAGATAGGCCACCACGCCGGGCCCGCCGAACAGCTGCGCCATCAATGCCACCCACCACAGCGCGCCCAGCACATAGACGACATAGGGGTTGATCGCCGCGATTCGTGCCCGCAGCCCTTTCGGGGTGCGGGCCGCGGCGCGGGCGCGCTCCATCTCGTACCCGGCGACGAAAGAGCCGATCCAGGCGCGCGGCGCGAAGGTCCAGAACCCCTCGCCCAGGGGGGCGGAGTTCGGATCTTCGGGGGTGGCGACAAAGCGGTGATGCACCAGCCGGTGCGCCGAGGTGTGATGCCCGAACAGAAGCGAGATATAGATCCATTTCCCCAGCATGAACAAACGCTTGTCGCTGCGATGGATGAGTTCGTGCGCGTTCGAGTTCGATACCTGCCCGAAGAACAGCCCGAAGGCGAAGAACAGCACGATCCGGTTGCTCCAGTCCAGATCGGTCGCGCCCGACAGGGCGGCGACGCCAGCCAGAAGTGCTGCGAAATGGGCCAAGGCCAGCCCGACGGACAGGGCATTTGCGGCGGGAAACTCCGCGCCTTCGGGGGCATCGGGCGCGGCACGGGCGATCAGCGTGTCGAGCACGAAGATCAGCGCGGCGATATAAAAGGCCGCAGCCCAGGCAAAGATACCACCAATGGCCGCCCCGAGCCCCAGCAGCGGCAGTGGCGCCAATGTGACAAGGGCGAAACTGCGCACCCTGGGGACCTTGTGGCTCAACCCGCGCAAGGGGGCAGGCATGCGCAGGCGGGGTTGGCGGCGGGGAAGGTTTGGGTCTTGGGGCATCGGGTCACCTGAAAATCGCGACCAGACTAGCGCAAAATTCGGCCAAATCAGGGCGGATGCTTGAAATGGTGCAAAATCTCTGCCCCTGTTGCGCGATGATCCCGTTGACCGTTTCTCCGATCTCCGCCCTGTTGCTGGTCACTGCCGCCGGTTTGGCGCTGTGGCAGGTGCTGCGCTATGCGGCTGCGCCGCCAAGTTGGATGAAAACCTGGGTCAAGACCGGTTCGGTCGCGGCGCTGGCCCTGGCGGCGCCGGGGTTGGCTGCGCCCTGGGCCATCACCTTGGGGCTGGCACTGGGGGCGGTGGGCGATTTCTGCCTGTCGCGACCGGGAGAGCGCGCCTTTCTGGCAGGGATGGGCGCCTTTGCGGCGGGGCATCTGGCCTATCTGGCGGCATTCGTGGGTTTTGGCGCGACGCTGCCGGGCGCGGGGGCAATCCTTGGGCTGCTGGTGCTGGGGGCCTCGACCGAGCTGTGGCTGGCCCCGCGCACCGGGGCCTTGCGCTGGCCGGTGCGGGGCTATGTGCTGATTATTCTGGCGATGGCGCTGGCGGCGCTTGGTCTGCCGCCCGAAGGTTTTGCGGGGCAGGGTCTGGTGCTGCTGGGCGCGCTGAGCTTTGTGGCCTCGGATCTGATCCTGGCGGTCGAGATGTTCGTGCTGCCCGAGGGCCGACTGCGGCAGATCGCGCGGCGGGTGCTTTGGGTGCTGTATTGGGGTGGGCAGGCGCTGATCCTGTGGGGCGCGCGGGGCTGAGCGCGTGGCGACTGGGGCATTGGCCCTTCCATCGCGCGCGCGGATTGATTAGGTGAAGGGAAACCGGAAGGGCCCTGCGATGTCGTTTTTCAACAAGCTGAAATCCCGCCTGACGCGTTCTTCGACCAAGCTCGAAGAGGGGCTGGAGGCGATTGTCGCCGAGGCGCCCGAGGCCCCGCCCGCGCCCGAGGCCCCGCAATCCACCGTGCCGCAGGCTGCCCCCGCGCCTGATGCAGGCAAGAAGCCGGGCCTGTTCGGGCGGATTCTGGGCCGGTCCGAGGCCGAAGCCGCGCCGCGCCGGGTGCTGGACGATGCGATGCTCGAAAGCCTGGAGGAGCTGCTGATCGCCTCCGACATGGGCGTCGATACGGCGTTGCGCGTCAGTGCCAATCTGGCCGAGGGCCGGATGGGCCGCCGCCTGTCGGTGCCCGAAATCCAGGGCCTTCTGGCCGCCGAAATCGCCCGGATCATGGAGCCGGTGGCGCGCCCGATGCCGATTTACCCCAAGCGCCCGCAGGTGGTGCTGGTGGTGGGGGTCAACGGATCGGGCAAGACCACGACGATCGGCAAGCTGGCGGCGCAGTTCCGCGCGGCGGGCAAGTCGGTGGTGATCGCGGCGGGCGATACGTTCCGCGCCGCCGCGGTGGGGCAGTTGCAGGTCTGGGGCGAACGCGCGGGTGTGCCGGTGCTGACCGCGCCCGAGGGTTCGGACCCGGCCTCGCTGGCCTTCGATGCGATGACCAAGGCCGAAGCCGATGGCGCCGATCTGTTGCTGATCGACACGGCGGGGCGGCTGCAGAACCGCGCCGACCTGATGGAGGAACTGGCCAAGATCGTGCGGGTCATCCGCAAGAAAGATCCGAGCGCGCCGCATAACACGCTGCTGGTGCTGGACGCGACGACGGGCCAGAACGCGCTGAGCCAGGTCGAGATTTTCCGCAAGATTTCCGATGTGTCGGGGCTGGTGATGACCAAGCTGGACGGCACCGCGAAGGGCGGCGTTCTGGTCGCGCTGGCCGACAAGTTCGGGCTGCCGATCCATGCCATCGGCGTGGGCGAGCAGATCGACGATCTGGCGCCCTTCGACCCCGAGGAATTCGCCCGCGCCCTGGTCGGCGCGGATGTCTGAGGCTCAGTCCTCGGTGCCCGGCGGGCGTCTGGCATGCGTGGAGGCGCCCGGTGCCGGTTCGGGGGTGACCGGGGTCTGGGCGGCATGGCTTTCGATCCGGTCTTCAAGCACGCGGAACAGCCACAGCACGATCACCGTCAGCGTGGTGGCCAGCAGTCCCAGCCCGATCTGGCCGGTGCCGCAGGCCAGCCCCACGGCCCCCGCCAGCCACATGCCCGCCCCCGTCGTCAGCCCCTTGACCCGATTGCCGGCCGTGAAGATCGAGCCCGCCGCCAGAAACGCCACGCCCGAGGTCACCGCGCCGATCAGCCGCAAGATGTCATTGCGTGCCCCCGGATCGCCCGAATTGGCCGAGATCTGGACCAGCTCCAGCGCGATCAGCGCAAACAGCGCCGCGGCCACCGAGATCAGCATATGCGTGCGCAGCCCGGCCGATTTGTGGTGCCATTCGCGTTCAAAGCCGATCGCCCCACCCAAGCTCAGCGCCGCGACCAGCCGCAAGGTGGCGACCGAGGGCGGCGTCGCCACGAACGAACTGGCCAGATCGAGCCAGAGACGATCAAGGATTTCCATGGTGGGCGCACTCCGTTCCGGTAAGGCGACCCTGCACAAGAGGGCAGCATGAGTCAGTTTATCGCCTCGCTCGAGGGCACGCCAGCGGGCCATGACGCGGCGCTTGTGCTGGCGCTGATGGCGGCGCTGCTGCATGCGCTGTTCGGGGCGCTGCAGAAGGGCCGCCATGACCCCTGGCTGAGCCGCGCCGCGATCGACGTGAGCTATGGCGTGATCGCGGCCCCGTTCGCGCTGTTTGTCGTGCCCTGGCCGGAACCGCATATGTGGCCGATCTTTGCCGGGGCCTTCGTGATCCATGCAGGCTACAAGCTGGCGCAGGCGATGACCTATACCCGGGGCGCCTATACCGTTGTCTATCCGGTGGTGCGCGGCACCGGCCCGCTGTTTGCCGTGATCGGCGCCGGGCTGATCTTTGGCGAGCATTTCAACGCGGGCCAATGGGCGGGGGTGGCGGTGCTGCTGGCGGGGATCTACGGGCTGGCGCTGTATAATCTGCGCACGATCACCGTGAACCGCGACACGATGCTGCCCGCGCTTGGCTTTGCCGTGCTGACCGGGGGCTTTGTTGCGCTTTACACCACCTATGATGCCTATGGCATCCGCGCCACCGCCGATCCGTTCACCTTTCTGGCGTGGTTCTTCTTCATCGACGGCTGGTTCATGCCCGCCGTGACGGTGCGGCGCTGGCGCCACTTGCCCAGTTCGGAAATCGTGCCGCTTCTGAAAAGGGGTGTCATCGGCGCCTTTGTGGCCTATTTCTCGTTCGGCGCGATCATGCTGGCCACCCGCCTGGACAAGGTGGGCGAGGCGGCGGTGCTGCGCGAAACCTCGACCGTGTTCGCCGCGCTGATCGGCTGGCTGGTTCTGGGGGAAAAAGTGGGGCCCCGTCGCACCGCGCTGATGGCGCTGATCGCGGTCGGGGCGGTGATTGTCGAAGTTGCGGGGTCCTATGGCGGGTAAAAAGATCAATCCCTGGCTGAAGGCCGGGCTGGAATTCGGCCCGCTGCTGGCGTTTTTCGTGGCCTTCGGGCGGATGAAGGAGGCCACCTTCCACATCGGCAATACCGATTATTCGGGCTTCGTCGTGGCCACGGCGCTGTTCATTCCGCTGATGGTGGTGACGACGCTGGCGTTGTGGCGGCTGACCGGGCGGCTGGCGCCGATGCAGATCGCGACGCTGGTTCTGGTGGTGGGCTTCGGCGGGCTGTCGATCTGGTTCAACGATCCGCGCTTCTTCAAGATGAAGCCGACGCTGATCTATCTGATCTTCGCGGGTCTTCTGGGGTTCGGCCTGTTGCTGGGCAAGCCCTGGCTGCAACTGGTGATGGACGAGGCGATCCCGATGCAGCCCGAGGGCTGGCTGATCCTGACCAAGCGGCTGGCGCTGTTCTTTCTGGGGCTGGCCGTCGCGAACGAGCTGATCTGGCGCAATATGTCCGACCAGGCCTGGGTGAATTTCAAGACCTTCGGTCTGACGGCGGCGATGTTTGCCTTCTTCATGGCGCAGTCGCGGCTGTTCGCGCGCTACGGCTATGAACGTCCCAAGGCGGATGACGACAAGGCCTGATCGGGCTGCCAGCCCGGGCTGGCCGCATTCAAACCCTTGAATACAAGGCCGAACTGCACCTGATGAAGGGCGTGGCAGGTTGACGCAGCCGGGGCTTGGCGTTAGGGCAAGGCACTTTTGCAACGAAAGGCCCGGCCCGATGACGCAGGAATGGAACACCCGCACGAAACTGGTGCATGACGGCATCCGCCGCAGCCAATATGGCGAGATGGCCGAGGCGCTGTTCCTGACGCAGGGCTTCGTCTACCCCACGGCTGAGGCCGCCGAGGCGCGTTTCATCGCCAGCGGTGACGACGAATTCATCTATGCCCGCTATGGCAACCCGACGACGCGCATGTTCGAGGACCGGATCGCGTCGATCGAGGGCACCGAGGATGCCTTTGCCACCGCCAGCGGCATGGCCGCAATCAATGGCGCGCTGACCGCATTGGTGAAGATGGGCGATCACATCGTGGCCGCGCGGCAGATGTTCGGCTCGTGCCTGCATGTGCTCAAGGTGCTGCAGGGGTTCGGGGTCGAGGTGACGCTGGTCGATGGCACCAAGCTGGACGAATGGCGCGCGGCGATGCGGCCCAACACCAAGGTGTGCTTCTTCGAAAGCGTGTCGAACCCGGGGCTGGAGGTGATCGACATCGCGGGCGTGGCTGAAATCGCCCATGCCGGCGGCGCGGTGGTGGTAGTGGACAACGTGTTCTCCTCGCCGATTTTTTCGCGGGCGGTGGCCTTGGGCGCCGATGTGGTCGCCTATTCGACCACGAAACACATCGACGGCGGCGGCAGGGTGCTGGGCGGTGTCGTCTGCGGCACGCGCGCCTTCATCCGCGGCCCGCTGGAAACCTATGTCAAACACACCGGCGGCGCGATGAGCCCGTTTCATGCCTGGATCATGCTGAACGGCATGCAGACGCTGGATCTGCGGGTGCGCGCGCAGGCCGCCAGTGCCGCGATGATCGCCAGCGCCGTGGCAGGGCATGACAAACTGAGCCGCACGATCTATCCGGGGCTGATGGATCACCCGCAACACGCCTTGGCGATGGCGCAGATGGGGTCGGGCGGGACGATGCTGGGGCTGGATCTGGCGGGCGGCAAAGAGGCCGCGTTCCGTTTCCTCAATGCGCTGAATATCGTCAGCATTTCCAACAATCTGGGCGATGCCAAGTCGATTGCGACCCATCCCGCCACGACCACGCACAAGAACCTGACGGACGAGGAACGTGCCGTGATCGGCATCACCCCGGGTCTGGTGCGAATCTCGATGGGGATCGAGGACAGCGGCGATCTGCTGGCCGATATTCAGGCGGCGCTGTCCGCCGCCTGAGTCCCACGCGCAACTTTTCTTGGACTTGGTGCGTAAAACTCCCATATGTCACCAAAGCGCCCTGCGTGCCCATGCGCGGCGCTGCTCCAAGGGGAAGCAGATGAATAGCCAAGGCCGTATCGAGAGACCCGACACCGAAGAGGCGCGCGCCGCGCTGGCCACCTTGCGTGACTGGGCACAGCGCGCCGATCCGGTCGAGGTGGCACAGCTGGACCCGGCCATCGCACGACTTTTGCCGGGCCATGCGCTGCCCAACTACCCCGATCTGTCGCGCGTCTATGACGATGCGTTCCGCGTCGATGCCACCTACAAGGCCGGGCTGCCCGATCTGCAGAACGGCCCCGCCAGTCTGATCGTCGGCGCGAAGACCCGGATCGAACATGTCGGCATTTCCAATTTCCGCCTGCCGATCCGGTTTCGGATGCGTGACAATGGCGATCTGACGCTCGAAGCCTCGGTCACCGGCACGGTCAGTCTGGAAGCCGAGAAGAAGGGCATCAACATGAGCCGCATCATGCGCTCGTTCTACGCCCATGCCGAGCGCGCCTTCTCGTTCGAGGTGCTGGAGGCGGTGCTGGATGACTACAAGGATCATCTGGACAGTTTCGACGCCCGGCTGATGATGCGCTTTTCCTTTCCGGTGAAGGTGCAAAGCCTGCGCTCGGGGCTGCAAGGCTGGCAATATTACGACATTGCGCTGGAACTGACCGAGGTCGCCGGTGCGCGCGTCAAGATCGTGCATCTCGATTACGTCTATGCCTCGACCTGCCCCTGTTCGCTGGAACTGAGCGAACATGCGCGCGCCACGCGCGGGCAATTGGCGACGCCGCATTCGCAACGCTCGGTCGCGCGGATCTCGGTGGTGGTCGAGCCGGGCAATTGCCTGTGGTTCGAGGATCTGATCGACATCGCCCGCGCCGCCGTGCCGACCGAAACGCAGGTGATGGTCAAACGCGAGGATGAGCAGGCCTTTGCCGAACTGAACGCCGCCCACCCGATCTTTGTCGAGGATGCGGTGCGCGCCTTTGCGGCGGGCTTGCTGGCCGATCCGCGGGTGGGCGATTTCCGGGTGCTGGCCAGCCATCAGGAAAGCCTGCACAGCCATGATGCCGTGGCGGTTCTGACCGAAGGCACCACTTTCGCCAGTGCCAGTCTCGATCCGCGGCTCTTTGCCTCGCTGGTGCATGGGGGGTGACCGGGCAGGGGGCGCTCGCGCCCCTCGGGTCTGCGACCCTCACCCCCTGAGGATATTTCGACCAGAAAGAACCTGGCTTTTCCCTCTGGCGCAAATATCCCGGGGGAGCGCGGCACGCGCGGGGGCAGCGCCCCCATGCCCACGCGGGGTTTTTCTTGAACAATAGGAGAACATGCCTTGGCCTTGCCGTGTGGGATCGCTAGATTGTGGCCATGAGCGGATATGATGACACCGATGCTTTCGAAGGCGCGCTGAGCCTGTCGCAGCGCGCGATGATGGGCGCGCGGGGCCCCGCGCCCTATCTGGAGGGGCTGAACCCCGCACAGCGCGCGGCGGTCGAGACGCTCGACGGGCCGGTGCTGATGCTGGCGGGGGCGGGCACGGGCAAGACCAAGGCACTGACCTGCCGCATCGCGCATCTGATCCATACCGGGCGGGCGCGTCCGAATGAAATTCTGGCGGTGACCTTTACCAACAAGGCCGCGCGCGAGATGAAGGAACGCGTCGGGCATCTGTTGGGCACCGGTCCCGAAGGCATGCCCTGGATGGGCACGTTCCACTCGGTCTGCGTGAAACTGCTGCGCCGTCATGCCGAGATGGTCGGCCTGCGCGCGAATTTCACCATCCTGGATACGGACGATCAGATCCGGCTGCTCAAGCAGTTGATCCTCGCCGCCAATATGGACGAAAAACGCTGGCCCGCGCGGATGCTGGCCGGGATCATCGACGGCTGGAAGAACCGCGCGCTGACGCCCGAGCGGGTGAAGGGCCGGGATACGGCCGAGTTCAACAACCGCGGGTCCGAGCTTTACGCCGCCTATCAGGACCGTCTGCGCACGCTCAACGCCGTCGATTTCGGCGATCTGCTACTGCATATGATCACGATCTTTCAGGCCGCGCCCGACCTGCTGGCGCAGTATCAGCGCTGGTTCAAATACATTCTGGTCGACGAATATCAGGATACCAACGTCGCCCAGTATCTGTGGCTGCGGCTCTTGGCGCAGGGGCATCGCAACATCTGTTGCGTGGGGGATGACGACCAGTCGATCTATGGCTGGCGTGGCGCCGAGGTCGGCAACATCCTGCGGTTCGAAAAGGATTTTCCGGGCGCGCATGTGGTGCGGCTGGAACAGAATTATCGCTCGACCGAGCATATTCTGGGCGCGGCCTCGGGGTTGATTTCGGCCAATCAGGGGCGGCTGGGCAAGACCCTGTGGACCGAGGCGAAGGGCGGCGAGAAGGTGCGCCTGATCGGCCACTGGGACGGCGAGGAAGAGGCGCGCTGGATCGGCGAAGAGATCGAGGCGCTGCAGCGTGGCACCCGCGGGCTGGCGCCGGTCGATCTGGACGGGCAGGCCATTCTGGTGCGCGCGAGCCACCAGATGCGCGCCTTCGAGGACCGTTTCCTGACCATCGGGCTGCCCTATCGGGTGATCGGCGGGCCGCGGTTTTACGAACGGCTCGAGATCCGCGATGCGATGGCCTATTGCCGGCTGGCGGTCAGCCCCGATGACGATCTGGCCTTCGAGCGGGTGGTGAACACGCCCAAGCGCGGGTTGGGCGACAAGGCGCAGGCGCGGATTCAGGCGGTGGCGCGCGACAACGGGATCAGCCTGTTCGATGCGGCGCGGCTGCTGCTGCAACAGGGCGAGATCACCGGCAAGGCCGCGGGACAATTGCGCGGCTTCGTCGAGAATATCGCTCGCTGGCATGCGGCGGTGCAATCCGCCGGGCCGGTGCCGGTGGTGTCGCTGGGCGAAGAGGACGACGCCGTGATCGAGGCGGACCCCGATGCGGTGCCGGTGCGTGCGGCCAATGACCAGTCGCACATCCGTCTGGTGGAGCAGATTCTGGAGGAATCGGGCTACACCCAGATGTGGATGAACGACAAGACGCCCGAGGCGCCGGGGCGGCTCGACAACCTGAAGGAACTGGTCAAGGCCTTGGAACAGTTCGAAAATCTGCAAGGGTTTCTGGAACATGTTTCGCTGATCATGGACAATGACCGCACGGGCGACGAGCCCAAGGTCACGATCATGACACTGCACGCGGCCAAGGGGTTGGAATTTCCGGTGGTGTTTCTGCCGGGCTGGGAGGACGGGCTGTTCCCCAGCCAGCGCGCGATGGACGAGAGCGGGCAAAAGGCTATCGAGGAGGAACGCCGTCTGGCCTATGTCGGCATCACCCGGGCCGAGGAGTTGTGCACGATTTCCTTTGCGGGCAACCGGCGGGTCTATGGCCAGTGGCAAAGCCAGCTGCCCTCGCGCTTCATCGACGAATTGCCGGTGCGCCATGTCGAGGTGCTGACCCCGCCGGGGCTCTACGGGGGCGGTTTTGGCGCGGCGGGCGGCTTTGGCGGCGGGCGCGGGCATAGCAGTATCGACGAGCGGGCGACCCGGGCCGATGTCTATAACTCGCCGGGCTGGAAGCGGATGGAAAGTCGTGGTGTGACCAGCCAGCCGCAGCGCCGCGGGGCGATTGCGCCCGTTGCTGACGGGCCGGAGTTCGAGCCGGGCGAGCGGGTGTTTCACAAGAAATTCGGTTATGGTGAGGTCACCGGGGCCGATGGCGACAAGATCGTGGTGGCCTTTGACAAGGGGGGCGAAAAGCGGCTTCTGGCGTCGTTCGTGGTGCCGGCCGATCAGGCCGGGGACGTGCCGTTCTGAACAGGTGACACCGGGCGATCAGGGGCGGGATCGGCCCCGCGCAGCAGATGGGCGTAGGCTTCCAGCCCGCCGATCGCCTGCCATGTCGGCAAGTTGCCGGACGGGCGCGCGGGCAGGACATAAACGCCGCGTCCCGGTTTTTTGCTGGCCAGGAACATCGCGCGTTTTTGGCCGTTGGCTTGGGTGATCGCGGCCCACAGATCGGCGCCCTGCCGGCGGGTCAGCAACGGGCGCGCCGGGGTGTAGTTGCGCAGCATCAGCGGCTCGGGTAGCCGGGTCTGCAACCGGGCCATCATGAATTTCGCCTGCCGCCCCATCAGCAGGCTTTCCACCGCCATGCCTTGCGCGCTCAGCACCTCGTGGCGGGGGAGCAGCAGGTGGACATAGGCCATGCGGGGGCGGGGCGCGAGACGGATCGTGGCGCCGTTCACGAAGCTGATCGCGGGGGCCAGCACTTCGGGCACGCCATGGCGGGCGGCGACCTCGGGGCCGGACAGCAGGATGCGGTGTTGCTGGCTCAGTTCCAGCGGGGCGGTATTACCCAGGATGTCGCGTTCAAACCAGACCGGCGCGCCGCGCCCCTGGCCGGGCACCTCGGCCCGGGCGACCCACAGCACCGGCTGCGGCCCGTGATCGCGGGTCAGCACCCGATCCCCAAGCGCCAGACGGCCCACAGGGCGGGCGCCCGATGCGGTCTCGATCAAGGTATCCGGCGCGAAACAGGGCGCGGCATAGGTCGCGGCGGCCGCGTCGGCGGTATAGAAACCGGGCGGGTTGCCGCCGCTGTAATGATCCCAATACCACTTTTCCAGATCGAATTCCGGGGACCAGACAACCTGCACAAGATCGCCGTTCTGATCGAGCCCTTCGAAGACCACCGCCCAGCCCTGATCGCCGCCGACATCGACCGGGTCCGAGCGGATCACCACGGCGTCCTGGATCGTCGCGCCACCATTGCCGCCGAAGCTGAGCGTATAGGTGTCGCCGGGCGAGAAGATGAAAGGCGTCTCATCCCCCGGCTGCGAGGAAATCACCAGATCCTTGGTCGAGTTCGGCGGGTAATCGAAGGTCGATGTGCCCGGACCGTTGTTCACATTGCTGCCGGTCGCGGCAGCGAACTGATTGTCGAGGGCATAGATGGTCAGGGGCATCGGCGGGCTCTGGTTGGGCCTGCCGAGCCTAGCGCCCGGGGATTAAGGCGCGCTTAACGGCCGTTCAGCGCTGCATCGTGCCGGTTTCGACGAAGCGCTGATGCCAGCTCAGCGCCTCGGACAGGATATTCGGCGCGTGCTGGCCGTAGGAATGGGCCTGCGCGCGGGCGAAATAATCGGCCAGCTGGTCGCGATACGCGGGATGCGCGCAGCGTTCGATAATCAGTTTCGCGCGGGCCTTCGGCGCCAGACCGCGCAGATCGGCCAGCCCCTGTTCGGTCACCAGCACCTGCACATCCTGGCTGATGTGATCGGTATGCGCGACCTGCGGCACGATGGCCGAGATCTTGCCGCCCTTCGCGGTCGAGGGGGTCATAAAGATCGACACATAGGCGTTGCGCGCGAAATCGCCGGAACCACCGATGCCGTTCTGGATGCGAGACCCCATCACATGCGTCGAATTGACGTTGCCGTAGATGTCGGCCTCGATCAGCCCGTTCATCGCAAGGCAGCCCAGACGGCGCACCAGTTCGGGGTGGTTCGAGATTTCCTGCGGGCGCAGAATCAGCTTGTCGCGGAAACGGTGCGCCTCGGTGTTGAAGCGCATCGCCATTTCTGGGCTGAGCGAGAAAGCCGTGGCCGAGGCCATGCGCAGCTTGCCGGCCTCGATCATGTCGAGCATGCCGTCCTGGATCACCTCGGTGAAGGCGGTCATCTGCTCGAACGGGCCATCCATCAGCCCGGCCAGAACGGCGTTGGTAACATTGCCGACGCCGGATTGCAGCGGCAGCAGGCTGGCGGGCAGGCGGCCGCGGGCGACCTCGTGGCGGAAGAATTCCAGCAGGTGCCCGGCGATCGCATTGGCCACGGCGTCGGGCTTGGCGAAGGGGGCGTTGCGGTCGGGGCTGTCGGTTTCGACGATGGCCACGATCTTGGACGGATCGACGCGGAAATGCGGCTGGCCGATGCGGTCATCGGCGCGCACCAGCGGGATCGGCGTGCGGTGCGGCGGCAGCGCGGTGCCATAGTAGATGTCATGCATCCCGTCGAGCGCGGGGGATTGCCAGCTGTTCACCTCGAGGATGATTTTGTCTGCAATATCAAGCCATGTCTTGTTGTTGCCGATCGAGGACGAGGGGATCAGCGCGCCGTCTTCGGTAATCCCCGAGACCTCGATCACGGCGGTGTCCAGCGGTCCCAGGAACCCCTGCCAGGCCATCGGGGCGACCTGGCTCAGGTGCATGTCGAAATACTGCATCGTGCCCGCGTTGATCTTTTCGCGCGCGATCGGGTCCGAGTTGTAGGGCAGCCGGTAGTCGATGCCATCGGCCTTGGCCAGCGCGCCGTCCAGCTCCGGCCCGGTCGAGGCGCCGGACCAGATGCTGACCTTGAACGGGCGGCCCGCGGCATGCTCGGCCTCGATCCGCGCGGCCAGCGCCAGCGGCACCGCCTTGGGATAGCCCGACCCGGTGAAGCCGCTCATCCCGATTGTCGCCCCCGAAGGGATCAGCGCCGCGGCATCAGCGGCGGACATGACCTTGGCGCGCAGGCCGGAATGACGCAGGCGGGGATTGGTGAGCACGGGTGACCTCCTCAGGGCAAGCGGCAGGCGGGCATACCAACGCATACCGGGTTCCCGCAGAGGAAGCACGTTATTTAGGCATTGTCTAATTCGGGCTGATATGCGCTGAGGGCATAGCTTTCGGCGCAAACTGCATGGCTGGCGGTGCCTAGTGCCGCGCGGCAGCCAGAAACGCTTCGAACGCGCGCAGCGTCCGGTCCGAGACATGATGCTCGATCCCTTCGGCATCCAGTTCGGCGGTTTCTGCGGGCACGCCCACCGCGATCAGCAACTCTACCACCGTGCGATGGCGTGCGCGCACCCGCTCGGCCATCTCGGCCCCGGCTTCGGTCAGGAAAACCCCGCGATAGGGGCGCGATGTCGCCAGCCCCTCGCGCTTGAGCCGGGCGATTGCCTTGGTTGCCGTTGGCTGCGCCACCCCCATGCGCGCGGCGATGTCGGCCACCCGCGCTTCGCCCATCTCGGCGATCAGATCGCCGATCATCTCGACGTAATCTTCCAGCAGTGCCACGGCCTGCACCTCGCGGGCGCGGGCGAAACGGTCGGCCTGATCGGCGGGGGAGGGGCTGTCTTGGGGCACGCGCGGTCCTTGGGGCATCTGTCGGGGAAATCTTATAGCGGCGGGGGCGCCCTGCGGCCAGCGGATTATCCCGACTGCGTGAGCCGGTCGCACGCCGCAAGATTTGGGGTTGCGAAAAATATAGCATAGGCTATTTCTTCGCCCGACGGCTATAAAGAGAGCGACATGACCGACAAAAATGCCCCGACGCAGACCCTTTCGCAGCGCACGCAAAGCGGGATGGCGGCTGTTCTGGCCGGAGAGCGTGGCGGTCTGCGCAGCCGGTTGCTGTTTGCTGGCCCGGCGATCATCGCCTCGGTCGCCTATATGGACCCGGGCAATTACGCGACGAACATTCAGGCGGGCGCGGGCTATGGCTATGGGCTGCTGTGGGTCGTGCTGCTGGCCAATCTGATCGCGATGTTGTTTCAGGCGCTGTCGGCGCGGCTGGGCATCGTGACCGGCAAGAACCTGGCCGAGCTGTCGCGCGACAACTTCCCGCGCCCGGTCGTCTGGGTGATGTGGGCGGTCAGCGAGATTGCCGCGATGGCAACCGATCTGGCCGAATTTCTGGGGGGCGCGATCGGTCTGGCGCTTCTGTTCAATCTGCCGCTGATCGTCGGCATGGCGATCACCGCGATCGTCACCTATGCGATCTTGATGTTCGAAAGCAAAGGCTTCCGCCCGATGGAGCTGATCATCGGGGCGCTCGTGGGGGTGATCGGGCTGTGCTATCTGGCCGAGATCCTGATCGCGCCGGTCGACTGGGCGGCCGCGGGCATGGGGATGGTCACGCCAGAACTGGCCGATGCCGCCGCGCTGACGATTGCGGTGGGGATCATCGGGGCCACGGTGATGCCGCATGCGATCTATCTGCATTCCGGGCTGACGCAATCGCGCGCCGCCGTGCGCTCGGTTCAGGAACGGCGCCGGGTGCTGCGCTTCTCGAATGTCGAGGTGGTGCTGGCGCTGGCCGTGGCCGGGATGGTGAACATGGCGATGGTGATGATGGCGGCTTCGGCCTTCCATCAGGGCCATGCCGAGGTGGCCGAGATCGAGACCGCCTATCACACGCTGACGCCGCTTCTGGGCGCGGCGGCGGCGGGGATGTTCCTGGCCTCGCTGATCGCGTCGGGGATTTCCAGCTCGGTCGTGGGCACGATGGCGGGGCAGATGATCATGCAGGGCTTCTTGCGGGTGCGGGTGCCGATCTGGCTGCGCCGGATGGTCACGATGGTGCCGGCATTCGCCGTGGTGGCCGCCGGGGTGAACGCGACGCAGGCGCTGGTGGTCAGTCAGGTGATCCTGTCGATCGCACTGCCGGTGCCGATGATCGCGCTGATCATCTTCAGCGCGCGGCGCGACATCATGGGCGAATTCGTCGCCCCCCGTCTGGTGCGCGCGTTGGCCGGAGTGGGCGCGGTGGTGGTGCTGGGGCTGAACTTCGTCCTGCTGGCCGAGGCGTTCGGCCTGCCGATCCCGTTCCTGGCAGGCTGAGCGCGCGGCCTGTTAGAGCGTCTTGAACAATCCGGTCAGGCGTTTGGCCTCGCCCTCCAGCCCCCATGGCGGATTCAGCACGACCATGCCGGACCCGATCATGCCATGGCCTTCGCGGGCGGGCGGGAAGCGGACTTCGTGGATCAGCGCCTCGGGGTGTTCGGCGCGCAGGCGGGTGACCATCGCGCGCTGCGCCCCCGAGGCCGCAACGCGCCCGTCCAGCACCGGATACCACAGCGCGATGACGCCGACGTTCCATTTCCGCGCGACATGGCCGATCAGCTTGGGGATCGCCTCGTAATCGGCCTTCACCTCATAGCTCGGGTCGATCAGCAGCAGCCCGCGGCGCGGCGTCGGCGGGCATAACGCCAGCGCCATTTCCAGCCCGTCCTTCTGATGGAAGATCCCGCCATGCGGCGCTATCGCGGTTTTCAGCGCGGCAAACTCCTGCGGGTGCAATTCGCACAGCTGGATCGTGTCGGTCGGGCGCAGCAGCTGCGCGGCAATCAGCGGAGAGCCGGGATAAGCCGCGGGGCCATGCGCGGCGCGGGTCGCGGCCAGCGCGCGGGTGTAGGGGTGATCGGGCGCGAACCAGCCCTGTTTTTCAACCCGGGCGATGCCCTGCGCCGCCTCGCCGGTCTTCAGCGCCTCGGCGGCATCCAGTGCATAAAGCCCGCGCCCGGAATGGGTTTCCAGATAGCTGAGCGGTTTGTCCTTGCGCGTCAGGTAGTCAAGCATCACCGCCAGCAGCGCATGCTTGTGCACATCGGCCAGGTTCCCGGCGTGATAGATATGTTGATAGGACAGCATGGCACCCTCGCTCGCTTTCGTTCTTCCATGCCTCGCCCGGGGGCCGCAGGCAAGCGCGCAAAAGAAAACGGCGGCGCCCAGGGAGGAGGAGGGGCGCCGCCGTCATCGTTTCCGACGACCCCAGGGAGGAGGAGGGGGCCTTCGGTATTTTGTCCGCCCTCAGGGAGGAGGAAGAGGGCGGCCGTCCCGGACCCAGGGAGGAGGAAGGGGCCCGGTATGAGGTGGCGGCACCCTCAGGGAGGAGGAGGAGAGTGCCGCCTGTAACGATCAGCCCAGGGAGGAGGAGGGGCCTTTCGTGTTCGGTTGGGCGTTGGCGCCCGAATGTCTGTTCCCGCCGCGGGGAGGCGAAGCGCGGCGGCCCCAGGGAGGAGGAGGGGGCCGCCGCCTTCATCACGAGACCCCAGGGAGGAGGAGGGGGCCTTCGCTTCGGCGTCCGGCGTGCCCCTTGCGGGGCTGTGGCCGGTATCTGATGGCGGCACCCTCAGGGAGGAGGAGGAGGGTGCCGCCGATTTCCGAGGCCCAGGGAGGAGGAGGGGCCTCAGGAACCGTATTACTTGCCGTAGGCGGCCTCTTGGGCCACGCGGGTGATCATCGACCGGTGGATGCCCAGATCGGACAGCTCACGGGTGGACAGGGCTTGCAGTTCGCGCAGGGTCTGCCGATAGACCCGACGGCGAGCGAGGGCTTCGGAGAGCCCCGCAAAGAGGCCGGAAAGACCGGTCTCAACGCTGCGGATATCTTGGACGAGTGCCATTGCGGATGCCTTGAATTGGTTATGTTCTGCGATGTTCTATCGCTGTTCGGGCTAACATGGCCCTTATGCTGCGACTGCACAATGGGCAGGGCTGGCAATGCTGCTATGCAGAAAGTGCATGCCGTTCCGGCGTCGTTTTGAGGCCTTTTTTGCGGGCTTCAAGAAACTTCCGCCGCGTCATAATGAGTGTTTTGTTTGCACATATTACCCGGCCCCCTTGCGCCCCGCGGCAAAAACGCCACAGTCGGCCCGAAATCGTGCGGAGATAGTCATGTCGGTTACCAAGGAAATGGTCCTCAAAGCGCTTCGAATCGTGCCATTGCCGGGGGGCGGTGACCCTGTGTCACGCGATCTGATCCGGGCGCTGGCCGTCGAATCGGGCGTGGTCCGCTTCGTTCTGGAGGGCGATTCCCCGGAAATGCTGGAGGCGGCGCGCCCCGCCATCGAGGCTGCCGTGCGCGCGCTGCCCGGCGTCAGCAGCCTGTCGGTGGTCATTCCGGCGGGCCCGGCCAAGGGCATGGGCGCGGGGCCGAAGATCGGCGGCCATCCGACGCCGCAGGCCGGTCCGATGGCGGTGCCTGGGGTGCGCAAGATCATCGCGGTCGGCTCGGGTAAGGGCGGGGTCGGAAAATCCACGGTCAGTTCGAACCTGGCCGTGGCGCTGGCGCGCGCGGGCAAGCGCGTGGGCTTGCTGGATGCCGATATATACGGGCCGAGCCAGCCGCGGATGATGGGGGTCGCCAAGCGCCCGGCCTCGCCCGATGGCAAGACGATCCTGCCTTTGCAGGCGCATGGCGTTACGCTGATGTCGATCGGCTTGATGCTGAAGGAAGACGAGGCGGTGATCTGGCGCGGGCCGATGCTGATGGGGGCGCTGCAGCAGATGCTGGGTCAGGTGGCATGGGATCATTACGGCCCGCTGGATGTGCTGATCATCGACCTGCCGCCGGGGACGGGCGACATTCAGCTGACCCTGTGTCAGAAAACCAGGCTGGACGGTGCGATCGTGGTCTCGACCCCGCAGGACGTGGCGTTGCTGGATGCGAAAAAGGCGCTTGATATGTTCCGCCGTCTGGGCACGCCGGTGATCGGGCTGATCGAGAACATGTCGACCTATATCTGCCCCAACTGTGGCCATGAGGCGCATCTCTTCGGGCATGGCGGCGTGGCGCAGGCGGCGCAGACGCTGGGGCTTCCTTATCTGGGGGAATTGCCGCTGGATCTGGAAGTCCGGCTGGCGGGCGATGCGGGCACGCCGGTGGCGGCGGGCGAGGGGGCCGCAGCGCAGGCCTATGCCGGTCTGGCCGCCCGGCTGATCGCATCGGGCGCGATCTGACCGCGCAGGGGCGCGAAATCCGATGATCTGATGCTGGGGCGGCCGGTTGGCCGCCCCTTTGCCATGTGAGGGGCTCCGAGCGGGGCTATGGGAATTCATGGAATCCGGGCGACCGGATCGTCGTTCACAGCGAATCGCAGGCGCGTGATGGCCCGTGATTCCGCGAAATTTTGGATGGATGCGCCCTGCTGAGCGCTCTCGCTGCAATATTTTTAGAAGGTTTGGCGGGGCTTTGGGATTTCATGGGCTTTCGATGGGGTGTGCCTGCGGAACAATATCTGGTGGCTGGGTGTAAGTTGGGCGCTACTTCTGGCGCATGGTGGCGCCAAATTGACCACAAGACCTTGTTTTTCAATGTGGTCTGGAACCAGATCTGGCCTCGGATTTCCATGGCTGACCATTTTTTCCCTTGATTTCCCACCCCGGCCCGTGGCACCAATTGGACATCGAGAAGACGGGCTAACGAGGCACAAAGACCTCACGGCGAAATTAGCAGGTTTCATACAGGCACCCGCTTCACGAACACACGAGATCCGGCGCGCGGGCGAGCAGACATCCCCCCAGGTGGCGCGCGCAGTCGGACATACCCAGAGATGGGACGAGGGCGGCGGATTGGGCAGTGGCAGCAGCCCAATCCGCCGTTTTCGTTTCTGAAAACCAGGCGGGGGAACGGGACAGGAGCACGCGCCTTTGGCACGTCGGTTCAGAGGGTCAGAGACGTTCAAGGTGGACGCGAAGGGTCGCGTTTCCATCCCTGCCTCTTTCCGCCGCGTGATCGAGGCCTGCGATCCCGACTGGCAGCCCGGCCAACGCCCCAATATCGTCATCGTCTACGGTCCGCCCGAGCAGAAATATCTCGAGGTCTTTACCATGGAAGCGGCGTATGAGATCGATGATCAGATCGACGCCATGCAACGTGGGTCGCAGGAACGGCGCGAGGTCGAGGAAAAGATGTATGAGCTGTCGCATCAGACCGATATCGACAACGACGGCCGTCTGGTCCTGCCGCAGAAGCTGCGCGAAAAGATCGGCCTGAAGTCCGAGGCCTATTTCGCCTCGGCCGGGACGACCTTCAAGATCTGGGACCCCGAGGCCTATGAGGCCGACCGCGAAACCCGCATGGACCGCCCGAAAGATTATGACCCGCTGGTCAACCTGCCACAGGTGGCGCCATGACCGAGGCACCGCATGTCCCGGTATTGCTGCGGCCGCTCCTCGGGGCGGTCGCGCCTGTCTCTGGGGGCTGGCTGGATGGCACCTTCGGCGCGGGCGGCTATAGCCGGGGCCTGCTGGAGGCGGGCGCCGATCTGGTGATCGGCGTCGACCGCGATCCGATGGTGTTTCGCATGGCCGAGGATTGGCGCGGCGCCTATGGCGACCGCCTGCGGCTGGTCGAGGGCACGTTTTCCGAGCTGGACAGCTATGCTGCCGAGATCGCGCCGGGTGAGGGCGGTTTCGGGGGGCTCGATGGGGTGGTGCTGGATCTGGGCGTCAGCTCGATGCAGCTCGATCAGCCCGAGCGCGGGTTTTCCTTCCTGCGCGACGGGCCGCTGGACATGCGGATGTCCGACACGGGCCCCAGCGCCGCCGATCTGGTCAATACGCTGGAAGAGGGCGCGCTGGCTGACATCCTTTATCACTATGGCGAGGAACGCGCCTCGCGCCGGATCGCGCGGGCCATCGTGGCGGCGCGCCCCTTCACCACCACGCTGCAACTGGTGGCGGTGATCGAGCGCTGCCTGCCGCGCCCGAAACCGGGCCAGAGCCACCCGGCAACCCGCAGCTTCCAGGCGATCCGCATCGCCGTGAACGACGAATTCGGCCAGCTGATCGAGGGGCTGGAAGCCGCGGAGCGCGCCTTGAAACCCGGCGGCAAGCTGGCGGTCGTCAGCTTCCATTCGCTGGAGGATCGTGTGGTCAAGCGCTTCCTGTCGGCACGCTCCGGCGGGGCCGGGCAGGGCTCGCGCTATGCGCCGGTGCAGCAGGCCGAGGCGCCCGCTTTCCGGCTGCTGACCAAGGCGATTGGCCCCGACGATCAGGAACTGGCGGAAAATCCGCGCGCCCGGTCTGCCAAGTTGCGGGTGGCGGTGCGCACGGACGCCCCTGCGGGCCAGGCCGACCGCACCACCCTGGGCCTGCCTGCACCTGTCCTGAAACCAACTGGTTTTAAAGGGAAAAACCGATGAGATCGCTGATCTATCTTGCCACTGCGCTTTGTGTCATGGGTCTGGCTTTCTGGGCCTATCGGGTGAATTACGAAACGCAGGACAAGCAAAGCGAGTTGCGCGCGCTGCAGCGCGAGATTGCCTCGCTGCACGAAGGTCTGGGCGTGCTGAATGCCGAATGGGCCTATCTGAACCGGCCCGACCGGCTGCGCGAACTGGTCAACATGAATTTCGGCCGGCTGGCGCTGCTGCCGCTGACGCCCGAGCAGTTCGGCGATGTGGCGCAGATCGCCTATCCCGATCCGCAGGCGCTGCCGGTGACCGACCCGATCGACGTGATTGCCACCGGAGTTGAGGAGGCCGCCCAATGATCCGCACGCCGCTGCGCCCTCTGGCCCGCATTCTGGACGCCCGCGCCCGGGGGGTGAACCCGGACACGATCGAACGTGAAAACATCCGCCTGCGCGGAGAGGCGACGCGCGACCGCTCGCGCCTGGTGGCCGAGGGGCGGTTGCTGATGATGGGGCTGCTGTTCGTCGGCGCCTTCACCACTGTCGGGCTGCGGATGGGGACGCTGGCCGCGTCCGAACCCGTCGAACCGCAGCTCTCGGATACCGGCGCCGCGATCATGGCGCAGCGCGCCGACATCACCGACCGGCAGGGCCGCGTTCTGGCAACCAATCTGGTGACCCACGCGCTCTATGCGCAGCCGCCGATGCTGATCGATCCGGTCAACACCGCGGAAAAACTGGTCGAGATCTTCCCTGATTTGGATCGCGACAGGCTGGTGCGCGATTTTACGGGGACGCGCAAGTTCTTGTGGATAAAGAAGAAAATTAGCCCCGAGCAGATGCAGGCGGTGCATGACATCGGCGATCCCGGGCTGTTGTTCGGCCCGCGCGAGATGCGGCTTTATCCCAACGGCGCGCTGGCGGCGCATGTGCTGGGCGGCGCGCGCTTCGGGGCCGAAGGCGTGTCCTCGGCCGAGATCGTCGGCGTCGCGGGGGTCGAGAAGGCCTTTGACGGCTGGCTGCGCGACCCGGCCAATGCGGGCGCGCCGCTCAAGCTCTCGATCGACCTGACGATCCAGTCCGCGATGGAGGAAATCCTGTCGGGCGGGATGAAGCTGATGAATGCCAAGGGCGCGACCGCCGTGCTGATGGAGGTGCAGACCGGCGAGATCGTGGCGATGGCCAGCCTGCCCGATTTCGACCCCAACGATCGCCCCGCGCCGTTGACCAAGGGCGATGCGGGCGACAGCCCGCTGTTCAACCGCGCGGTGCAGGGGGTCTATGAACTGGGCTCGACCTTCAAGATCTTTGCCGTGGCGCAGGCGATGGAAATGGGGCTGGTCAATCCCGGCACGATGATTTCGACCAAGACGCCGCTGGTCTATGGCCGGTTCCGCATCCGCGATTTCCACAATTACGGCGCTGAAAACTCGGTCACCGACGTGATCGTGCATTCCTCGAACGTGGGCACCGCGCATATCGCGCAGATGATCGGGCCGGAACGGCAGCGTGAATTCCTGGGCAAGCTCGGGTTCCTCGAACCGACCCCGGTCGAACTGGTCGAGGCGCCGACGGGGCGGCCGATCATTCCGCAGAAATGGTCCGAGATCTCGGCAATGACCATCGGCTACGGTCACGGCCTTTCGGCCAGCCCGCTGCATCTGGCCGCCGCCTATGCGACGGTGGCCAACGGCGGGCGCAAGATCACGCCGACGCTGGTGCACAACGCCGATCATGCCCCGGGCGAGCGGGTGATGAGCGAGGTTGTCGCGCGGCGCACGCTGGCGATGATGCGCGCGGTGGTGACCCGCGGCACCGCCTCTTTCGGGGATGTGAAGGGCTATCAGGTGGCCGGCAAGACCGGCACCGCCGACAAGGCCAAGCCCACGGGCGGCTATTACAAGGACAAGGTGATCGCCACCTTCGCGGGCACCTTCCCGGTGACCGACCCGAAATATGTGCTGATCCTGACGCTGGACGAGCCGTCGGAAAATTCGGGCAGCGAGCCGCGCCGCACCGCGGGCTGGACCGCCGTTCCGGTGGCCGCCGAGGTGATCCGCCGTGTCGCGCCGCTGCTGGGCCTGCGCCCGCAGGCCGATCCCGAGACGCTCGAAGGGATTCAGCTGGTCAAAGTCAAAGGCTGACCGGATGGGAACGGACAGGGCGGCGGGTATCGGCAAAGCCGTGCCTGCCGCCTTTTTTACAGGGACCGTCGCGTTGACGCGCGGGGGCGCACCACGATAAATGGCAGCAGGCAAAAGCGGGGCACAAGATATGGGCAACTCAACCAAAACGCTCAGCGCACTTGGCCTGACGGCATTGCACGGGGCGGATGCGGAAATCACCGGGCTTAGCGTGGACAGCCGTCTTGTGCGCCCGGGCCATCTGTTTGCGGCGCTGCCCGGCACCAAGGCACATGGCGCCGAATTCATCCCCACCGCGCTGGAACGCGGCGCCGTGGCCGTGCTGACCGACCGCGAAGGCGCCGAGATCGCGCGCGCAGTGCTGGCGGGCGTGTCGCTGGTGGTGACCGAAGATCCGCGTCAGGCGCTGGCCTTTGCGGCGGCGCTGTGGTTCGGTCGCCAGCCCGAGACCGTGGTTGCCGTGACCGGCACCAATGGCAAGACCTCGGTCGCCACCTTCACCCGGCAGATCTGGCAGTTGCTGGGGCTGGAGGCCGCCAATATCGGCACCACCGGGGTCGAGGGCGCCTTTTCCGCGCCGTCCCCGCACACCACGCCCGAGCCGATCACCCTGCACCGGCTGCTGTCCGATATGGCCACCGCCGGGGTGACCCATGCCGCGATGGAGGCCAGTTCGCACGGGTTGGCGCAGCGGCGGTTGGACGGCGTGCGGCTGTCGGCGGCGGCGTTTACCAATTTCACCCAGGATCATCTGGATTATCACGCCACCTTCGACGAATATTTCGCCGCCAAGGCCGGGCTGTTCACCCGGGTGCTGCCCGAGGATGGCGTGGCAGTTATCAACCTTGATGACCCGAAGGGGGCCGAACTGGCGAAATACGCCACCGTGCGCGGCCAGCGGGTGATTGGCATCGGGCACGGCGAGGATTGCGAAATGCGCCTGCTGGGCCAGCGTTTCGACGCGACCGGGCAGGATGTGCGGTTTTCCTGGTTGGGCGAGACGCAGATGGTGCGCCTGCCGCTGATCGGCGGGTTTCAGGCGATGAACGTGCTGACGGCGGCGGCCCTGGCGATCGGCTGCGGTGCCGATGCGGCCGAGGTCTTTGCCGTGCTGCCGCGCCTGTCCACCGTGCGCGGGCGGATGCAGCTGGCCGCGACCCGCGACAACGGCGCGACGGTGTTCGTCGATTATTCGCACACCCCCGACGCGGTGCAGACGGCGCTGCGCGCGCTGCGCCCGCATGTGATGGGGCGGCTGGTGGCGATTGTCGGTGCGGGCGGCGACCGCGATCGCACCAAGCGCCCGCTGATGGGCCGGGCTGCCGCGGAAAACGCCGATCTGGTGATTGTGACCGATGACAACCCGCGCAGCGAAGACCCGGCCACGATCCGCGCCGCGGTGCTGCAGGGGGCGGGCCCCGAGGCGACCGAGGTCGGCGACCGCGCCGAGGCGATCCTGCGCGGGGTCGATGCGCTGGGGCCGGGCGACGCGTTGCTGATCTGCGGCAAGGGCCATGAAACGGGGCAGGTGATCGGCACCGACATCTACCCGTTTGACGATGTCGAACAGGCAAGCGTGGCCGTGGCCGCGCTGGATGGGAAAATCTGATGGCTGTCTTGTGGACTTCCGCCGACGCGGCCGCCGCAACCCGGGGCCGCGCCACGCGCCCGTTTGCGGTGACCGGAATTTCGATCGACACCCGCTCGATCCGGCCCGGCGATCTGTTCGTCGCGCTGAAGGATGTGCGCGATGGCCATGACTTCGTAGCCGATGCGCTGAAGAAAGGCGCCAGTGCGGCGCTGGTCAGCCGCATCCCCGAGGGCTGTTCCGAGGCCGATCCGCTGCTGATCGTGCCTGATGTGCTGGCCGCGCTGGAAGATCTGGGCCGCGCGGGTCGGGCGCGGACACGCGCCCGGGTGATCGCGGTCACGGGGTCTGTCGGCAAGACCTCGACCAAGGAAATGCTGCGCGCGGTTTTGTCGGCACAGGGCAAGGTCCATGCCGCCGAGGCCAGCTTCAACAACCACTGGGGCGTGCCGATCACGCTGGCGCGGATGCCGGCCGACGCGGATTTCGCGGTGGTCGAGATCGGCATGAACCACCCCGGAGAGATCGCGCCGCTGGCCCGCATGGCCCGTCCGCATGCCGCGATGATCACCACTGTCGCCCCCGCCCATCTGGAGGCCTTCGCCGATCTGGCCGGGATAGCGCGTGAAAAAGGTGCGATTTTCGAGGGGCTGGAACCGGGCGGCGTGGCGGTCATCCCGACCGGGCTGTCGGTCACCCCGATCCTGCGCGCGGCGGCCGCCGGTGCGGCGCGGGTTCTGACCTTCGGGCCGGAACCGGGCTCGGACTATCGTCTGACGGCCGCACGGATTGCGGGCGATGCGACGATCGTGCAGGCCGAACATGGCGGGCAGCCGCTGTTGTTCAAGGTGATGACGCCTGGAAAACATTTCGCAAACAATGCCTTGGGCGTACTGGCGCTGGCCGAGGCGGTCGGCGCCGATCCGGCGGTCGTCGCCTGTGACATGGGCCTGTGGGAGCCGCCCGCGGGCCGCGGTGCGCGCGAACGGATCTATCTGGATATCGTCGATGAGGGCCAGAGCTTCGATCTGTTCGACGATGCATTCAACGCCAACCCGGCCTCGATGGATGCCGCGCTTGATGTGCTGGCCGCAGCCAGCCCCCGCGACGGGGTGGGGCGCGTGAAGCACGGGCGCCGCGTGGCGATTCTGGGCGACATGCTGGAACTCGGCCCCGATGAGATCGCGCTGCATGCCGCCATCGCCGACCACCCGGCCATGGCGGCCGTCGATACCGTGCATCTGGCCGGGCCGCGGATGCACGCGCTGTGGGAGGTTCTGCCGCGGGCCAAACGGGGCGAGTGGTTCGATACCGCCCGCGCGCTGGCCGAGCGCGCGCCACATCTGGTCGACGCCGGCGATGTGGTGCTGGTCAAGGGCTCCAAAGGATCGAAAGTCAGCCTGGTGGTTGACGCGCTGAAAAAACTCGGGCAGCCCGGCGCGGCCGAGGCTCATAAAGGAAAAGAGTAATGTTGTATTGGCTGGCGAACCTGTCGGACGGTGGTGATTTCTTCAATCTCTTCCGATACATTACCTTTCGGGCCGGGGCTGCCTTCTTTACCGCGCTGATCTTCGGCTTCCTTTTCGGGCGTCCGCTGATCGACATTCTGCGCCGCAAGCAGGGCAAGGGTCAGCCGATCCGCACCGACGGACCGCAGACCCATTTCGCCAAGGCGGGCACCCCGACGATGGGGGGGCTGTTGATCCTGTCCGCGCTGCTGGTTTCGACGCTCCTGTGGGCGCGGCTCGACAACGGGTATATCTGGATCGTGCTGGGCGTGACCTATGGCTATGCGCTGATCGGGTTTGCCGATGATTACGCCAAGGTCACCAAGCAGAACGTCAAGGGCGTCAGCTCGCGCATCCGGATGATCTTGGGGCTGGCCCTTGCGGCGGTCGCGGCGGCGGCGGCGGCCTGGCTGCATCCGGCCGATCTGTCGAACCAGCTGGCGCTGCCGGTGTTCAAGGATGCGCTGATCAATCTGGGCTTCCTGTTCGTGCCCTTCGCGATGATCGTGATCGTCGGCGCGGCCAATGCGGTTAACCTGACCGACGGGCTCGACGGGCTGGCGATCATGCCGGTGATGATCGCGGCGGGCACGCTGGGGGCCATCGCCTATATCGTCGGGCGCGTCGATTTCACCAATTATCTGGGCGTGCATTTCGTGCCCGGCACCGGCGAGATCTTCGTCTTCACCGCCGCGCTGATCGGCGGGGGGCTGGGGTTCTTGTGGTATAACGCCCCGCCCGCGGCGGTCTTCATGGGCGATACCGGCTCTCTCGCGCTGGGCGGCGCCTTGGGGGCGATCGCGGTCTGCACCAAGCACGAGCTGGTTCTGGCGATCGTCGGCGGGCTGTTCGTGGTCGAGGCGCTGAGCGTCATCATCCAGGTGCTCTATTTCAAGCGCACCGGCAAGCGGGTCTTCCTGATGGCGCCGATCCACCACCATTTCGAGAAGAAAGGCTGGGGCGAGGCGCAGATCGTGATCCGGTTCTGGATCATCTCGCTGATCCTGGCGCTGATCGGTCTGGCGACGCTGAAGATCCGCTGAAGCCCGTGCGTGAGGCCGATCTCTACCCGCCTGTCAAAGCCTATCTCGAAGCGCAGGGCTATACCGTCAAGGCCGAGATCGGCGATTGCGACGTGCTGGCCCGGCGTGGCGAGGAGCCGCCGGTGGTGGTCGAACTCAAGCTGACGTTTTCGCTGGCGCTGGTGATGCAGGGCACCGCTCGTCAGGCGCTGTTCGATTATGTCTATCTGGCGGTGCCCGTGTCGTCTGCGCGCGGCTGGAAACTGCGCTATGCCGATATTCTGCGGCTCTGCCGCCGTCTGGGGCTTGGGCTGCTGGCGGTTGATCCGGGGAAATCCACGGTCGAGGCGCATCTCGACCCCGGCCCCTATGCGCCGCGCCGCAATACCAAACGCGCGAGCCGTCTGCTGCGCGAGTTCGAGCGCCGTGTGGGGGACCCCAATCTGGGTGGCACCACTGGCCAGACCCGGATGACCGCCTATCGTCAGGACGCGCTGCGACTGGCCTATCATCTGGCACAGAAAGGTCCGGGCAAGCCCGCCGATCTGGCGCGCGCCACCGGGGTTGCGCGCGCCGCGACCCTGATGCGCGCCGATCATTACGGCTGGTTCGATCATCCGGCGCGCGGGCTCTATGCGCTCTCGCCCAAAGGTGCCGCGGCGCTGGACGAAAATGCGCAAACCCTGGCCGCGCTCGGGCTTGCGCCGCTCTGAAACCTCTTTCCCCTTCTCTCTGGTTCAAATATCCCACGGGGGTGCGGGGGTGTGAAACCCCCGCGACAAACGCTGGGGGTATGCGATGATTCCGGTTCTGGGGTATGAAGGCTGCAAGGTTGCGGTGCTGGGGCTGGGCCGGTCCGGTCTGGCAACAGCGGCGGCGCTCCGGGCGGGCGGGGCCGAGCCGTTGTGCTGGGATGACAGCCCCGAAGGCCGCGCGCGGGCCGAGGCGGCGGGCTTTGTCTGCCACGATCTGACCCGTGCGGATGCCTGGGACGGGGTGTCGGCGCTGATTACATCGCCGGGGATCGCGCACCTTTATCCGGCGCCCAACAAGCTGATCGCGCGGGCGATGGCGGCGGGGGTTCCGGTCGATAACGACATCGGGCTGTTCTTTCGCAGCTGGGCCACCGCCGCGTGGGACAATTTCGACGTGGCGCCGCGCACGATCTGCGTGACGGGGTCGAATGGCAAATCCACCACCACCGCGCTGATCCATCACATTCTGGAACAGGCCGGCCGGGTGACGCAGATGGCGGGAAACATCGGACGCGGGGTGCTTGATCTGGAGCCTGCGCAGGATGGCGAGGTCGTGGTGCTTGAACTCAGCTCGTATCAGACCGATCTGGCCCGCGCGCTGACCCCCGACATTGCGGTCTTCACCAACCTCTCGCCCGATCATCTGGACCGGCACGGCGGGATGGGCGGCTATTTCGCGGCCAAGCGGCGGCTGTTTGCCGAGGGCGGGCCCGATCGCGCGGTTATCGGGGTGGATGAGGCTGAGGGTGTCTATCTTGCCAACCAGATCGCGACGGGCCCCGAAGACGATCGTGTGATCCGCATCTCCAGTGCGCGCAAGCTTGGGGATTTCGGCTGGTCTGTCTTTGCCCGCAAGGGATTTCTGGCCGAATGGCGCAAGGGGCGGCAGGTTGCCTCCATCGACCTGCGCGAGGTCCAGGGCCTGCCCGGGGCGCATAACCACCAGAACGCCTGCGCGGCCTACGCGGCAACGCGCGCGCTGGGGATCGGTCCGCGGGTCATCGAAGAGGCGTTCCACTCCTTCGCCGGCCTGCCGCATCGCAGCCAGACCGTGGCCGAAAAGGCGGGTGTGCGCTATGTCAATGACAGCAAGGCCACCAATGTGGACAGCGCGGCCAAGGCTCTGCAGGCCTTTGCCAATATTCGCTGGATTGCCGGTGGTCTGGGCAAGGAAGGCGGCGTGAGCGGGCTCCGGCCGTTTGTTGGAACGGTGAAGAAAGCCTATTTCATTGGCCATTCGGGGCGTGATTTCGCGCTGGAACTCGGGATCGCTCACGAGATTTGCGAGACGATGGAGGCCGCAGTCGCTGCCGCCGCGCGGGATGCCGAGGCGGGTGACACCGTATTGCTGGCCCCTGCGGCGGCGAGTTTTGACCAATACCCGAATTTCGAAAAGCGCGGTGCGCATTTCACCGAGCTGGTGCAGGCGCTGCCCGATTGAGGCCCCTCGTGTCTTCGCAGCCCAGCCCGCGTGCGTCATGCCCAGGGGCGAGGCGCGGGCTGTCGGGCGTGCCGCAAGATCACGATGCAAGGCGTGCCGGTTCCTCCTCCTCGGCTTCGATGGTAAAGACCGAGCTGATTTCCTTGAGCGAAAGTGCCTGGGTCATCAGGCCTTGAACGGCGGCGGAGTTTTCCTCGAACATCGCGGCATTTTGCTGGGTGACCTGATCGAGTTGGTTCACTGCGGTCGTCACTTCGGAAATCCCTACGGCCTGTTCGGCCGCCGAGGCGGCGATGGTTGAGACCAGTGTGTCGAGTTCCGACACCAGATCGCCGATATCCCCCAGGGCGGTGTCCGATTGCGAAGCCAGATCGACGCCTGATTTGACCTGGTGTTCCGAGGTGCTGATCAACTCGGCGATTTCGCGGGCGGCTTCGGAGGATCGCTGCGCCAGTGCGCGCACCTCAGAGGCGACGACGGCGAAGCCCCGCCCTGTTTCCCCGGCCCGTGCGGCCTCGACCCCGGCATTCAGCGCCAGCAGGTTGGTCTGGAACGCGATGTCGTCGATCACGCTGGTGATGCGCGAGATCTTCACCGAGCTTTGCGCAATGTCATGCATCGCTGCCACGGTCTGCTTGACGATGTCGCGCCCGGCGGTCGTGGTGTCACGGGTCTTCTCGACCGCCTTGGCGGCATTGCGCGCGCCAGCGGCGGAATTGTCGACCGAGGCCGCCATCTGGTTCATCGCAGCGGCGGTTTCTTCCAGAGAGGCGGCCTGGGTTTCGGTCCGGCGCCCCAGTTCCAGCGATGCGCTGCGCAGACTGCCGGTTTCGGCCTCGATCATGTTCGCGCTGGAAATGATCGACGCGGCCAGTTCCGAGAACTTTTCGATCGCGGCGTTGAAATCGAGACGCAGCTGTTCATAAGAGGGCGGGAAGTGCTCGTGTATCGCGACGCTCAGATCGCCGTGCGACATCGCCTTGAGATTGCGTGCAAGGGTGCTGACCACCTTTTCCTGTTCGCGCATTTGCGCATCGCGCTCGGCTTCGGTCTGCGCGCGCAGCGCATCGCGTTCGGCGCGCTGTGCTTCTTCCTGGCGGTGACGTTCTTCGACCGCAGCGGCATCGCGGGCCTTCATGTCTTCTTCGCGCTTGCGTGCCTCGTCCTGGGCGCGTTTCAGTTCGGCGTCCTTTTCCGCCCGCGCCTGTTCCAGCGCGTCTTTCTCCAGCAAGGCCATGCGGAACTGATCGAGGGCACGGGCCATGTCGCCGATGTCGCTTTTGGCTGCGGTATAGGGCACGTCGGTGGCCGTATCGCCCGCCGTCATCGAGTTCATCCGCGCACAGATCGCCGCGAAGGGGATCGTCACGCTGCGGGCCAGCAGGGTCGAAATCACCAGCAGCACCAGCACGCTGAGCCCCAGTGTGACATTGGCCGCCATTCGCAGTTTGCTCAGGGCTGCGTCGATATCCGAAACATAGGAACCGGTGCCGACGATCCAGCCCCAGGTCGGGAACAGCTTGACATAGCCGATCTTCTTTTCCGCCTCTTGTGCGTCGGGTTTCTTGAAATAGTAGGTCAGGCTGCCCTTGCCGTCGGCCTCGGCGATCTTCTGCATCTCTTCAAAGACGCGAGTGCCATAGAAATCGGCATAGGCCGACTGGTCGGTGCCGACCCAGTCCGGCATCGTGGGGTGAACGATGATGGTGATGTCCTTGTCGAAGGCGTAGAAATAGCCCGAGGTGTCGAAGCGCAGCGCGCTGAGCACCCGGCGCCCTTCGGCCTGCGCCTCTTCCATGCTCAGGGCTCCCGCCTCGACCTCGGATTGCAGCTCTGCCAGCATGCTGATGGCGGTGTCGATCACATCGTTCAGATGGCGTTCGCGCATGTCGTAGGCGTTGTTCACTGCCGAACTCAGCAAGATCTGGGACAGGATGGTCAGCGAAATCGCCGCGATGGTGACGATCGCGTAGATGCGGGCTGGAATTCTATACAGCTTGGAGAACATGGCCGGGAATCCTTGGTTAGACCGGGCCATCCTAAGCGCAAGGCGTGAAGCAATCGTTAGCTGCCGCCGGGAAGCCGCGCATCCCGCGTGGCAAATGTAATGAAAAAGCCCCGGATTGCTCAGGGGCTTTTTGCGGCAGGTGCATGCCGGGCTTAGGCCCGCTAGCGGCGTCAGAGCGCGCCGTTGCGTTGCTGGATCATCATAAACGTGTCGAAGTTGTATTCCGACAGTTGCGCCCAGACATAGGCGTCGCGCTTGTAGGCCAGCTGGCTTTCGTAGATCTTCTTGAAGGCCGCGTTCGACGAGGTGATCTCGGCATAGACTTCCTGCGCGGCGTTGTAGCAGGCGGTCAGTACCTCGGCCGAGAACGGACGCAGCTGCGCGCCATTCGCCATCAGCGTTTTCAGCGCCGCGGGGTTCTTGTAATCATAGGCCGCCAGCATGTCCGAGTTGGCCGCCTGACAGGCCGCGGTAAGCGCAACCTGATAGGCCTCGGGCAGTTCGTCCCATTTCGATTTGTTGAAGAACGCATGCAGGCAGGCGCCGCCTTCCCACCAGCCGGGGTAGTAGTAGTAGGGCGCCACTTTATAGAAGCCGAGCTTTTCATCGTCGTAGGGGCCGACCCATTCGGTCGCGTCGATGGTGCCTTTTTCCAGCGCGGGGTAGATGTCGCCGCCGGCGATCTGCTGCGGCACGACGCCGAGCTTTTCCATCACCTTGCCGCCGAAGCCGCCGATGCGCATTTTCACGCCCTTCAGATCGGCGACGGTGTTGATTTCCTTGCGGAACCAGCCGCCCATCTGCGCGCCGGTATTGCCGCAGGGCAGGCCGTGGATGCCCTGAGTGTTGTAGAATTCGTTCAGCAGGTCATTGCCGCCGCCATAATAGAACCAGCCGTTCTGCTGGCGCGCGTTGAGCCCGAAGGGCACCGCAGTGCCAAGCGCGAAGGTCGCGTCCTTGCCCCAGTAGTAGTAAGAGGCGGTGTGGCAGGCCTCGACCGTGCCGTTCGACACCGCGTCCATCGCCTGCAGGCCGGGGACGATCTCGCCCGCGGCGAAGACCTGGATCTTGAACTTGCCGCCGGTCATCTTCGAGACGTAATTGGCCATGGTTTCGGCCGCGCCATAGATGGTGTCGAGCGATTTGGGGAAAGACGAGGTCAGCCGCCAGGTGATCTCGGGCAGGTCCTCGGCCATGGCCGGCGCGGCCACCGTGGCCGCGGCCGCTGCTGCGGCACCCCCAAGCGCACCCTTGCGGATGAAAGAACGACGATCCATTGGTATTCCTCCCGTTGTTTTCTGAACCGTTCACCCCCGGTCCGCAGCGCGGTTCCTCCCCGGAAGTGGGTCTGGTGGTCACTTTACTTGACCGAAATCGCCTGTAAAGCGTTAGTTTTGCGATTTTTGCAATGCCGCTATCGAAAATGAGAAACCCCGGAATGCGGTCTGCACCCCGGGGTTGAACGTGTGAAACCTGCGCCGAAAAAACGCGGCGCAGGCCCGAAATTCAGGCGATCAGAGCGTGCCGTTGCGCTGCTGGATCATCATGAAGGTGTCGTAGTTGTATTCGGCAACCTGGGTCCAGAGGTAGTTTTCCGACCGGAATTCCTTGATCGACTGCCACAGCTTCGCGAACTCGGGGTTCGTGGCTTCCAGCTCGGCATAGACCTCGTTGGCGGCGGTGAAGCAGGCCTGCAGGATTTCCGGGCTGAACGGACGCAGTTGCGCACCGTTGGCAACCAGCGTCTTGAGCGCCTTGGGGTTCAGGTAGTCATACATCTGCAGCATGTTCGCATCGACGCCCTGGCAGATCGAGCGCAGCAGCGACTGATAGGCCGGGGGCAGGGCTTCGTAGGCGGCCTTGTTGAACATGAAGTGGACGGTCGGGCCACCTTCCCACCAGCCGGGGTAGTAGTAGTAGGGCGCAACTTTATAGAAGCCGAGCTTTTCATCGTCGTAGGGGCCGACCCATTCGGTCGCGTCGATGGTGCCTTTTTCCAGCGCCGGGTAGATGTCGCCGCCGGCGATCTGCTGCGGCACGAGGCCCAGTTTCTCCATCACCTTGCCGGCAAAGCCGCCGACGCGCATCTTCAGGCCCTTCAGGTCTTCGACGGTGTTGATTTCCTTGCGGAACCAGCCGCCCATCTGCACGCCGGTGTTGCCGCCCGGGAAGCCGACGAGGCCCTGGGTCGCGAGGAATTCGTTATACAGGTCGATGCCGCCGCCATGGTAGTGCCAGGCGTTGATGCCGCGCGCCGAGAGCGAGAACGGCACGGCCGCCGCAACGGCCCAGGCCGGGTTCTTGCCCCAGTAATAGTAGCCCACGGTGTGGCAGGCCTCGACCGTGCCCGCAGCGGCGGCATCGGCGGCTTGCAGGCCGGGGACGATTTCGCCGCCCGCAAAGACCTGGATCTTGAACTTGCCGCCGGTGGCTTCTTCGACGCGCTTGGCCAGAACCTCGGCGCCGCCGTAAATCGTGTCGAGCGATTTCGGGAAGGACGAGGTCAGGCGCCAGGTCACCTCGGGCAGATCCTGCGCAAGGGCGGGGGCGGCGAGGCTGGCAGCGGCGCCGCCGATGGCGGCTTTGGTCAGGAATGAACGGCGATCCATAGGTTTCCTCCCGGATGATCAGACTGTCGGAGCGGCGCGGCGCTAGCCTGCGGCACTGCCGGGAAACTGGCAGTTTGGTCGGGTGCTGTCCAGATAAAGCGCAACAGAATCTCTGCGATCCGGCCAGATTTCCAGACGATTTTGCAGAGGCTTAGCCCGAAAACGGTGCTGCTGCGCGTAACTGCCGCAGCTATGGGCGGCCCTGCTTATCCAAGAGGCAGGGGCGCGGGGGCGGGCAGTTCAACCCTCGCGGGTGTCGGGCAGGGAAATGCGCGCGACCTGTTCGGCGATCGGGTCCACCGACAGCGGATGGGTTTCGCTGCAATGGTCCTCGGGGTTGCCGATGTCCTGCCAGCGCCCGCCCTTGAAGATCTCCAGCGCAGAGAAATTCGCCTTGTACCCCATCTTGCGCGAGCCCGGCACCCAATAGCCCAGATAGACATAGGGCAGGCCCGCGCGGCGCGCGATCTCGACATGATCGAGGATCAGGAAGGTGCCCAGGCTGTCGTCGATCCGGTCGGGGTCATAGAAGCTGTAGACCATGCTCAGCCCGTCATCGAGCACATCGGTCAGGCAGACCGCCGTCAGCGCCCGCACGGAGCCGGGGCTTGCCGCGGTTTCGCGATATTCCACCACCCGCGACTTGACCGGCGTCTCCTCGATCATCGCGGCGAATTCGAAAATATCCATGTCCGCCATGCCGCCATCGGCGTGGCGATGGTCCAGATAGCGGCGAAACAGCGCGAATTGTTCCTCGGTCGCCCAGGGGCTGGTGGCGGTGCGCTTCAGATCGGCATTGCGCCGCAGCACCCGCCGCTGGGTGCGCGACAAGGTGAAATCCGCCACCCGGATGCGGGCCGACAGGCAGGCCGTGCAATCCGCGCAGGACGGGCGATACAGCACATTCTGCGAACGCCGGAATCCCTGCCGCGACAGGGCATTGTTCAGCTTTTCGGCGCCTTCGCCCTGCAGCGCGGTAAACAGCTTCCGTTCGGCCCGCCCGTCCAGATAGGGACAGGGCTGCGGCGCGGTCACATAGAACTGCGGGGCGAGCGGAAGGGAATGACGCATGATCGCTGAGGTTTTGGGTGGTTGAGCGGAAGGCTAGCAACTTCGGTGGCTTGCGCCAAGCCTTTCCTCGAACCGAAATAGTCGCAGGCCCGGCTTTTTCAAGCCGGGCCCGGGAAGGGCGCGCGTGCGTGGCGTGCCGAAGGGACGTGCGAACTCAGTAATTGCCGCGCGGAGCGTCGTCTTCGGGGGCGTTCTGCTCGGTCGCGGGCGCGGCGGCGGCGTGGGCGCGTTCGTCCATGTACTGGTCGAATTCAGCCTTGTCGCGGGCTTCGCGCAGGCGGGCCAGGAAGGCTTCGAAATCGTCCTGCTCGCGCTCCAGACGGGCCAGGGTGTCGGCCTTGTAGGCGTCGAAGGCGGCGTTGCCGGTGCCGCGGCGGGCGTGGAAATGCAGGCGCGGCCCGCACATGCGGCTGGCCTCCCGGGCGCGGCGGCAGCCCTTGCCGAAGCGGCCGGTAATCAGGATGAAGCCCAGAACCAGCAGGCCCAGCGGGCCGGCAAAGATGAACGAGCCGACCATCACCACGATCCAGGAGACCGGCCCGCGCTCGTCAAGCCAGTTGAGCGTGCGGGTGATCCAGCCGGGGCGGGCGGCGGCTTCGGCGGCGGAATAGGCATAAGCAGACATGGAAACCTCCGTTGCGATGTGAATTGCCTTCACATTACGGAAGATGGGGAGGGTTCCGTCGCGCACAAGGGGGGATGTAAAACTTTTTTACATTTTTCGATAGCGGGCCGGGCGCCATGCGCTGTCGGGCAAATCCCATTGACCGGCGCGGGCGGCGCAGTAGTGTGGCGCCATGACTTTCGCATCCCGCCTGACCCGCTGTCCCATTCCTTTCGAACCGGAGAGGGGGGCGGATGCTGCGCTGCCCTTTGCCGACCTCGCGCCCGAGTTGCGCGCGTTGATTGCGGGCACGGGCGGGTGTTCGCCCTATCTGTCCGGTCTGCTGACGCGCGAGGCCGCCTGGATCGCGCCTGCACTTTGCGGCACGCCCGAAGCCGCGCTGGAGGCCGAATTCGCGCGGCTGGGCGATGTGGCGCTGGATCAGCTCGGCCCCGAGTTGCGGCGTGCCAAGCGCCGGGTGGCCCTGCTGGCGGGGCTGGCCGATCTGGGCGGCGTCTGGCCGCTGGAGACGGTGACCGGCGCGCTGACACGGTTGGGCGATCTGGCGGTCGATCTGGCCTTGAAGCGGCTGGTCGCCGATGAAATCCGCCGCGGCAAGCTACCCGGCGCGACGCCCGAGGATGCGGCGATCGCGGGCGGCATGGTGGCCCTGGCGATGGGCAAGATGGGCGCGGGCGAGCTGAACTACAGTTCGGATATCGACCTGATCTGCCTGTTCGACGAAAGCCGTTTCGATCCCGCCGACCAGATGGAGGCCCGCGCCTCTTTCATCCGCGTCACCCGCAAGATGGCGGCGCTGCTGTCGGACATCACCGCCGAGGGCTATGTCTTCCGCACCGATCTGCGGCTGCGCCCCGATGCCAGTGTGACCCCGGTCTGCATCTCGATGGCCGCCGCCGAACAGTATTACGAAGCCGAAGGCCGCACCTGGGAACGCGCCGCCTATATCAAGGCGCGGCCCTGTGCCGGGGATCTGGCGGCGGGGCAGCGCTTCCTGACCACGCTGACGCCGTTCGTCTGGCGCAAACACCTCGATTTCGCGGCGATCCAGGATGCGCATGACATGCGCCTGCGGATTCGCGAGCACAAGGGCCTTCACGGTCCGATCACCCTGCCCGGGCATGACATGAAGCTGGGGCAGGGCGGCATACGCGAAATCGAGTTCTTCACCCAGACCCGGCAACTGATCGCGGGTGGGCGTGACCCCGATCTGCGCGATCGCACCACGGTGGGCGGGCTGTCGCTGCTGGCCTCGAAGGGTTGGGTCGATGGCGAGGTGGCGGCCGAGTTGATCGCGCATTACCGCGAGCATCGCGAGATCGAGCATCGCGTGCAGATGGTCAACGATGCCCAGACCCACCGTCTGCCGACGGCCCCCGACGGGCTTGCGCGGATCGCGGCGATGATGGGCGAGGGCGACGTGCAGGCCTGGAGTGCGCGCCTTCTGGGCCGGTTGGAGCGGGTCGAAGCACTGACCGGCGCTTTCTTTGCCCCCGGAGAAGCCGCCGAGGCCCCCGATCTTTCCGAAGGTGCGCAGCGCATCGTCGATGGCTGGCGCAGCTATCCCTGCCTGCGGTCGGACCGGGCGCGCGGGATCTTCCGCCGGGTCGAACCCGAGGTGCTGCGCCTACTGCAACGCGCCGCCAACCCCGAAGAGGCCCTGCGCCAGTTCGACGGTTTCCTCAGCCGTCTGCCTGCCGGGGTGCAGCTGTTCTCGCTGTTCGAGGCGAACCCGCAGCTTGTCGAACTGATCGTCGACATCTGTGCCACCGCGCCGGGCCTGGCGGATTATCTGTCGCGCAATGCGGGCGTTCTGGACGCGGTTCTGGGCGGCGCCTTCTTTGCCCCCTGGCCGGGCGCCGAAGGGCTGGCCGCCAGTCTGGCGGCGGCGTTGCAGGCCGCGCCGGATTACGAGAAGAAACTGGATGCCGCGCGCCGCTGGGCGAAGGAATGGCGCTTCCGCGTGGGGGTGCATCATCTGCGCGGGCTGGCCGATGCGGCCGAGGTGGCGCGGCACTATGCCGATGTGGCCGGGGCTGCGGTGGCCGGGCTCTGGCCCGAGGTGGTGGCCGAGTTCGCACAGAAACACGGGGCGCCCCCGGGGCGTGGCGCGGTCGTGCTGGGGATGGGGTCGCTCGGGGCTGAACGGCTGAATGCCGCCTCGGATCTGGACCTGATCGTGATCTATGATGCCCAGGGGGCCGAGCAATCCGAAGGCCGCAAGCCCCTGGCGACACGGGCCTATTTCGCGCGGCTGACGCAGGCGCTGATTACCGCGCTGACCGCGCCGATGCCGGAAGGACGGCTCTACGAGGTGGACATGCGGCTGCGGCCCTCGGGGCGGCAGGGGCCGGTTGCGGTGTCGCTCGATGCGTTCCGCAGCTATCAGATGGACGAGGCCTGGACATGGGAGCATCTGGCGCTGACCCGGGCGCGGCCGGTGGCGGGCGATGCCGGGCTGGCCGCGGATGTCGAGGCAGTGCGCCGCGCGGTGCTGGCCGCCAAGGGCGCAGGCCCGCAGGTGATGCCCGATCTGGCCGAGATGCGCGCGCGGATCTTCGCCGCGAAGGCCCCCGACGGCGCCTGGGAGGCCAAGATTGGCCCCGGCCGGTTGCAAGACATCGAGCTGTTGGCGCAAAGCTTCGCGCTGCGCGCGGGTGATCCGGCGCGCCGGGTGGAACCGCAACTTCGGATCGGGCCGCGGGGCGGCTTCGTCACCGCGGCGCAGGCCGAGGCGCTGGCGTCGGCCTATCGGTTCCTGTGGCGATTGCAGGCGGGCGGGCGGTTGCTGACCGACAAGCCCTTGGATATGGCTGCGATCGGCGAGGGCGGGCGCGCCTTCCTGCTGCGCGAGGCGGGCGAGGACACTCTGGACGCCCTTGCCGCGCGGCTGGCGCGCACCACATCAGAGGTCGCGGCGATCGTGGAACAGGCGCTGAGGTAACATGGCGAGGAAACTGATGGAGTTGAGCATCGCGGACCCGAAGGGTCTGATCCGCGAAAGCTATCGGATCGAGGGGATCGGCGATGCCGAATGCCGTTCGATCTTCATGGACTGGGCGCTGAGCCTGGAGCCGGGCGTGGATGCGCGCGAGGCAATGCGGGTGGTGCTGGCGGCCTATGAGGGCGCCCCCGGGCATCCGATGAGCGCGGTGCTGAGCGAAGGTCTGACCCGCGCCGATGCGGCAGGCACTCGGCGCGGCGGGCGCGCGGCCCGGTTCGCGCCGGGCGCCTGAGGCCTCAGCGCGGCAAGGCGGCGGCCGCGCGGGCCAGTGCCTCGATCCCGGCCCAGTCGCCCGCCTGCACCATCGCATCGGGCGCCACCCAGCTGCCGCCCGCGCACAGCACGTTGGTCAGCGACAGATAGCTGCCGGCATTCTGCGGGCTGATCCCGCCGGTCGGGCAGAACGAGATCTGCGGCAGCGGTGCGCCGATGGCCTTGAGCGCGGCGGCCCCGCCCGCCACCTCGGCCGGAAAGAATTTCTGCACGTTGTATCCGCGTTCCAGCAGAATCATCGCCTCGGTCGCGGTGGCCGCACCGGGCAACAGCGGCAACCCTTCGTCTTCGCAGGCGCGCAGCAGCGCATCGGTGGCGCCGGGCGAGACGCCGAACTGCGCCCCCGCCGCCTTGGCCGCGCGCACATCGGCGGGTGTGATCAGCGTGCCGGCCCCCACCACGCCACCCGCGACTCCGGCCATCGCGCGGATCGCCTCCAGCGCGCAGGGCGTGCGCAGCGTCACCTCCAGCGCGGGCAGGCCCCCCGCCACCAGCGCGCGGGCCAGCGATTCTGCATGGGCCACGTCCTTGACCACGATCACCGGGATGATCGGGGCCATCAGGCAGATCTTGCGGGCAGCGGCGGATTGATCGGCGGGGGTCATGGGGCACTCCAGTCACGGGCCGCGCGCGGGCGGCGGGTTCGGGAGCCTCCGGCGGGGATATTTGGGCCAGAAAGAAGGGGGAAAGCCGCGCGCCGCCTCGGGCCGCTTGCGGGGGAGACGGCGCGCTTTCTCTCTGGACGGTCATCGACGTCCCCGCCTGTACCGTGACAGCAGCTTTCCCGAACCTAGTTTCTTTCTGGTTAAAATATCCCCGCCGGAGGCAAAAACTCAAACAACCACCGCCGCGCCGTCGGTCGCTGGGCCGACAGTGCGGCGGAAGGCATCGAACAACTCGCGGCCAAGGCCATGTGCATTGGCCGACAGATCGGCACTGATGGGGGCGCGATCCGCGAAACCGTCGGTCAGGCAATCGAGCGTGCCCGCCACGGCGTCAAGCCGCACGATATCGCCGTCGATCAGCCGCGCCAGCGGGCCGGCGCAGGCGGCCTCGGGGCTGACGTGGATCGCGGCGGGCACCTTGCCGCTGGCGCCCGACATCCGCCCGTCGGTCACCAGTGCCACCCGCAGCCCGCGGCCCTGCAAAACCGAAAGCGTGGGGGTGAGCGAGTGCAGTTCGGGCATGCCATTGGCGCGCGGGCCCTGAAAACGGACGACGACCACCGTGTCCGCAGTGAATTCGCCGCGCTGGAAGGCGGCCTTCACATCGGCTTGATCGTGGAAGATGCGCACCGGGGCCTCGACCAGACGGTGTTCGGGGGCCACGGCCGAAATCTTGATGACGCCGCGCCCGAGGTTGCCTTCAAGCTGCCGCAGACCGCCAGAGGCGGCGAAGGGCGCGGTGGCGGGGCGCAGGATCTTGTCGTTCAGCGTGGTTTCGGGGCCGTCTTCCCAGACCAGCGTGCCGTCGCGCAGTTTGGGTTCGCGGATATAGGCGGCCAGCCCGTCGCCGGTGACGGTCTTGGCATCGGGGTGCAGCAGCCCTGCGCCCAGCAATTCACGGATCAGGAACTGCATCCCGCCCGCCGCGTGGAAATGGTTCACATCGGCCAGACCGTTCGGATAGACCTTGGCCATCAGCGGCACGACATCGGAAATCGCATCGAAATCGGCCAGATCCAGCACGATCCCGGCGGCACGCGCCATTGCGGGCATATGCAGCACCAGATTGGTCGATCCGCCCGTGGCCATCAGCCCGACCAGACCGTTGACGAAGGCACGTTCATCCAGAATCTCGCCCGCGGGGCGGTAATCGTTGCCCAAGGCGGTGATTTCGGCGGCGCGCCGCGCGCCCGCGACCGTCAGCGCCTGGCGCAGATCGGTGCCGGGGTTGACGAAGCTGGCGCCCGGCAGGTGCAGGCCCATGATCTCCATCAGCATCTGGTTGGTGTTGGCGGTGCCGTAGAAGGTGCAGGTGCCGGGGCCATGATAGCTGGCCATCTCCGCCGCCATCAGCGCGTCGCGCCCGACCTCGCCGGTGGCAAACTGCTGGCGCACCTTGGCCTTTTCGTCATTCGGCAGGCCCGAGGTCATCGGCCCTGCGGGCAGGAACACTGCCGGGATATGGCCGAAGGTCGCGGCGGCCATCACCAGCCCGGGCACGATCTTGTCGCAGACCCCGAGGTAGAGCGCGGCATCGAAGGTGTTATGCGACAGTGCCACCCCGGCGGCGAGGGCGATCACATCGCGCGAAAACAGGCTCAACTCCATCCCCGGCTGGCCCTGGGTCACGCCATCGCACATCGCGGGCACGCCGCCTGCGACCTGTGCGGTGGCGCCCATCGCGCGCAGTGCCTCGCGGATCAGCGCGGGATAGGTTTCATAGGGCTGATGCGCGCTGAGCATGTCATTATAGGCGGTGACGATGCCGATATTGGGGGCACGACCCTCGGCCAGCGCGGGCTGATCGGTGCCCATGGCGGCATAGGCATGGGCCTGGTTGCCGCAGCTCAGATGCGCGCGCGCGGGGCCCGCCTGTGCCGCGGCCTTGATCTGCGCCAGGTAATCCGCCCGCCGCCCGGCCGAACGCGCCCGGATCCGGTCGGTGACGCGGGCGATCGTGGCGTTCAGCGCAGCGGGGGTCTGGGGCATGGCGGGTTCTCGTCTGCAGGAGCATCTGCTGCGGGGCAGCGATGGCGTCTTATAACGTTAGCGCTAACAAATCAATCGGGAAGCTATTCTTTAAAAATGGGCTGCAAGTGACCTGTGGGCAAGGGTTTTTCCGCAGAATTGCGCCACTGTTAACCCTTTTCTGCCACATTCGGCCTGCATCTTCCAGCCCGTCAGGATGGCTCAGCCGGAGATGAACATTATGAAACCGACCCGTATGATCGCCCTTTTCGCCGCGCTTGCACTGCTGGCGGGGTGCGCCGAGGTGGAGCCGGCGTCGCGCGGGGCGACCGATGTCACGCCGCTGGCCGAAATCACCGTGGGCGCCGAAGACGCCGTGATGACCGCACCGCTTTACGATGTGCGGACGGTCCGGGTGTCGGTGCCGCGCACGCTGCATGTGTCCGAGGCCAACCTGTATTATCCGATCGCCGACATCGTCTGGCGCGGCGAGGCGCGTGGCGACCGTTACGCGCAGGTTTCTGCACTGTTCACCGAGGCGGCGGATCGCGCGACGGGCGCGATGACCGAGGGCCGCCCGGTTGTGGTCGACATCGAGGTCGTGCGCTTCCACGCGCTGACCGAAAAGACCCGCTATACCTTCGGCGGCAGCTACAGCCTGAAATTCAGGATCGGCGTGACGGATGCCGAAACCGGGGCTGTTGTGGTCGCGCCGCATCTGGTCAATGCCTCGCAGCCGGCTTCGGGTGGGCAAAAGGCGATCGAGGAGGAAGAGCGCGGCCTGACTCAGAAGGTTGTGGTGACGCAGATCCTGACCGATGCCATCCGCGCCGATCTGATGACGCCGGTGGCCCAACCGCGGGGGGCGCTGTCCGAACGGATCTCGCTGCTGGCGCCTGCGCTGACGGTTGCCGAATAGTCAAAGCTTTCGCCCGGCACGCGAACGGGGTAGAGGGGGCGGCAACGCCCCCTTTCTGGTTTGAGGCCCCCGATGTCAGACATGATCGCCGAAGATACCGCCGAACCCACCGCGACCCGTCCGGTGGTGCGCCTGCGCCCCAAAGCCGAGGCCCGGGCGATCCGCCACGGCTTCCCTTGGGTCTATGCCGACGAGCTGGTGACCGACCGGCGCACGCAGGCGCTGGCTGCGGGCACGATCTGCACGCTGGAAGATGACGCCCGCCGCCCGCTGGCGACCGTCACCGTGAATACCAAATCCAAGATCATTGCCCGCGTGCTGGAACGCGATGCCGGGGCGGTGATTGACCGTGCCTGGATCGCCGGGCGTCTGGCCCGCGCGCTGGAACTGCGCGCGCGGCTGTTCGACGAACCTTTCTATCGGCTGGTGCATGCCGAGGCCGACGGCCTGCCCGGTGTCATCATCGACCGTTTCGGCGATCTGGCGGTGATCCAGCCCAATGCCGCCTGGGCCGAGGCGATGATCGACGATCTGGCTGCGGCGCTGGCCGAGGTGACCGGGGTGCAGACCGTTGTGAAGAATGGCACCGGGCGGGCACGCGGGCTGGAAGGCCTGCCCGAGGAAACCGTGGTGCTGCAGGGCGCGGTCACCGGCCCGGTGGCGGTGCCGATGAACGGGGCAACCTATATGGCCGACGTGCTGGGCGGGCAGAAGACGGGGCTGTTCTTCGACCAGCGCCCGAACCATGCCTTTGCGGCGCGCCTAGCGCAGGGGGCGCGGGTGCTGGATGTGTTTTCCCATGTTGGCGGTTTTGCGCTGGCGTGCCTTGCGGGCGGTGCCGAAAGCGCGCTGTCGGTCGATGCCTCGGGTCCGGCGCTGGATCTGGCCGGGCAGGGTGCGGCCGCGATGGGGATGCAGGCGCGGTTCGCCACCCGTCAGGGCGATGCCTTCGCCACGCTGGAAGCGCTGGCCGCCGAGGGCGCGCAATTCGATCTGGTGATCTGCGACCCGCCCGCCTTCGCGCCGAACAAGCAGGCGCTGCAAGCGGGGCTGCGCGCTTATGAACGTGTTGCGCGTCTGGCCGCGCCGCTGGTCGCGCCGGGGGGCTATCTGGCGCTGTGCTCGTGCAGCCATGCGGCCGATCTGACGCAGTTCCGCAATGCCTCGGCGCGGGGCATCGGGCGGGGCGGGCGGCGCAGCCAACTGCTGCACACGGGCTATGCCGGCGCGGATCATCCGATGCTGCCGCAACTGGCGGAATCGGCCTATCTCAAAGCGCTGTTCTTCCGGCTCGACTGATGCCGGGCGCGCCGATCAAAGTGGTGCTGGACGCCTGCGTTCTGGTGCCGACCGTACTGCGCGAGATCCTGATCGGCGTGGCGCGTGCGGGGCTTTACACACCGCTGTGGTCAGAACGTATCCTGGAAGAATGGGCCCGCGCCGTGCGCCGCTTCGGCCCGGTGGACGAGGCCATGGCGCGGGGCCAGATCGCTGTTTTGAAAGCGCAATTTCCGCAGGCCAGCGTGGCGCCCCGCTCCGGGCTGGAGGCGCGTCTGCATCTGCCCGATGACAATGACATCCATGTGCTGGCGGCCGCAATCGCCGGCGGCGCCGAGGCGATCGTGACCTTCAACGCCGTCGATTTTCCGCGCGGCGTGCTGGCGGGCGAGGGGATTGCGCGGCGTGACCCGGACGGGTTTCTGTGGCAGTTGTGGTCCGATCATCCCGCCGAAGTCGGTGCCGTGGTCGAGGCGGTGCGCGCCGAGGCCGAGCGGCTGTCGGGGGAACCGCAGCCGGTGCGCGCGCTGCTGAAACGGGCCAAACTGCCGCGGTTGGGAAAGGCGCTGGGCTGATGTTGGGATTTCTGAGCTGTGCCGAACGCGGGCGGGCCGATGCGCTGTTGGCCCGGCTGGCGGCCGAACGGTTTGCGGCGGGCCTGCCGGTGGTGGCGATGGTGCGCGACGAGCTGCCCGCTGCGCGCGCCTGCGAGATGCAGCTGCGCCTGCTGCCGGCCAATACGATCATGCCGATTTCACAGGATCTTGGCCCCGGTGCGGACGGCTGCACGCTGGATGCCGGCGCGCTGGAGCAGGCCGTCGCCGATACCGCACGCGCGATTGCCGCTGCCGCGCCCGGAACCGTGCTGATCCTGAACAAATTCGGCAAGCAGGAAGCGGCCGGGCGTGGTGTGCGGCCGCTGATCGGGCAGGGGTTGGAGGCAGGCCTGCGCGTGTTGTTGTCGGTTCCGCCTGAAACCCGGGCGGCCTTCGATGCCTTTTCCTGCGGTTTCGCTGAAGAGATTTCGCCGGATATTCAGGCACTTCGGGCATTTCTGCACAAGGACGCGTGAGCGGGTGCGCATTTGCTTGGCCCTGCCCGCGCCTCAGGCTAGACTTCGGCGGGCGCTGGGGCTAAAACGCCCGCGTTAGCGATAACAACGGAGTGCCACATGGTTTCGCGCGTAATTCCGGTCGATCCTTTCGATCTGGTGGTGTTTGGCGCCACGGGCGATCTGGCCACCCGCAAGATCCTTCCCGGCCTCTATCGGCGCTTTTTTGCAGGCCAGATCCCGGATGGGGCGCGGATCATCGGCGCGGCGCGCTCCGAGATGGATGCAGATGCGTTTCGCGCGCAGGTCCGCGCGGCGATTGATGACCATGTCGGCGCCGCCAAGCGCGACCCCGCGCAGATCGACGCCTTTCTGGCCAATCTGGATTACGTTGCGGTCGATGCGATGGGCGACGAAGGCTGGGCGCCACTGAAGGCGCTGGTGCATCCCGACCGGGTCAACGCGTTCTATTTCTCGGTGGCGCCCGCGTTGTTCGGTCCGCTTGCCGAACGCTTGCACGCCCACGGCATCGCCACGCCCGACAGCCGGATCGTGGTGGAGAAGCCTTTCGGCCGCGATCTGACCTCGGCCCGCGCGCTCAACGCCACGCTGGCCGAGCATTTCGAGGAGCACCAGATCTATCGCATCGACCATTATCTGGGCAAGGAAACCGTGCAGAACCTGATGGCGGTGCGCTTCGCCAATATCCTGTTCGAGCCGCTGTGGAACGCGCAGTTTGTCGATCATGTGCAAATTACCGTGGCCGAAACCGTCGGTGTGGGCGGGCGCGGGTCGTATTATGACAAGTCGGGCGCCATGCGCGACATGGTCCAGAACCACATGATGCAGCTGTTGTGCCTGATCGCGATGGAGCCGCCCTATCACTTCGACCCGGACGCGGTGCGCGACGAAAAACTCAAGGTTATCCGTGCCTTGCAGCCCGTTGTTGCCAGCGACATCGTGCGCGGGCAATATCTGGGCACCCGCTCGCGTGGCACGGATTGCGACACCGCCCAGCCCGGCTATCTGCAGGACAGCGAAAACCCCGACAGCCGCACCGAAAGCTATGTCGCGCTGAAATGCCATGTCGCCAACTGGCGCTGGACCGGAACGCCATTCTATCTGCGCACCGGCAAGCGGCTGCGTGCGCGCACCAGCGAAATCGCCATCACCTTCAAGGAGCCGCCGCATTCGATCTTTGACGAGGCGGACGAAACCTGGCGCGAGAACGTGCTTGTCATCCGGTTGCAACCGAATGAGGGTATGAACCTGAAGATGATGATCAAGGAACCCGGGCCGGGGGGGATGCGACTGGTGCAGGTGCCACTCGACATGTCGTTCGCCGAGGCGCTTGGAGAAGAGGGCGCCGATATTCCCGACGCCTACGAGCGGCTGATCATGGATGTGATCCGCGGCAATCAGACCCTGTTCATGCGCGGCGACGAGGTCGAGGCCGCCTGGGCCTGGACCGACCCGATCATCGCCGGCTGGGAGGCACGGGGCGACAAGCCGCAGCCTTACGATTCCGGTTCCTCCGGGCCCGAGGATGCGCTGATGCTGATGCATCGCGACGGTCGCCGCTGGCGGGAGATCCGGGAATGAACTTTGTCGCTTACCCCGACCGCGACCTGATGATGCTGGCCGTCGCCGACCAGATCGCCGCGCAATTGCGCCGCGCGATCGAGGTCGAAGGGCTGGCCACGTTTTCGGTGCCGGGGGGCACCACGCCGGGGCCGGTGTTCGATATCCTGTCGGATCTGGATCTGGACTGGTCCAGGGTCGCGGTGCTGCTGAACGACGAACGCTGGGTGCCCGTGGACAGCCCGCGTTCGAACACCCGTCTGCTGCGCGAACGCTTGCTGCGCGGCCGGGCGGCGGCGGCGCAACTGGTGCCGCTTTATGCCCCCGCTGACGCGCCCGAGGATGTCTTGGCGCAGCTGACCGAGGGCGTGGAAACCGTGCTGCCGATCACCGTCTTGCTGCTGGGCATGGGGGCGGACATGCATACGGCCAGCCTGTTTCCCGGCGCCGATCATCTGGCCGAGGCGCTGTCGGATGACGCGCCGCCGCTGATGGCGCTGCGCGACGAGGCCGCGGGCGAGCCGCGCCTGACGCTGACCGCGCCGGTGCTGCGCGATGCGATGCACAGCCATATCCTGATCACCGGCGCCGAGAAACGCGCCGCAATCGAGCGTGCCGCCACCCTGCCGGAACTGCAGGCCCCGGTGCGCACCGTTCTGAAAAACGCCACCATTCACTGGGCAGACTGACATGACCATCTGGCAAGACCTGCGCGACCACGCAGAGGCCGTAAAATCCCGCCGCATCGCCGAATTGTTTGAAAATGACAATCGCGCCGCCGAGTTCACCGCAGAATTCGGCGGGTTCATGTTCGATTACTCCAAGACGAACATCGACGCAAAGGCCCGTAGCCTGCTGCTGCGTCTGGCGGAAAAGCAGGGTGTCGCGGAAAAACGCGCAGCGATGTTCGCAGGCAAGAAGATCAACGAGACCGAGCGCCGCGCCGTGCTGCATACCGCTCTGCGCAACCTCGATGGCGAGGTGATGGTGGACGGGCATGACGTGATGCCTGCGGTGCGCGAAACCCATGCCCGGATGACCGCCTTCGCGCGCGATATCCGCGCCGGGCGCTACACCGGGCAGGGCGGCGCGATCACCGATGTGGTCAATATCGGCATCGGCGGTTCGGACCTTGGGCCCGCGATGGCCACGCTGGCGCTGGCCCCCTATCACAACGGACCGCGGGTGCATTTCGTCTCGAACGTGGATGGCGCGCATATCCATGACACGCTCAGAGGGCTGAACCCGGAAACGACACTGGTGGTGGTGGCGTCCAAGACCTTCACCACGATCGAGACGATGACCAATGCCGAGACGGCGCGCAGATGGATGGCGGCGGCGGTGGCGGACCCGGGCGCGCAATTCGCGGCGCTCTCGACGGCGGCCGAGAAGACGGCGGCCTTCGGCATCGACGGCAGCCGGGTGTTCGGCTTCGCCGACTGGGTCGGTGGGCGCTATTCGATGTGGGGGCCGATCGGGTTGTCGCTGATGCTGGCGATCGGGCCGGAAAATTTCGATGCGATGCTGGCGGGGGCCGCCGCGATGGACGCGCATTTCTGCGATGCGCCCTTCGCCGAAAACCTGCCCGTTCTGCTGGCGCTGGTCGGCATCTGGCACAACCAGTTTTGCGACTATGCGACCCGCGCGGTGCTGCCCTACGATCAGCGTCTGGCACGTCTGCCCGCCTATCTGCAGCAGCTGGAAATGGAGAGTAACGGCAAACGCGTCAGCATGGATGGCGCCGATCTGCCCTATCACTCGGGGCCGGTGGTCTGGGGCGAGCCGGGCACCAACGGCCAGCACGCGTTCTACCAGTTGATCCATCAGGGCACCCGCATCGTGCCGTGCGAATTCATGCTGGCCGCCCAGGGGCACGAGCCCGACCTGGCGCATCAGCACCTGTTGCTGGTGGCCAATTGTCTGGCGCAATCAGAGGCGCTGATGCGGGGCCGCGATCTGGCCGAAGCCACTGAAATCATGCGCAAGAAGGGCCTTGAAGGGGAAGAGCTGGACCGACAGGCGCGCCACCGTGTCTTCCCGGGCTCGCGCCCCTCGACGACGCTTCTGTATCCGAAACTGACACCCGAGGTCTTCGGCGGGATCATCGCGCTTTACGAGCACCGCGTGTTCGTCGAGGGCGTAATTCTGGGCATCAACAGCTATGACCAATGGGGGGTCGAGCTGGGCAAGGAACTGGCGCTGGCACTGGCCCCGGTGCTGGAGGGCACGGCTGACGGCGCGGGCAAGGATGGCTCGACGCTGCAACTGGCCGGCCGCATCCGCGCGTTGCGCGGGGTCTGAGCCGGCAGGGGGCGGCGCCCCCGGCGGCGGCCTTACCGCGTTTCCTTCGGCCGCAGCACCAGCCAGATCAGCGCACCGCCCGCCAGCGTCAGGAAGGGCAACATCGCCAGGTTCACCGCCTGCCAGCCCGCCTGCGGATCGCCCGCGGCCGAGCAGTTCATCAGGCTGCCCGAACTGAGCGAGGCCAGAAACACCCCGCCGAAGACGACGAAATCGTTCATCCCCTGCACATGGCCGCGTTCGTCCGCGCTATGGGCCGAGGCCAGCATCGCGGTCGAGCCGATGAAGCCGAAGTTCCAGCCCAGTCCAAGCAGCACCAGCGCCAGATAGAATTTCTCCAGCTCGACCCCGGTCATTGCCACCGCGCCCGAGGCCGCCAGGATCACGAGGCCGACACCCACGATCATTTCGCGCCCGAAGCGGGCGATCAGATGGCCGGTGAAGAAGCTGGGCAGATACATCGCCAGAACGTGCGCCGAGACGATATTGGCGGCGTCGCCAGCCTCGAACCCGCAGCCGACCACGGCAAGCGGGGTCGAGGTCATCACCAGGTTCATCAGCGCATAGGACACCATGCCGCAGATCATCGCCACCGCGATCACCGGGTCACGCAGCAATTCGCGCCGGGTGCGGCCGGGATGGGCCACGCCCTTGGCACGCCGCCCCGGGGCCGGGATGCGCAGGAAGGAAAACAGGATCGGCCCCAGCAGGTTGAGCCCGATGATTGCCAGATAGGTGGCCATGAAGGGCACGACCATCGCCTGCGCGGTGGCCTTGACCAGCTGCGGGCCGATGATCGCGGCGGCCAGACCGCCGGCCATGACATAGGAAATCGCCTTGGGCTGGAACTCGGGCGCCACGCCATCGGTCGCGGCGAAGCGGTAAAACCCCTGTGCCGACATATAGATGCCGGTCAGGAAAGACCCGGCCATGAACAGCGGAAATGACCCGATATAGAGTGCGCGTGCCGCGATCGCCGCACCCAGGCCGCCCGCCACCGTGGCAAGGATGAACCCCGCACGACGCCCGTAGGCGGCCATGAATTCCGACATCGGCTGTGCCGACAGCACCGAACCCAGCACGATCAGCGACAGCGGCAGCGTCGACCAGCAGGGGTTCGGCGCCAGCGATTGGCCTGCCAGCCCGCCGACGGTGAAGATCATCGACATCTGCGCGCCCAGCACCGCCTGCGCGATGACCAGCACGATCACGTTGCGCCATTTGGCGGGGCTCGGGACGGGGAGAAACTGGCTCGTATCTTTCATGTGCATGGCCTATCCGGCCAGAACGGGGCTGGCAAGCGCGGCGTTGATCGGGCAGGGTGGCGCCATGGTCGGACGCATCATCACCACCGAAGACGACATCGCCGAGGGGGCCGAATGGCTGGCCCGGGCCGAGCCGCGCTTTGCCCGCGTGCTGGATCTGACCGGCCCCTGGCCCCTGCGGCGCCGGGCCGACGGGTTCGAGGCGCTGCGCGATGCTATTTTGGGCCAGCAGGTCTCGGTCGCGGCGGCCAACTCGATCCGCGACAAACTGCTGGGGGCCGGGTTCGGCGGGGCCGAAGCCCTGGCCGACGCAGCCGAGGACGATCTGCGTGCCTGCGGCCTGTCGCGGCAAAAGGTGAAATATGTTCAGGCCCTTGCCCGGGCCGGGATTGATTTCGACGCGCTGCGCCATTTGCCAGACGAAGAGGTCGTGGCGCAGCTTCTGCCGCTGCCCGGCATCGGGCGCTGGACGGTCGAGATGTATCTGATCTTTGCGCTGGGGCGGGCGGATGTGTTCGCGGTCGACGATCTGGCGCTGGCAGAGGGGGCGCGGATGCTGTTCGATCTGCCCGAGCGCCCGAAACGCAAGGACTTCACCGCATTGGCCGCGGCCTGGTCGCCCTGGCGCGCGGTTGCGGCGCGTGGGCTTTGGGCCTATTACGCGGCGTGCAAACTCAGGGAAGGGGTGGCGCCATGACGCGCGAGCTGCAAGTGGGGCGCCGGGCGCCGAAATCGGGCACGGTCAAATCGGCGGTGGTGTTCTTGCATGGCTATGGCGCGGATGGCGCCGATCTGCTGGGGCTGGCCGATCCGCTGGGCCCGCATCTGCCCGACACGCTGTTCCTGGCGCCCGACGCGCCCGAACCCTGTTCGGGCAACCCCTTCGGGCGGCAATGGTTCCCGATCCCGTGGCTGGATGGGTCGAGCGAAGAGGCCGCCGCCGAAGGGCTCGCCCGGGCTGCTGCTGACCTGAATGCCTTTCTTGACAAGACACTTGAAGAAGAGGCTCTAACCCCTTCGCAGTTGGCGATTATCGGGTTTTCGCAAGGCACGATGATGGCGCTGGAAGTGGCGCCGCGCCGCGCTGCGCCGCTGGCCGCCATCGTCGCGTTTTCGGGCCGCCTGCTGCGCCCAGAGGCGCTGGAGGCCGAGGCGGTCTCGAAGCCGCCGGTGTTGCTCATTCATGGCGATGCCGACCCGGTCGTGCCCTTCGCCGACATGCAGCTGGCGGGCAATGCGCTGGTGGGGGCCGGGTTCGAAACCTACGGCCATGTGATGCAGGGCACTGGCCACGGAATCGCGCCCGACGGGTTGTCGATGGCGCTGGCCTTCCTGAAGGAACGCCTGCCCGGCTGAAGTGCCTGAAATTTCGTCACATCCCCGTTGCATGCGTTTGCTAGCAATGCCGCAGGGCAGAAAATCGCATATGGCGGGACTTGCCAGACGCGAAACGCCATATATAGTTTAATCATAGGCTGGGGCGGGTTCCCCGCTCTGGGCCACCGATTGGCGACAGGGCGAGGACGGAGTCACTCATGCTGGACCACGGCGATAGGTCGGATTTTCGAACGCAATTCGTGCGCGAGCCTTCTGCGCTCAAACGCTTCCCGGCGCTGGTGCTGAACGCCGACTTCCGCCCGCTCAGCTATTACCCGCTGTCGCTGTGGCCCTGGCAAGAGGCGATCAAGGCGGTCTGTCTCGACCGGGTCACCATCCTCGCCGAATATGACGAGGTGGTGCGCAGCCAGCGCGAGGCGATACGGATACCCTCGGTCGTGGTGCTGAAAGAATTTGTCAAACCCCAGAAGCGCGTGGCTTTCACGCGCTTCAATCTTTTTCTGAGGGATGAATTCTGCTGCCAGTACTGCGGATCGAAGACGGATCTGACCTTCGACCATGTGATCCCCCGGTCGCGCGGCGGGGTGACGAGTTGGGAAAACGTGGTGGCGGCCTGTGCGCCCTGCAATCTGAAAAAGGCCAATAAATCGCTGAAAGCATCGGGTATGCGCCTCAAGCGCCCGGCCTGCCAGCCCACGCCCGAAGAGATGCACGCGGTCGGACGCCGCTTCCCCCCGGGGCATTTGCACGACAGCTGGATGGACTTCCTGTATTGGGATGCCGAACTCGAGGCCTGAGGCCGGTTGCGGGAAAGCGTTCTTAACGCGATAGTCCGCGGCCGCTGGGACCCCACCGCAAACTTCAAACCCCCGGTGGTTTTTCGTCCAGCACGACATGATCGGAAAGACGCCCCGAAAGAGACGGCGCTGGCGGCGGGACCCGCAAGAGTTCGCCCGTCGTCGTGTTCAGATTGCTGTAATTGTAGACATGGGTTTGCACGTCGCTCAGGTCTTTCAGACCCGCCATCGCCTTCCAGTGGGCCGAGTAATTGCTGTTGCGGGCGGTCGCAATCGCATTGGAGGCAAGGCCCGTCGCGACCTTTGCCGCGATCTGGGCTTCGGTGCGGATCGGCATATGCAGGATGCGGATGGTGTCCAGATGGACCTTCTGAAACGGGGCACGTTTGTTGAACAGCGCCCCGTGGTTGCCCTGAATGATCTTGGTCACGGTTTCTGCCCGGCTCAGATTCACGGCCAGCTTATGGATCTGGCAGGGCCCTTCCAGCCAGCCCTCGATCTCTGTTGCGGCCTGAATCGGGGATTGCAGCGCGACGGGGTAAACATTCACCCATTTCATGCGAACGGTGATTGCCGCGCGGTATCGCGACAGCTCCCGGCGGATCTCGTTTCGGCCCTTTTCAAAGATGAATTCATCACCGTCCAGAAAGAACATCCACCCCTTCGAAGTATGGCTTGCCACTTCCAGAAAGGCAGAGGTCATGACGGCGGATTGATTGTTGCCCGGCTCGGTATAGTCCCGGATTTCAAGGTTGTGGTAACGCTTCGCCAGCTCAAGAAGACGTTCGTGCGTTCCGTCGGAACTGAGGTGATTGTAGATCAGGACATGGTCGAAGATCGCACTCAGATGCGCCACCCACACATCTATGATGTCGATTTCATTGCGCACCATGGATGCGCAGATCAGCGGACCATCCGCTGCGGGGGTAAAGACCGATTTGGCCTGGCAGCTTAGCCTGCGAAGGGTTCTTTTCAGGTTCCTGATCATTTTGCACTGTTCCAAATCTGCTGGGCGAAGAAACCCTTGTATCGGCGATCCTCTGACGGCGGGGACCGCCGATGAAGCATAGAAGGGAAAACATCGTCTGCGTCCAGACCCGCTCTGGTGTGGGGGCTGCCTGCTTAACGTTTCCGATACAGCGAAAAAGGGGCGAAAAGGTAACGCCGGTGCAGTTGGGGACCTTGTGGCCGCGGGCACCGTCTTGCGCCAATCTGGCAGGGGGGGGCATCCAGGCGATGCATAGTCTGCATCTGACCTGCGTGTCATGGTTTCGGGTCGACAGTGGAACGGACCCACCCTACACAACAGTCTTGTTGTGACCCGCGAACGCGTTTTTCCATGATTGCCAGAAACCTTATCCACCTTGTCCGTTCTCATGCGGATCTTGCCCCCGAACTACGCCGCAATCTGGCGCAGCTGGCGGCGGCCAATCCGGGCTGGCGGCAGATCATCCTTTCCGATGAGGAGGCGCTGGAGTTCGTCCGACAGCATTACACCCCGCGCCATCTGGAGGCGCTCGCCCGGATCGACCCGGCCTATGGGCCCGCCCGTTCGGATCTGTTGCGCTATCTGGTCCTGTATCAGATCGGCGGGGTTTATCTGGACAACAAGAGCGGGCTGAAACGCCCTCTGGATCAGATCCTGCGCCCGGATGACGAGTACCTTGTCGTGCAATGGGACAACGGCCCCGGGGGGGCAGAAGAGCACTTCGGCTTTCACCCCGAAATCGCGGAGGTCGACGGGGGCGAATACATCAACTGGGTGCTGTGCAGCCGCGCGGGGCATCCCTATCTGGCTGCCGTGATCGACCGGATCGTCGAGAATATCGAGACCTATTCAGTGGCGAAATTCGGGGTTGGCAAGCTGGGAACCCTGCGCACGACCGGCCCGATCGCCTACACGCAGGCGATCCATCCGATCCTGGGGCTGCACCCGCACCGGCGGGTGCTGAGCGTGCCAGAGGGGTTTCTTTACACGGCGCTGAGCGAACCTTCGAGCCATCTTTTCCTGCACAAGCTGCATTACAGCCGGTTGCGGCATCCCGTCGTTTTGCCGGACCCGCGCGTGACGCCCTTGGGCACGCGGATGGCCGCGCATCTGTCGCGGCGCGTCCTGATCGGTCTTGCGTGGCTGCGTCACCGGAATCGGCACAGACGCAAGCAGTCGCGCCTGCGCCGGGGTGTCGTCAGGCGGCGTTAACTGGTGCAGGCCGCGTCTTGCGGGATCTCTTTGGCGTTCTGAACCTTGATGACCCGGACAGAGCCGCCCGATCCCATTGTAACGGTGGCAATCATGCGCTTCCCCTTGGGGGGGCTCGGGCCTTACACAGGGCGGGCAGTGGCAGTGGAGATCGGCGATGCGGGTGTTCATCAACGGATTCGGGCGGATCGGGCGGTCGGTGGTGCGGGCCGCGCTGCAGGATCGGGCGCGGGGCGGGGGGCGCTGGTCCGGCATCACGATCGCGGGCATCAATGACATCGCGACGCCCGAGATGTGCGCCTATCTGTTTCAATACGACAGTGTGTTCGGCCCCTGGCCGGGAACGGTCGCGCTGGAAGATGGCGCGCTGGTGGTCGACGGGTTGGCGATCCCGCTGCACCGCACCGCCGATCTGGCCGCGCTGGACCTGAGCGGCACCGATCTGGTGATGGAATGCACGGGCCGCGCGGACCGGCCCGAGATCGCGGGGCAGGGGCTGGCCGCCGGGGCCGACCGGGTGCTGATTTCCGGCCCTTCGCGCGCGGCCGAGTTCACCGTGGTTCTGGGCGCGAACGAGGCGGCGCTTGGCGCGCAGCGGATCGTGTCGAACGCCAGTTGCACCACCAATGCGCTGGCCCCGCTGGTCGCGCTGATCGAGGCGCACTGGGGCGTGGTGACGGGCACGATGACAACGGTGCATTGCTATACCGGCAGCCAGCCGACCGTGGATGCGCCCGCCGCCGATTTCGCCCGCTCGCGCGCCGCCGCGCTGTCGATGGTGCCGACGACGACCTCGGCGGGGCGCCTGCTGGACGGGGTTTTGCCCGGGCTCGAAGGACGGATCATCGCGCAGGCGGTGCGGGTGCCCACGGCCAGTGTCTCGGCGGTGGATCTGGCGGTGGTGACTGCGCGCCCGGTCACCGTCGATGCGGTGAACGCGGTGTTCCGTGTCTGTGCGGCCAAGGGCGGGGTGATCGGCGCCACGGATCAGCCGCTGGTCAGTTCCGACCTGCGTGCCCGGCGTGAAAGCGTGGTCATGGCCTGCCCGGAAACCCGGGTCACCGGCGTTCCGGTGGCAGGCGGCAGCTTGCTGCGGGTGTTCGGCTGGTATGACAATGAATGGGGCTTTTCCAACCGGATGCTGGATGTGGCTGCCCGGATGGCGGGCTGACCCCACCGCAGGCCCCGACATGAAAAAAGCCCCGCTTGCGCGGGGCTTTTTCGGTTCTGTGCGCTGCGATCACTCGCGGTTGCCAAGGAACTGCAGCAGGAACATGAACATGTTGATGAAGTCGAGGTAGAGCTGCAGCGCGCCCATGATGGCGGCCTTGCCCAGATATTCCTCATCGCTCTGCGCCATTTGCAGATAGATGTTCTTGATGTTCTGCGTGTCGAAGGCGGTCAGGCCCGCGAAGATCAGCACGCCGATCACCGAGATCGCGAATTGCAGCGCGCTCGACGCCAGGAAGATATTGACGATCGAGGCCACGATCAGACCGATCAGACCCATCATCAGGAACGAGCCCATCGCGCTCAGGTTGCGCTTCGTGGTGTAGCCGTAAAGCGACAGGCCAGCGAAAGCGATGGCGGTCACGAGGAAGGTCTGCGCGATCGAAACGCCGGTATAAACCAGGAAGATCGACGAGAGCGACGCGCCCATCAGCGCGGCATAGACCCAGAACACGATCTGCGCGGTCGAGGTCTGCATCTTGTGCAGCGTGGCCGAGAAGGCAAAGACCACCGCCAGCGGCGCGAACATCAGCACCCATTTCAGCGGGCTGGTGTAAAGGGTGGCGCCGAACTGCGTCAGATATTTGCTGGCACCGATCTGCGCCACGCCCAGTGCCGGATCGGTCGTCATCGCCATATTGGCCAGCAGGAAGGCCACCGCGCCGGTAATCAGCATCGCCGCCGACATCAGCCCGTAGACCTTGTTCATGTGCGCGCGCAGCCCCGCGTCGATCATTGCGGTGCGCGTCCCCGCATGCGTGGCGCGCATCGTGTTGAAATCAGCCATTCTTGCCTCCGTAAATCCCTTTGGCGGCCCCCTGAGACCGCGTCCTGTCGGATATTGGCATGGGTGCCCCGGGATTCAAGCGCCCGGGGCGGAAAAACCGCGCCCCTGTCCACCGTTTCTGCAAAGGCTCAGCGGGTCGAAGTTTCCCCCGCGCCGGTCAGCACCACAACCTTGCCGGTCGAGCGCCGCGCGCGCAGCAGGTCCAGCGCCTCGGTGGTCCGTTCCAGCGGGATCTGCGCCGAGATATGCGGCACCAGACCACCTTCCGAGAACCAGTCGAACAGCTGCGCCATCGAGCCGGTCAGCAATTCGGGCGCCAGTTTCAGATAGCCGCCCCAGTAAAGCCCGTGGATTTCCAGGTTCTTCACCAGGGCATGGTTGAGCGGCAGTTTCGGTTGCGCGCCCGAGGCGAAGCCGATCACCAGAAAGCGCCCGCCGGGACGCAGCGCGCGAAACGCCGCTTCGCCCGCCGCCCCGCCGATCGCATCATAGACCACGTCGGCCCCGCCCGCCGCTTTCAGCGCGGCTTTCAGATCGGGGGTCTCGGCGTCGATCAGCACCGTGGCCCCGGCCGCCCGCGCCACCTCGAGCTTGTCGGCGCCGCGTGCCACCGCAATCACCCGCGCGCCCATTCGCGCGCCGATTTCGACCGCGGTCAGTCCAACGCCACCCGCCGCCCCCAGCACCGCCAGGGTCTCGCCCGGGGCCAGACGGGCGCGCATTTCCAGCGCCAGATGCGAGGTGCCATAGGCGATCTGGAACGCCGCCGCCTGCGCAAAACTCATCGTATCGGGCAGCGGCGTGCAGCGATTTTCGGGAAAATTCCCCATTTCAGCAAGGCCACCCTGCCCTGAAAAGACAGCTACGCGCGTGCCGGGCGCCAATTTCGCGCCCGCTCCGGTTGTGCGGATCGTGCCGGCCAGCTCCATCCCCATCACAAACGGGGTCTGCGGAGTGTCCTGATATTTGCCCTCGATCATCAGAAGATCGGCAAAATTCAGCCCGCAGGCGGCAATTTCAATTTGCACTTCGCCCGGCCCGGGCGCTGGCAAATCCAGATTTGTCAATTGCGGCGGGGTGTTGAGGGCGGCAAGCTGAAAGGCGCGCATCGGGTCTCCGGGAGCTGAAATCCGCATCACAATAGCCCGGGACCCGGTGCGCGACCAGCCCGGACAGGCACTTCTGCGCGAATCGCGGGATTTGCAGGCTGGAATGATTGACGTTAAGGTAATTGCATTTTGCAATGCATTTTGCAAAACACGCGGGGCGTGAATTCTGTGTTTTTCAGTCCATCAGAGGCTGCGACCGGAAAAATTTGGTTCATTTGCCATGGCGCGTATCAATTCAGTGTCGCTGACCTGTCTTTTTGGACAGGTTTTGTCATTTGCGACGGAAAGGCGGTGCGAGGCCGTGGTAACCTTGCGGAACCGTAAGTGGTTTGAAGGACGATTGCATGAAACACCCTGTCGATGTCCACGTGGGCAAGCGTATCCGTCACCGTCGTTGGATGATCGGGATGACCCAACAGCAACTGGCCGACAAGGTCGGGATCAAGTTTCAGCAGATCCAGAAATACGAAACCGGGATGAACCGCGTTTCGGCCTCGCGTCTGTGGGATATCGCGGATGCGGTCGATGTGCCGATCTCGTTCTTCTTCGAAGGCCTTGCGGGCGAGGCGCTGGATCGTTCCGAAGTGTCCGGCGACATTCTTGCCGACAAGGAGGCGCTGGCCTTGGTGCGCTCTTACTACGCGATCCCCGAGGCGCAGCGCCGTCGACTGTTCGAACTGGCCAAGGTTCTGTCCGACGCGGCCTGATGCGCCGCGGACAATGGAATGACGGGTGTTGACCCGGACCGGGGGGGCGGCTACCGCTCCCCCTGATCATGTCCGAGCCCCGGAGACCCCGATGACCCAATCCCCGCCCGTGCTGAGCGCCGCCCTTCAGGCCGAGTTGATCGGCGTGGCGCAGGATCTGGCCGATGTCGCCCGCGTCGAGACGCTGCGCCACTTCCGCACCGAGGGCGGGCTGGGGGCCGACAGCAAGGAAACCGCCCGCTTCGATCCGGTGACCGTGGCCGACCGCGCCGCCGAGGCCGCGATGCGTGACATTCTGGCAAAGCGCCGCCCGCAGGACGGGATCTACGGCGAGGAATACGGCATCAGTCAGGGACGGTCGGGGTTCAGCTGGGTGCTTGACCCGATCGACGGCACCCGCGGCTACATGTCGGGCACGCCGACCTGGGGGGTGCTGATCGCGCTGACGCAGGATCTGGGCACGACGCTGGGGGCGCCGGTGCTGGGCCTGATCGACCAGCCCTATATCGGCGAGCGGTTTCTGGGCGGGTTCGGCCGGGCCGAGACCTCGGGGCCGTTGGGTCTGCGCCCGCTGCGGGCGCGTCCGCCGCGCGCCCTGTCCGATGCGATCCTCTACACCACCTTCCCCGAGGTCGGCACCCCCGCCGAAGGCGCCGCCTTCGCGCGCCTGTCGGCACAGGCCAAGCTGACCCGCTATGGCACCGATTGCTATGCCTATGCGCTGATCGCGGCCGGGCAGATCGACCTGGTGGTCGAGGCGGGGTTGCAACCCTACGATGTGCAGGCGCCGATCGCGGTGATCGAGGCGGCCGGGGGCATCGTGACCAACTGGCAGGGCGGTCCCGCACATATGGGCGGGCAGGTGCTGGCCGCGGCCAACCGGGCGGTGCATGCTGCGGCGATGGCGGTGCTGAACGGCTGACCCCTTTCGGGGCGTCGGCCGTGTGGATTCGCACGGACCGGGGCGGCGCCCCGGACCCCGAGGTATTTGCGGCAAGATGAAAGGGCTGGCGAGATGCACGAAATCCTGATCCGGGGCGCCGAGGTCGTGGTGACGATGGACGCCACGCGGCGTGAACTGGCAGGCGCCGATGTGCTGATCCGGGGCGGGCAGATTGCGGCTGTCGGGGCCGGGCTGGCGACGGATGGCACGGTCATCTCGGCCCACGGCTGCGTGGTGACGCCGGGCCTCGTGAACACCCATCACCACCTGTATCAGACGCTGACCCGCGCGGTGCCGGGCGGGCAGGATGCGCTGTTGTTCGGCTGGCTCAAGACGCTCTATCCGATCTGGGCGCGGATGGGCCCTGAAGAGATGCGGGTTTCGGCGCAGGTGGGCCTTGCGGAACTGGCGCTGAGCGGATGCACGCTTTCGTCCGATCACCTCTATCTTTATCCCAATGGCGCGCGGCTCGAGGATACGATCCATGCCGCGGCCGAGCTGGGCCTGCGCTTCCATCCGACCCGGGGCGCGATGTCGATCGGCGAAAGCGCGGGCGGGTTGCCGCCCGACAGTCTGGTTGAACGGGAAGCCGACATTCTGAACGATTGCATCCGGGTGATCGACGCCTTTCACGACCCGCGCGAAGGGTCGATGTGCCGGGTGGGCGTGGCGCCCTGTTCGCCGTTTTCGGTCAGTCGCGGGTTGATGAAGGACGCGGCCGATCTGGCGCGCGACAAGGGCGTGATGCTGCACACCCATCTGGCCGAGAACGACGAGGATATCGCCTATTCGCTGGCGCAATTCGGTTGCCGCCCCGGACAATACGCCGAGGATCTGGGCTGGACCGGCGCCGATGTCTGGCACGCGCATTGCGTCAGGCTGGATGCCGCCGAGATCGACCTGTTCGCCCGCACGAAAACCGGCGTGGCGCATTGCCCCTGCTCGAATTGCCGCCTTGGCAGCGGGATTGCCCCGGTGCGGGCGATGCGCGATGCGGGGGTGAGGGTGGCACTGGGAGTGGATGGGTCGGCCAGCAACGATGCAGGCAGCCTGATCGCCGAGGCGCGCATGGCGATGCTGCTGCAGCGCGTGCAGAACGGTGCCGATGCGATGAGCGCGCGCGAGGCGCTGGAAATCGCCACGCTCGGCGGCGCGCAGGTGCTGGGTCGACCCGATTGCGGCAGTCTTGAGCCCGGCAAACGCGCCGATCTGGCGATTTGGGATGTGTCGGGGCTGGAGGCCGCGGGCGCCTGGGACCCGGTCGCGGCACTGCTGCTGGCCGGTCCGCCGCGGGTGAAACACCTGTTCGTCGAGGGCCGCCAGATCGTCGCGGATGGCCAGATCGCCACGCTCGACATGCCGCGCCTGATTGCGACGCAAAACCGCCTGGCACGGGCCTTGATGGGCTGATCTTCATCTTGCCCGAAATACCTCACCGGGGGGGCGGGGGAGTGAATCCCCCGACGCGCGCGGCGCTCAGCGCAGCTTGCGCCCGCCGACCCAGACGCCCGCGACCGCGCGGTCATCGCCCATCATGATGGTCGGGAACAGCGCCTCCCAGAAACTGCCAGCATGGGCCACACGCTGGGCGATCGCCGGGGTCGAGGCCAGGTCGATCACCACCAGGTCGGCCTCCATCCCCGGGGCGATATTGCCGACCTTGTCGCCGATCTTCAGCGCCTGCGCCGAGGCGCCGGTGGCCAGCCACCACAGCTGCGCAGGGTGCAGCGGGTGATGGCGCAGCTGCGCCACCTCATAGGCCGCGGCCATCGTGCGCAGCATCGAAAAACTCGACCCGCCGCCGGTGTCCGTCGCCAGCCCCACCCGCAGCCGCCCGGCCAGCCCGTGCATGTCGAACAGCCCCGATCCGATGAAGGTGTTCGAGGTCGGGCAATGCACCAGCGCGGCGCCAACCTCGGTCAGCCGGTCCACCTCGCGCGGTTCCAGATGGATCGCATGGCCGTATAGCCCGTTCTCGCCCAAGAGGCCGAAGGCCTCGTAGGTGTCCAGATAGTCGCGCGCGGCGGGGAACAGCGATTTCACCCAGGCGATCTCGTCCACTTGCTCGCTCAGATGGGTTTGCATCAGGCAGGCCGGATGCTCGGCCCAGAGTGCCCCGAGCGCGTCGAGCTGTTCAGGCGTCGAGGTGGGCGAGAACCGCGGCGTGATGACATAGGACAGACGGTCGATCTGATGCCAGCGTTCCAACAGGCGCTTGCTGTCGTCATAGGCGCTTTGGGCGCTGTCGCGCAGACCCTCGGGGGCGTTGCGATCCATGCAGGTCTTGCCGCCCAGGGCCCGCATGCCACGCACCTGTGCCGCGCTGAAATAGGCATCGACGCTTTCGGGATGGACCGTGCAATAGCTGCACATCGTGGTCGTCCCGTGATCCAGCGCCAGATCGAAATAGCGCGCGGCAATCTCGCCCGCGTGGACCGGATCGTCGAAGCGCATCTCTTCGGGGAAGGTATAGGCATTGAGCCAGTCGATCAGCCGTTTGCCCCAGCTGGCGATGATCGCGGTCTGCGGATAATGCACATGCGCGTCGATGAACCCGGCCGAAATCAGCGCAGATCCGTAATCATGCACCCGCGCCTCGGGGTGGGCCGCGCGCAGGGTTTCTGCATCGCCCAGGGCCACGATCCGGCCATGCGCCACCACGACCGCGCCGCGGGTGATATGGCGCGCCGCCCCGGGGCCTTCGGTCATCGGGTCGCCGGCAAAGGAAATCACCTGCCCCAGCAATATCTCGGTCATTCGCGCCTCCGTTTTGGCCATGCTACGGCGTGGGGCGGCCAAGAACAATCGCCCGATGGACAGGGTTTTTCTGCCCGCGCCCCTGTTGCCTCGGGGCGCGCTCGGGTAAGGTGCGGGCAAACCACACGGGGGCGGCATGGCGGAAGAACGGGCAGAGGAACACGAGCGCGAGGAAGAAGACTATCGTCTGGATGGCGAGGTCGTCGACCAGATCCTCGAGGCCGTCGCGGCCGAGGACGCGCCCCGCCTTGCCGCGTTGATGGAGCCGCTGCACGCTGCCGACATCGCCGACCTTCTGGAACAGATCGGCGGGGCCGAACGGCGCGGCATCCTGCGGCTCTGGGGCCGCGAGATCGACGGCGAGATCCTGACCGAGATCGACGAATCGATCCGCGAAGAGGTGATCGACGCGATGCCGCGCGAGGTGCTGGCCGAGGCCGTGCGCGAACTCGACTCGGATGACGTTGTTGACCTGATCGAAGACCTGGAAGAACCGCAGCAGGAAGCGATCCTCGAGGCGCTGGACGATACCGACCGGGCCGCGGTCGAACAATCGCTGGCCTATCCCGAATATTCCGCAGGCCGCCTGATGCAGCGCGAAGTGGTGATGGCACCCGAGCACTGGACCGTGGGCGAGGCCATCGACCACATGCGCCACAACAAGAAAGACCTGCCCGAACAGTTCTATCACGTCATTCTGGTCGATCCGCGGATGAAGCCCACGGGCTATGTCACGCTGGGCAAGATCCTGTCGTCGAAACGCGCGGTGCCGCTGACCTCGATCGTCGAGGACAGTTTCCGCACGATCTCGGTCTATCAGGAAGAGGCCGACGTGGCCTATGCCTTCAACCAGTATCACCTGATCTCGGCGGCGGTGGTCGATGAAAACGACCGGCTGGTGGGCATCATCACCATCGACGATGCGATGGCGGTGCTTGATGACGAACACGAAGAGGACATCCTGCGTCTGGCCGGTGTGGGTGACGAGTCGGCGATTTCCGACACCGTGCTGGAAACCGTGCGTCAGCGGCTGCCGTGGCTCGCGGTCAACCTGATGACGGCGATCCTGGCTTCGGGGGTGATCGCGCTCTTCGAGGATACGATCGCGCGGCTGGTGGCGCTGGCCGTGCTGATGCCGATCGTGGCTTCGATGGGGGGCAATGCGGGCACCCAGACGCTGACCGTGGCGGTGAGGGCGCTGGCGACCAAGGATCTGACCGAAAGCAACGTCTGGCGCGTGGTGCGTCGCGAGGCGGTGGTGGGATTGCTGAACGGTCTGGCCTTCGCGCTGGTGATGGGGGCGGTGGCCTGGGTCTGGTTCGACACCGCCAGTCTGGGGCTGGTGATCGGCGCGGCGATGGTGATCAACCTGTTCGTGGCGGCGGTGGCGGGTATCGTCGTGCCCTTGTCGCTTGAAAAACTGGGCGCCGACCCGGCGCTGGCCTCGGGCACCTTCGTCACCACGGTGACCGATGTCGTGGGCTTCTTCGCCTTTCTGGGCCTGGCCGGGGCGTTGCTGCTGTGACCAAGGACGCGGCCCGTTGCGCCGCCTTTGCCGCTCGCAAGGCCGCCCATGCCGCCTATAGCGGCGATGCCACCGCCCATCTGCGCGCGGCACTGGCGCGTTTTGGGGACGCGCCGCTGGCCGGTTACATGCCGATCCGCACCGAGATCGACCCGCTGCCCTCCATGGCGGCGCATCCCGGCCCGGTGGGGGTGCCGGTGATCCTGGGCCCCGGCCAGCCGCTGATCTTCCGCACCTGGCGCCCCGATACACCGATGATCGTCGGCCCCTTCGGCGCGCTGATCCCCGAAACCGGGGCCGAGATCACGCCGCGGGTGCTGATCGTGCCGCTTGTCGCCTTCGATCGGCGCGGTTTCCGTCTGGGCTATGGCGGCGGTTTTTACGACCGCACGCTGGAACGGCTGCGCGCGCAAGCTCCGGTCACCGCCATCGGCTTTGCCTACGCGGCGCAGGAGCTGCCCGAAGTGCCGGTCGAACCCACCGACCAGCCGCTTGATCTGATCGTGACCGAAAGGGGCATCCTCACGCCCGCGCGCTGATCTTCTTCTTGGCCCAAATACTCCGGGGGGCAGGCTTGCCTGCGGGGGCAGCGCCCCCTCCAGCCTCGTCAGTCGGGCTCGCCGGGGGTTTTGCCCCCCCGGACCCCCGCAGGATATTTTCGCCAGAAAGAAGGGAAAAGATTGCCCTTTCGGGATCGTGGGCCTATGGGAGAGCGCATGAAAATCCTGTTTCTTGGCGATGTGATGGGGCGCGCGGGGCGTGCGGCCGTCTCTGGACAACTGGCGAAGATCCGTGAGGATTGGGGCCTCGATTTCGTTGTGGTCAATGGCGAGAACGCCTCGGGCGGCATGGGGCTGACGGGCGATCACGCGAAGCTCTTGCTGGCGGCGGGGGCCGATGTGGTGACGCTGGGCGATCATGCTTTTGACCAGAAAGACATGCTGCGATTCATCGACAGTGAGCCGCGGGTGATCCGACCGATCAACTATGCCAAGGATGCACCGGGCAAGGGGGCGCGCCTGTTCGAGGATCGCCGCGGGCGCAAGGTTCTGGTGGCGCAGGTGCTGGGGCAGGTCTTCATGAAGCGGGCCTTCGACGATCCGTTCTCGGCCATCGACGGGGTGTTGCGCGCGCATCCGCTGGGCGGGCTGGCGCAGGCCATTCTGGTTGATGTGCATTGCGAGGCGACGAGCGAGAAGATGGCGATGGGCCATTGGTGCGACGGGCGCGCCAGCGTCGTTGTGGGCACCCATACCCATGTGCCGACCGCCGATGCGATGGTTCTGCCTGGTGGCACCGCCTATCTGAGCGATGCGGGCATGTGCGGCGATTACCATTCTGTCATCGGCATGGACAAGGCCGAGCCGATGCGCCGCTTCATCACCGGCATGGCGCGCGAGCGCTTCAGCCCGGCCACGGGCGAGGCCACGCTGAGCGGATTTTACGTAGAGACCTGCGACCGGACCGGCAAGGCCAAGACCTGCCAGGCGGTGCGGCTGGGCGGGCGGCTTGCGCCCTCCGCTCCGGTTTGAGGCGCGCAGGCCGGAACCTGCCGGTTTTGCGGGCGTGGCGTGGCCGGGCCGGGGGCGGCGCGGCGAAAGGGCGCTTGTCTAACGCCCGCGCGCCGCTAGTATCGCGCTGAAATGAACGGTTCAGACGAGGCATCATGATCACTCTTCCCCTGTCCGAGACCGGCACCGCCCTGTTGGCGCTGGGGATCGTCGTGGGCATGTTCGTGATGTTCCTGCGCGAAAAGCACCCGCCCGAGGTTGTGGCCATGGGCGGCGCCGCGCTGATGCTGGTGCTGGGCATGGTGCCCTATGACACGGCGGTCAAGACCCTGTCGAACTCGGCCCCCTGGACGATCGCCTTCATGTTCCTGATCATGGGGGCGCTGGTGCGCACCGGTGCGCTGGACCGGATGACGCGCTATGCCGAAAGCCATATCTCGGCGCGTCCGGTGACCACGATCATCTTCATGTTCGTCATCACCATGCTGGCCTCGGGGGTGATGAACAACACGCCGGTGGTGGCGGTGATGATCCCGGTCTTCATCCAGGTCGCGCGCAAGCTGAATATCTCGCCCTCGCGGTTCCTGATGCCGCTGAGCTATTTCACGGTGATGGGCGGGATGCTGACGCTGATCGGTACCTCGACCAACATTCTGGTCGACGGGGTGGTGCGCAAGGACGGGCTGGAGCCGTTCTCGATCTTCGAAATCCTGCCGGTGGGCCTTGCCGTCGCGGCGGTGGGGTCGATCTTCATGGCGCTGTTTGCCAAGCATCTGGTGCCCGAGCGGCAGTCGATGTCCTTCCTGCTGGGCGAGCGGCCGAAGATGAAATATTTCACCGAGGTCGCGATCCCGGAAAACAGCAGCCTGATCGGGCAGGGGGTGCTGGGCGTCGATGCGTTCAAGCGCGAAGGCGTGCGCGTGGTCGATGTGCTGCGCGGCGATGCCAGCCTGCGGCGCGATCTGCCCAATGCGGAACTGGAGGCGGGCGACCGCGTGGTGCTGCGCACCGAGATGTCGGAATTGCTGGGCATGCAGCAGAACCCCGATCTGCGGATGGTCGACAAGCTGAGTTCGGTGGCGACCGAGACGGTCGAGGTGCTGATCTCGCCCGGCTGCCGGATGATCGGGCGGTCCTTGGGCGAATTGCGGCTGCGGCGGCGCTATGGCGTCTATGTTCTGGCCGCGCATCGGCGCAACCAGAACATCGGGCGTCAGCTGGACGATCTGGTGGTGGTGGTGGGCGACACCCTGCTGCTGGAGGGCGCACCCGAGGACATCGCGCGCCTGGCCGCCGACATGGATCTGGTCGATGTGTCCAAACCCACGGTGCGGGCGTTCCGGCGCAGCCACATGCCGCTGGCGGTGGGTGCGCTGGCCGCGGTCGTGGGGCTGTCGGCGCTGGATGTGGCGCCGATCATGGCCCTGGCGATGGTCGCGGTCGCGGTCATCCTGATCAGCCGCTGCATCGACGCGGACGAGGCGTTTTCCTTCATCGACGGGCGGTTGCTGGCGATGATCTTCTCGATGCTGGTGGTGGGCGAGGCGCTGGACGAGGCGGGGTCGGTCAAGCTGATCGTCGACGCCGTGGCGCCGTTCCTGGCCGAACTGCACCCGATGGCGGCGCTGTTCGCGGTCTATTTCCTGGGTCTGGTGATGACCGAGTTCCTGTCGAACAACGCCGTCGCGGTGATCTATACGCCGATCGCGATCAAGCTGGCGCTGGCGCTGGGGCTCGATCCGCGGCCCTTCGCGGTGGCGGTGATGTTCTCGGCCTCGGTCGCCTTTGCCACGCCGATCGGCTATCAGACGCATATGATGGTTTATGGTCCGGGCGGCTATCGGTTTTCGGATTTCCTGCGGCTGGGCATCCCGCTGGATATCGTCACCGGGCTGACCGCCTGTCTGGTGATCCCGCTGATCTGGCCGCTCTGAGGCGCGGTTTGCAGGCTTGGCTTGCGGGCGGGGCCCTTGCTGGCATATAGAGGCGCAAATTCAGAAATTCGACGGAGAAGGTCATGGCAGGCCATTCAAAATGGGCGAACATCCAGCACCGCAAGGGCAAGCAGGATAAACTTCGCTCCAAGATGTTCTCGAAGCTGGCGAAGGAAATCACCGTCGCGGCCAAGATGGGCGACCCGGACCCCGACAAAAACCCGCGTCTGCGTCTGGCGGTGAAAGCCGCGCGCTCGCAGTCGATGCCGAAGGATGTGATCGACCGCGCGATCAAGAAATCGCAGGGCGGCGATGCGGCCGATTACACCGAGATCCGCTATGAAGGCTATGGTCCGAACGGGATTGCGGTGATCGTCGAATGCATGACCGACAACCTCAACCGCACCGCCTCGAACGTGCGCAGCTATTTCACCAAGGCAGGCGGCAACCTGGGCCAGACCGGCTCGGTGTCGCACGGCTTCGACCGCGTGGGCGAAATCACCTATGCCGCCGATGTTGCGGATGCCGATACGGTGATGATGGCCGCGCTGGAAGCGGGCGCCGATGATGTCGAAAGCGACGAGGACGGGCATTTCATCTATTGCGCGATGGAAAGCCTGTCGGACGTGTCCGATGCGCTGGAAAAGGCCCTGGGCGAAAGCCAGGAATCCAAGCTGATCTGGAAGCCGCAGGCCCGTACCGAGGTCGATCTGGAAACCGCGCAGAAGCTGATGAAGCTGATCGACCTGCTGGAAGAAGACGATGACGTGCAGGAAGTGACGCATAACTTCGACGTGCCCGAAGACGTGGCGGCCCAGCTCTAACCCCTTGCAGACGATGACAAATGCGCCCTTCGGGGCGCCTTTTGCGTTTGGTGCGGGGGGGCGGCAGAAACGAACTGTTAGGCAATTAATCCTTTTGTGCCAGACGGATAGGGGGATCTGTGGCAGTTTCGGCGGGTCGCGTCCTTGCCGGAGGGAATTGCCGTGCGCCGTCTTCTGTTGTCGCTGATCTTGTTTCTTGCCCTGCCCTTATCGCCTGTCAGCGCCGAGCAGGCGCCCGACGGGCCGGTGCTGGTTCTTGCGGGCGATCTGCCGGGGCGGCCGCCGGGCACGGAAATCGCGTTCGACATGGCCGCGTTGCAGGCGTTGCCCGTGGCACGCTTCGCCACCACGACGATCTGGACCGAAGGCGAACAGCAGTTCGCTGGGGTGCCGCTACGGGCCTTGCTGGATGCCTACGGGATCGACGGGGGCACGGTGCAGGTCACCGCGGTCAACGATTACAGCGTGAAGATCCCCGTGTCCGAAATCCGCGAGGGCGAGGCGCTGCTGGCCTATGAACGCAACGGCGCCGCGATGCCGCTGCGCGACAAGGGGCCGCTGTGGCTCGTCTATCCCTATGATGCGGCCGAGAGCCTGCGTAACGAGGTGATCTATTCCCGCAGCGTGTGGCAGGTCGCCCGGCTGCGGATCGAGAAATAACCGGTTCGGTGAATGCACAGGCGCCCGAAGACAATGGCGTTCGCTTCCCCGGCCCCCGAGGGTGAGCGCCGGCCATCCCGGCTGCGCAAGGCGCTGGTTGTGCTTGGCGTGCTGGTGCTTCTGGGGGCGGCGCTTTGGGGGATTTATCGCTACGGCGCCGAGGTCAAGCAAGAGATTGACTCGCTTGCGATTGCCAATTCCGACAGTCAGCAATGGTCTTTGGCGCAGCTGGATGTCGAATTTGCGCGCATGCAGATCGCCCTGCTGCGCAGCGATCCGCAAGACCCCGCCAGCATCGCCGAATTTTCCCGCCGCTTCGATGTGTTCTACAGCCGCGTGCAGACCGTGCTGGATGGACACAGTTTCCGCCGGATCGTCATTACCCCGGTGGCGATTGCGCAGATCACGCAGCTGCAGGACTTCTTGCGCGATGCGGCCGGGCTGATCGACGCGCCTGACACCCCCTTCGCGCAGATCCGCCCCGATCTGATGGCCCGTTCCGACGCGCTGGCCGAAGCGGTGCGCAGCCTGTCGCTGCTGGGGGTGCGCGAATTCGCGGCCCAGGCGAAAGAGCAGCGCGAGCGCGTCTTCAATGCCCTGATGCGGCTGGCGATCCTGACTGCGCTGCTGATGGCGGTTCTGGCAGGCGGGTTTCTGGGGCTGTGGCTCTTGTGGCGGTTCGGGATGCGGCAGGCCCGCTCGCTGCGGGCGGCGAAACAGCGGCTGGAGGCGGTGATCGGAACCGCGCTGGACGCGGTGATCGTCGCCGATCAGCGCCTGCGGGTGATCGAATTCAATGCCGCGGCCGAGGCGATCTTCGGTGTCAGCCGCGATGACGCGATGGGCCGCGATCTGGCCGATCTGATCCTGCCCGAAGGGGATGCCGCGACCCGGGCGGGGGCACTGGCACATCTGCGTGGGACAGCGGGGCCGGGATTGGTGCAGCTTGATGTATGCCGCCACGATCGCACGGTGTTTCCGGCGGAACTGTCGGCGACCAACACCCGGATCGGGCGGCGGGACATCTATGTCCTGTTCCTGCGCGATATTTCCAGCCGGGTCGCTGCGCGGCAGGAACTGATTGCGGCGCGCGACACCGCGATGGCGGGCGAACGTGCCAAGGCGGCCTTCATTGCTGTGATGAGCCATGAGCTGCGCACGCCGCTGAACGGGTTGCTGGGAACGCTTGAAATCCTGCAGGGCACCTCGCTTGACGACCGTCAGCGCGATTTCGTCGCGGCGATGGCGCAGGCGGGGCAGATCCTGCTGCACCACGTCAACGATGTTCTGGATGTGGAGCGGCTGGACGCGGGCAAGCTGACGTTTTCGCGCGTGCCCTTCGACCCCGAACAGATCGCGCGGCAGATCATCGACACGCAGCGATCGGCCGCGGCCGCGCGCGGCAATGATATGGAGGTCGAGGTGCTGGGCCCCCCGATCGGGCGTGTGCTGGGGGACCCGGTGCGGGTCCGGCAGGTGTTGCTCAATCTGATCGGCAATGCGGCCAAGTTCACGACGGACGGGGTGATCCGTATCGAACTGGAATATCATCCCGCCCGCAGCACGCTGGAAATCCGCGTCATCGACACGGGAATCGGCATTTCGCGCAGCGATCTGTCGACGATCTTTGACGATTTCGTGTCGATCGACGCTGATCTGTCGCGTGAAAATACGGGCACCGGGCTGGGCCTGGGTATCGTGCGGCGGCTGGTGCAGGCGATGGGCGGCACGGTCGATGTCGAAAGCGAACTGGGCGAAGGGTCGGTCTTCTGGCTGTCGCTGCCCGCGCCACGGGCCGATCTGTCAGAGCCGGCAAGCAGCCCGACCGGACCTGCAGAGCCACCGCCGCCGGTGGAGCGTGCCGATCTGCCCGCGCTGGAGGTTCTGCTGGTCGAGGACAACACGCTCAACCGCACCGTGCTGAGCGAATTGCTGCGGCAGGGCGGACATCGGGTGACGGCGGCGCGCAATGGGCGTGAATGCGTTGATCTGGCATCGGAAAAGGTGTTCGACGTGATCTTGATGGATCTGAACATGCCGGTGCTGAACGGGTTGGAGGCGACGCGCATCCTGCGCACGGCGCCGGGTCCGAACCAGCACACGCAGATCATCGCGGTCACTGCGAACGTGTTGCCGGAAATGGCCGAGCGGTTGTTGCAGGCCGGGTGCAATCAGGTCACGTCGAAACCGGTTACCCGCAAGTCGCTGGCCGCTGCGCTGACGCAGCTTCATCTGAGGGCGAACGATAAGAATGACGACCCTGCCAGCCCGCTGGATGAAACGGTGCGGGCCGATCTGGAGGCCGTCTTCGGAAGCGAGGAATTCGCGCAACTGCAGGCGGATTTCCTTGCCGAAGGGCGCCGGCGGCTGGCCCGGATGCAGCAACTGGCGGCTGCGGGCACGTTGCCTGATTACGCTCAGGTGGCACATAAGTTCGCGGGCTCTGCGGCGATGCTGGGCCTGACCGGGTTGCATGCCGGGCTCAGACGGCACGAAATCCTGGCCGGGCAGGGGGACTTGCCTGAAATTCGTCAGGCGCTGCCCCCGCTCGCGACGCTCTGGGCCGAGGCTGAGGCCATGCTGGCCACCACACCTGGCGCGCGACCCACCACCTTGTCAGATCCGAGGCCGGGGCGCGCCCGCCTGCATTAGCGACGCTCGCCGCCATCTGGCAAGGCGGGGACGGCAGCGGTGTCGCGTGCAGCGGTTTCGGACTCAGGGGGCGTTGCGCGCGGCGGTGTCTTGCCCAGAATGCCGCGCGGTCCGCCTGCGATCAGCAGCGCGACATCGGCCATCGCCATCATCGGCGACACGCCGGGCGGCAGGGCGATGAACCGCGGCTGCCAGTCGGGGCGGAATTTCTGCTTGAACCCGCGCAGGCCCTCGAAATTGTAGAAAGCCCCGCCATGGCGGAACATCAGGTGGCCAAAGCGGTCCCAGAGCCGGGCGGTGCGTCGCTCGCTCAGCCCGGCCAGAGGCGCCACCCCAAGGCTGAATTCGGCCGCGCCCGCATCGCGATAGTGCTCGATCAAGGCCAGGAACAGGAACTCCATCAAACCCGACCCCCGCCCGGGACGATAGCGCATCAGGTCGATCGCCACCCGCGTGCCATTCCCCGGCGCCATGATATTGGCGAAGGCCAGGATCGGGGCCGGGGCGCCGGGCATCTCCGGATCATGCTGCCGCAGCACGGCAATCGGGAAATGCGCCAAATAGTCCGCATGGAAATGCCCGACAGAAAAGCGCTTCTCGCGTCCGGCCTTGGCCGCCAGCCATTCTTGCGAAATCGTGCCCAGCTCGGCCAGCAGCGTCTCGGAATGGGGCGGGTGCAAAAGCTGCAACGCCAGCCCCTCTCGCTGGGCCTTGTTATAGGCCGCGCGCATGGTCTTGAACGCCCCGCCCGCCAGAGAGAACCCGGGCAGCGCGATGACTGCCTCTTCGCCGACCTTGTGCAAGGCCAGCCCCATTTCGACCCAAAGCGTCAGGTGCCGCGCGCTGACCTCGTAGAAGATCGCGCGCCCCCCCGCGCGCAGCGCCTCTTCATGGAAGGCCCAGGCAGCCTCGACGCCAGAGCTTGCCGGCCCGACCGGGTCCCCCAGGGCGACCCAGTTGGCACGCTGGCGGCCATACATCACGAAAGCGCGTTGATCGGGCGAGAACTGAAAGGACTTGTCGCCGGTCAGCGCCAGACAGGCCTGGGGCTCATTTTGCGCGGCAATGATCTGCGCGGCCAGCGCGAGGCTTTCCTCGCAAGGGGCCCCAGATCGTGCTCGTGAGGGTTGCAGCGCCAGATAGACCGTGAAGGTCAGCAGCACTGCCGAAGCCGCCAGCGCCGCCCGGAAGGCCCGCGGCGTGTTGGCGTCATGGGTGAACTCGGTCCAGAAGGCCTGCGAATAGGGCGTGGCCTCGTGGACGAAGAAGAAGAACGACCCCGCCGCCAGCACCACCGCCGCGACCATCGCGAACCAGGCGGGGGTGAACACGCCTTCGGTGATCTTGGCATGACGGTGGAATTCATGCCGGAAGGGCAGCAGCGCCAGCGCGCCCAGCGTCAGAAGCAGTGCGCTTTCGATGTCGAAATTGTTCATCAGGGCCGCGATCACGCCGCCACCCAGGGCAACGATGGTCAGCCAGAATGCCCCCGACAGGCGCCGCATCAACCCGTGTGACAGGATCATCAGCACGATCCCCATCACGGCAGAGACCAGCGTGCCGCCTTCCAGTAGGATCGCGCCGACCAGATCGTCGCTGTCGCCGGTCGGGATGGCCGAAGGCATCAAGGCGACCAGCAGCAGATAGCCGCCAAAGCCCAGGGCCCAAAGCCCGGTCAGCCAGGGCGCGGCGCCGCCCAGTGCCCCCATCACGGGGCGCATCGGTTCGGACAGCTCGCCAAAGACGCGCGCCGCCCAGCCGCCCGCCAGCCGTGCCTCGTTCAGCGAAACGATGACGAAGGCAATGGCGAAGGGCAGCAGGTAATAGATCGAGCGGAACATCAGCAGCGCGGCGGCCACGTCCCCCACCGCAATGCCCGGCGGCATCGCCGCCAGCACCACGGTTTCGAAAACGCCCACGCCGCCCGGCACATGGCTGAGCACGCCGACCATCGTGGCGGTGGCATAGATCGCGAGGAAGGTGGTGAAGCCCGGCGCGCCCTCGGGCAGCAGGATATAGAGCGTCAGCGCCGCCATGGTGGAATCGAACAGCGCCACCACCAGCTGACCCACCAGAATCCGCGGGGCGGGCATGGTGATGTCATAGCGCCAGATCTTCAGGCTGCGGCGGCTGGCCGAGAGCCAGAACAGCAGCGCCAGCGTGCCGCCCCCCGCGCCGAAGGCTCCCAGCCGGATCAGCGATTGGGGCAGCGGCAACAGCCCGTGCAGCGCTGCGGGGTGCAGCCCCAGCGCAAACAACCCGACCAGCGTCAGCCCCATCCCCATCGCCAGCGCGATATAAGAGGCCAGCGCCGCCACGTCGAAGGCATTGAGGCCGAAGGCCGAATAGATCCGGTAACGCACCGCGCCGCCGGAAATCACACTGATGCCGATGGTATTGCCGAAGGCATAGCCCAGAAACCCGCCCAGGGCGACCGCGCGCAGCGGCAGGCGTTTCTCCAGATAGGTCAGCGCCCACCAGTCATAGCCGATCAGCGCCATGTAACCCAGTGCGGTGGCCGCCATCGCGATGGCCAGCGCCGAGGGCGGCATCGTCTTGATCTGAAGCAGGATATCGGCGGCATGCACGGGTTTGAGCAACCGATAGAGCGCCCAGAGCCCGACGGCAAACAGCCCCAGCCCAAGCCCGATGGGCAGCAGGTTGCGCAGGCGCGCGGTGCGGGGCGTCGCGGACGATGGACTTTGGGGCATCTGGGCACGATTCTGTTGCGCTGGTCATGGTATCGGCTATGCGCGCGCCCATCACAACGGCTTTGCGCCGAAAAATGTCGCATCCGGCGTAGCGGTGGATTGCCCCGGCGCGGGGGCTTTCCTTGGCGGCGCGCAGAGCTATCTTGCGCAAGGCATTACAACGGAGCCCCCGATGACCCGCTATCACAAGACCCCCGAGGCGTTGGCCCGCCTGAGCGCCGAAGAATACCATGTGACCCAGGAAGCGGGCACCGAACGGCCCTTTACCGGCGCGCTTCTGGGCAACAAGGCCCGCGGGATCTATGTCGATATCGTCTCGGGCGAGCCGCTGTTTGCGTCGTCCGACAAGTATGAATCGGGCTGCGGCTGGCCGTCGTTCACGCGCCCGCTGGTGACCAGCCATGTCGTCGAACTGCCCGACCCGAGCCTGGGCCATATGCGCACCGAGGTGCGTTCTGCCCATGGCGACAGCCATCTGGGCCATGTCTTCGAGGACGGCCCGGCCGAGGCGGGCGGTCTGCGCTATTGCATCAACTCGGCGGCGCTGCGCTTTGTGCCGGTCGAGGAGATGGAGGCCCAGGGCTATGGCGATCTGATCGACCAGGTCGGCTGAGCCGGTCGCTTGGGGGTTTCCCTCGCGCCGGGGCTGTGGCAGGCTCCGGCAAAATCCAGACAGGAGGCAGAGATGCGCAAGCGTGAATTGGGCCGGACCGGCCTGATGGTGTCCGAGATTTGTCTTGGCACCATGACCTGGGGCACCCAGAATACCGAAGCCGAGGGCCACGCCCAGATCGACCACGCGCTGGCGCGGGGCGTCGATTTCCTGGACACGGCAGAAATGTATCCGGTCAACCCGGTGACCGCGGAAACCGTGGGCGATACGGAAACGATCATCGGGTCGTGGCTGGCGAAATCGGGGCGGCGCGACGAGGTGGTGATCGCCTCGAAAATCGCCGGTCCGGGGCAGATCATCCGCAAGGGCGAACAGATCGACCCCGCCAACATCCGTCGCGCGCTGGAGGCCAGCCTGACCCGGCTGCGCACCGATTACATCGACCTGTATCAGTTCCACTGGCCCAATCGCGGCAGCTATCACTTCCGCCAGAACTGGGGCTTCGACGCCAGCAAGCAGCCCGCGCGGGCCGAGGTGATCGAGAACATGGCGGCCTGTCTGGAAACGCTGAAGGATCTGGTGGCCGAGGGCAAGATCCGGCATTTCGGCCTGTCGAACGAAAGCGCCTGGGGCACCGCGCAATGGCTGGCCTTGGCCGAGGCCGGGCATGGGCCGCGGGTGGCCTCGATCCAGAACGAATATTCGCTGATGTGCCGTCTGTATGACACCGATCTGGCCGAGCTGGGCGTGCATGAGGATGTCACCTGTCTGGCCTATTCGCCGCTGGCGGTGGGGATGCTGAGCGGCAAATATTCCGGCGGGGCGGTGCCCGAGGGCTCGCGCCGGTCACTCAACCGCGAGCTGGGCGGGCGCTCGAACCCGCGCGCCTATGAGATCGCGGATGTCTATGTCGGTATCGCGCGCGAGGCGGGGCTGGACCCGGTCACGATGGCGATCGCCTGGGTTCTGGGGCGCCCGTTCCCGGTCATCCCGATCATCGGCGGCACCTCGGTCGCGCAGCTGGACAAATCGCTGGATGCCGCAGGGATGGTGCTACCGCCCGACGTTCTCAAGGCGATCGAAAAGGCCCATCATGCGCATCCGATGCCGTTCTGACCGGCGTGTGAGGGTCGGGCTTGGTGTGGCTGTGGTCCTGCTGTCGCTGGCGGGCTGCAAGCCCGCCGATGACAGGCCGCCCAAGCTTGAACCCGTGGGCGCCGCGCTGGTCGCGCAGCAAAAGACGCTGTGCGAAGGGCAGGGCGGCGATTGGGTGGCAAGTCGCGACGGGCTGATCTGTCAGCATCGCCCGAAGGATGGCGGCAAGGCCTGCCGCACCGGCGCCGATTGCGAGGGCGTGTGTCTGGCGCGGTCGATGACCTGTGCGCCGGTAGTGCCCTTGTTGGGATGTAACGAGGTGGTGACCGCCTCTGGTTTGCGGGTGACCGAATGCGTCGACTGATCTGGGCTGCGGCCCTTGGGCTTGCGGCCTGTGCCGCCCCGGCCCCGGCGCCGGGGCTGCGCGAGGACGGGGCGTGGATTTCCTCGGCCGCGCTGTTCGATCCGGCGCGCTTCGCGGGCCGCTGGAAGGTGGCCGCAAGCGGCACGCCGGGCTGCGCGGGGGCCACGCAGGACTGGGCCTATGACGGGCACGGCGGCTATGCCCTGTCGGGTGTGGATTGCAGCGGGGCCAAGCCTGCGGTGCTGGCCGGGCGCGCGGTGGTGACGGGGCCGGGCGGGCGGATCACGCCCGACACGGGCTTCGGGCGCGAACCGGTCTGGGTGCTGTGGGTCGATCAGGATTACCGCGTCGCGGTGCTGGGCACGCCCTCGGGGCGGTTCGGCATGGTGCTGGCGCGTGATCTGCCGGCGCGGGCCGATCTGCGGACGGCGGCGCATGAGGTGCTGTCCTTCAACGGCTATCTGCCCGGCAAGATCGGGCGATGAGCGGGGCGCTGTTCGTCGTCATCACCTTCGCGGCGGCGGCGGTGCAGACGTTGCGCTTCATGCTGCAAAAACGGTTAACCGGCACCGGGCTGTCGGTCGGCGGCGCGACGTTTTCGCGGTTTCTGTTCGGCGCGCCGATTGCGGCGACGGTGGCGGCGCTGGTGCTGATCGCCACCGCGCAGGGCTGGCCCGAAACGGGCGCGCGGTTCTGGGGCTTTGCGCTGGCGGGGGGCGCCGCGCAGGTGGTCGCGACCTTCCTGACGGTCGCGCTGTTCAAGCTGCGCAATTTCGCCGTCGGTGTTGCCTTCACCAAGACCGAGACGGTGCAGGTCGCGCTGTTCTCGCTGCTGATCCTGGGCGAGGGCGTGTCGGTGCTGGGCTGGCTGGGCATCGGTGTCGGGTTGGCGGGGGTGCTGGCGCTGTCGAAATCCCCGGCGGGTGGCGCGATGTCGCCGCGCGCAGCACTTTATGGTATTGCGGCGGGCGGTTTGTTCGGCCTGTCGGCGATCTGTTATCGTGGCGCCACGCTCGAACTGATGCCGCTGCCCTTCTTTACCCGTGCCATCGTCACACTGGCCTGCGTTACCTTCGCGCAAAGCCTTGGCATGGCGGCCTATCTGCGCCTGCGCGAGCCGGGCGAGCTGGGCCGGGTGCTGCGCGCTTGGCACAAGACGGTCTGGGTCGGCATCACCGGGGTTGCGGGATCGGCGGGGTGGTTTGCGGCCTTTGCGCTGCAAAACGCGGCCTATGTGCGGGCCTTGGGGCAGGTGGAAATCGTTTTCACGCTGCTGGTGTCCGCGCTGGTATTCCACGAACGGCTGACCCGCCGCGAAGGCGTGGGGATCGCGCTGGTGGTGGCCTCGCTGCTGATTATCGTGCTGGGCGGCGCGCGCGGTTAGTCGATCCGCCGGAAGATCGAACGCGACCCGGAATTGTCGAAGAACGGCACGCTTTCGGGCGGCCCCAGCGGCCCGCTGGTGGACTCCAGCAGGGCCTGCACCTCGGCCAGCACGACCTCGGTGATGAAGGGCAGGTTCAGCGCGCGGGCCTCGGCCATCGGCACCCAGTGCAGATGGCTGAGTTCGTCGCAGGCGCGCGAGAAATCGTCGGGGTCCGAGGCCAGATCGGCGACATCGGTCAGGAAGAAACGCGCATCGAACCGGCGCGGGCGGCCCGGTGGGGTGATCGCGCGAAAGACGAAATGCAGCGGGGCGGCGGCGGGCAGGTGCCCGGTTTCTGCAAAGCCCGTCCAATCCGCGGGCGGGGTGTCCGGCCAGGCCCCGGGCGCCCCCAGCAGAAGGCCGGTTTCCTCCCACAGTTCGCGCACGGCGGCGGTGGCGAGGGCCGGGCCCACATCAACGGGCGCCTCGAAGGCCAGCCGCCGCGCGCAGGTCGCCGACAGTGGCGTGGCCTGTGCAATCGCGCTGTCGCCCGCATCGAGCGCGCCGCCCGGGAAGACGTATTTCGACGGCATGAAGGCCGCGCCAGCGCCGCGCATCCCCATCAGGACGGCAGGGCCTTGCGTGCCGTCGCGGCGCACGACCAGCACGGTCGCGGCATGGCGCAGCGCGGTCTTGTCGATGGTGGGGTGATGCGGGGCGGCGGGCGGGCTTTGTTCAGTCATGCACGATCTCTCCGGCGCCGAAGCCATGCATCCGGCGCGACCATTGAATGCCCACGATCATGCCTTTCAGCCGCGGCAGCAGCGCTAGCGACAGCGCGACCGTGCCGGTGGCGAAGATCGCGATCAGGGTTTGCGGGCTGGGGCGATAGGCGACGAAGGCCCACAGGATAGCGGGCGCCATCAGATGCCCGACGATCAGGATCGTCAGATAGGCCGGGCCATCGTCGGCGCGTTGGGGGGTGAAATCCTCGCCGCAGGCGGGGCAGGCGTCGCGCACCGTCAGATAGCCGCTAAGCAAGCGCCCGCGCCCGCACGCCGGGCAGCGGCACAGCAGACCGCGCGTGATGGCACGGCCCAGCGGGCGGTCGTCTTCGGTGTCGATCTGGGTCATGGTCATCGCGCTCTCCCCTTCGCGTTGCTTTGTTATCGGACGAAAGCGCGCGAGGGGGAAGGAAATTCCGCCGATAGTCCGTGGCTCACGATCGCTTCACGCTTGAGTGAGGGGCGCGCGTATGGCGACGGAACCCCGGGAATGCCGCGTTTGGAGGGTATCAGCGGCGCAGGAGGGTGCCGCGAAACACGGAGTTGATACGATGAAACGTACGCTGAAACAGACGATCGTGGCCGCGCTGATGGCGGGGACGGCGCTGGCCGTGGCCGTGCCGGTCGTGGCGCAGCAAATGAATGGCCAGCCGCCGGTGATGGCGCAGGCACAGGATGGCACCGGCCCGGTGGGTCAGGGTCCGATGGGGCGGCCCGGCATGGGCGGTCAAGGTCCGATGGGCCAAGGCCCGATGGTCGATGCGCCGATGGGTGGCCCGATGGGCGGTCCGATGCTGGGCTTTGACTTCAAGGACTTCGATACCGATGGCGATGGCAAGGTGACCGCGGAAGAGATCGCCGCCAAACGTGCCGCGGAGGCGGCCGCGCTGGATGCCAACGGGGATGGCAAGCTGAGTGCCGAAGAACTGGTGGCGGCGGATATGCGCAAGGCGCAGCTGCGTGCGGAAGCGCGGGTGAAGGCCCGGATCGCGGCGCAGGACACTGACGGCGACGGGATGCTGTCGGCGGCGGAACTGGCGCTGCCGCGCGGCCCGCAAGGGATGTTCGATCGCTTCGACGCCAATGACGATGGCGCGGTGACCGAGGACGAACTGGCTGCTTTGCAGGCCCGGATGGGGGATCGCATGGGGGGCCAGAATCGCGATGGGCGCTGGCATGATCGCCACGGCGGCAAGCACGGCGACCGGATGCGGGGCGATTGCAACGCGATGGGTCCGCAGGGGCCGATGGGCCGTCCGGGTGCCAATGGCCCGATGGGGCCGCAAAACGACGGCTGGGGGCAGTTCTTCAACCGCCAGACCGCGCCTGCGCCGCAGCAGGGTAACTGATCCGGTTCCGGCCCGGGGGAAACCTCCGGGCCGGGACGATGCACAAATTGCCACGGGACGGGAATAAGGCTAGGCCTACGGGAAGCATGGATATGGCATTCGACGCGCTCACCGAGGTCTCTGACGAGACGCTTCTGGTCCTTTATGGCAATGGGGACCGGGCGGCGGCGCGTTCGCTGACGTTGCGGCTGGGGCCTTTGGCCTACAGGGTTGCGCTGCGGATGCTGGGCGATCGGGCCGAGGCCGAGGATCTGGCGCAAGAGGCGCTGTTGCGGCTGTGGAAGATCGCACCCGAGTGGCGCGCCGGCGAGGCCAAGGTTTCCACCTGGCTTTATCGGGTGGTGACCAATCTGGCGACCGACCGGCTGCGCAGGCGGCGTGGCGTGGGGCTGGACGAGGCGCCCGAAGTGGCCGATGGCGCGGCCTCGGCGCTGGAGCGGATGATCGACGCGGACCGTGCGCAGGCCCTGCAACTGGCATTGGCGCAGCTGCCCGCACGGCAGCGTCAGGCGGTTGTTCTGAGGCATCTGGAAGGGTTGTCGAACCCCGAGATCGCCGCAGCGATGGAAATCGGGGTCGAGGCCGTAGAAAGCTTGACGGCCCGCGGAAAGCGCGCGCTGGCCGCGCTATTGGAAGGTAAACGCGAAGAGTTGGGGTATGGTCATGACTGACAAGGATCTGAACGGGACGGTGCTGGACGATTTCTTCGCCGCGGCCCGGGCCGATATGCCCGAGCCTTCGGACGCATTTCTGGCGCGGGCGCTGGCCGACGCCGAAGCTGTGCAGGCCGGGTTTCAGGCGGCTATCCCGGTTTCGCGCGCGGCGCCCAGGGGTGGTTTCCTGAGTGGCCTGTCGGCGGTGTTCGGCGGCTGGGCGGGGCTGAGCGGCATGGCCACGGCGACGATCGCCGGTCTGTGGATCGGCTTTGCCGGGGCCGATCAGCTGGGCACGGTGGCGGCAAGCTATATTGGCGGAACGGATACGCTGGGCACGGTCAACCTGTTGCCCGATGGCGATTTCTTCGCGCTGGCGGCGGAATGAGGCAGGAGGGGGAAAGATGACGCAGAAAACCGAAACGACGGCCCCGGTTTCGCAGGGGGGCGCGCCCAAGGCTGGGATGCGCGGCTGGGTGAAGGCGCTGTTCGTGATCTCGGTCACGCTCAACCTGCTGGTGGCCGGGGTGGTGATCGGCGGCATCGTCGGGCATGAACGCCATCCGCCGCGCCCGCAGGTCAGCGATGTCAGTCTGGGTCCGTTTACCGAGGCGCTGTCGCGCGAGGATCGCGAGGCGTTGCGCAAGGCCGCCGAGGCGGAGGGGCAGAGCTTTCGCAAGATGCGTCGCGAGGCTGCGGCCGATTTCAGCCGGCTGGTCGACGCGCTGGATGCCGAGCCCTGGGACGAGGCGGCGGCGCGGGCGCTGCTTGAAGGGCACCGGGCGCGGATGCTGGGCCAGATCGAGATTGGCGAACGGCTGATGTTCGAGCGGCTGCGGCAGATGACGCCGGAGGCGCGCCATGCCTTCGCCGAGCGGCTTCGTCATGCATTGTCGCATTCCGATCGCAAGTTTGCACCGCCGCCCGCTGCGGCCCGGCCCTGAGGGCGCGGCCAGCGCGTCCTTAATGACGGGTGAGGGGGTCAGGCGGCCGAAGGCCGGTCGAAGACCTTCACCTGATTGCGGCCATCGGCCTTGGAGCCGAGCAGCGCGCGGTCGGCCAGCGAAATCAGCGCATCGACCGGGTCATGTTCGGTGCCACCCCCCAGTGTCAGCCCGATCGAGACGGTCACCTGCACCGCGCCGGACCCGTCGGGCAGCGGGACCGGCGTTTCCTCCATCACGCGGCAAAGTCGTTCGGCGACGACTCGCGCCGCGTCGAGCGTGGTTTCCGGCATCGCGATCAGAAATTCCTCGCCGCCGATCCGGGCAATCAGATCGACCTGCCGCAGGTTGAAGTTGAGCCGCCGCGCGACCTCGACCAGGACGGCATCGCCCGCGGCGTGGCCGTAGGTGTCATTGACGGATTTGAAACGGTCGAGATCCAGCACCATGACCGCGAATTGCCGTTCCGTAATGCGCGACCGCTCGGCGATCCGGGCCAGATGCGGCATTGCGTACCGGCGGTTATACAGCCCGGTCAGCGGGTCGGTGACCGCCAGCCGCAGCCCGTCGGTGACATTCTCGCGCTGCTGATCCAGCGTGCGCTTGCGCATCAGTTGCGCCTTGAGCCGCAACGTCGCCTCTTCGGCGGTGGCCGGATCGGTCAGCACCTCGGGCAGCAGGTCGCTCGCCCCCAGATCAAGTGCGACGGCCGCCGTTTCGCGGGCATGTTCGCCGCTGACGATACAGATCACCGCATGGCGCGAACTGGGGCGCGAGCGGAGTTCGGACATCAGGCGGAGCCCTTCGCCGGGGCGCGACAGGTCGGCGGCGATGACGAAGGCATCGGGGCCATTGGCGCTGCTCGCCTCGATCAGCGCTTCGTCACGGTTGAGCACGACGAAAGTGTCGAGCGACATGAACCGTGCCAGCATGGTTTTCCACAGAAGACCCGTTTCGCGATCGGGCGCGACCAGGCCGATGCGGGCGGGGGCGCCAAAGCTGGCCTGCGCCTCGGCAAAGCCGAGTTCGCGGCAGGTGCTTTCACGCAGGCTCAACTCTTCGTCGGTTTCCTTGGCACGCAGTAGGCTGCGCAGACGCGCCAGCAGCAGCAGCTCGTCAAAGGGTTTGACAAGAACGTCGTCGGCCCCGGCGCGCAGCGCGTCAAGCCGTGTCTGCGGATCGGCGAAGGCGGTGATTATCACGATCGGGATGCCCCGGGTGGCGGGGCCGGCCTTGAGCGTGCGGCAGATTTCGATGCCGCTGCAATCGGGAAGCTGCACATCCAGAAGAATAAGATCAGGACGGCCCTGCGCGACATGCTGCAGAGCCTCGGTCCCGCTGCTGGCCTGAATCGTTTCGTATCGTGCGCCCGAGAGCTTCACTTTCAATACGATTCGATTTGTCGCAACGTCATCCACGATCAGGATTTTTCCTGCCATGGGGTCCCGCTCTCCTTCGACCTGCAGTTTTATTTGGTTCAGCTTTGCGCCAGATAGGTTAACAAAGTCTTTCGAATTGTGCGACGGGTAGTTGATGCAGCAGGAAACCGCTTATGTTCTGGCTCTTCGGGTGCTTGGCTGGCTGGCCGGGCAGGACGAGCTTTTCGATTCCTTTCTGGGGCAGTCCGGTGCTGATGCAGGGCAGGTGCGCGGGCTGGCGCAGGACCCGGCTTTTCTGTGCGCGGTCCTTGATTTCGTGTTGCAGTCCGATGCGTGGGTCATAGGCTGCGCGGCGGAACTGGGGGAGCGCCCCGAAGCGCTGGTGCAGGCGCGCGCGCTGCTGGGCGGGGGCGATCAGCTGCACTGGACCTGAGACGGGCGCGAGCCCCCGCAGAGAGCGGGGCGAAAGGACGGGCAGATGCGTGCGGAAACATCGCAGTCGATTGCGGCGGTGCTGTTCGACAAGGACGGGACGCTGTTTGATTTCAATGCCACCTGGGGTGCCTGGGCGCGCGGGATGCTGGCGGAACTGAGCGCGGGGGATGATCTGCTTGCGGCGCGGATGGCCGAGGCGATCCGTTTCGCGCCCGAGGCGGCGCTGTTCGAACCCGACTCGCCGGTGATTGCGGGCACTGTGGCCGAGGTGGCGGCGCTGTTGTTGCCGCATCTGCCGGGGCTGGAGGCCGACCAGTTGATCGCGCGGCTGGACGCCGGCGCACAGAAGGCCCCGCAGATGCCCGCCGTGCCGCTTGTGCCCTGCCTGCAGCAGTTGCGCGGTCAAGGGCTGCGGCTGGGCGTGGCGACCAACGATGCCGAGGCGTCGGCCCGGGTGCATCTGGCGCAGGCAGGCGTCGCCGGGCTTTTCGATTTTGTCGCAGGCTATGACAGCGGGCATGGCGCGAAACCCGCGCCGGGGCAGTTGCTGGCCTTTGCCGCGGCGATCGGTGTGGCACCGGGCCGGGTGGCGATGGTCGGTGACAGTCTGCACGACCTGCACGCCGCGCGGGCGGCGGGAATGGTCGCCGTGGGCGTGCTGAGCGGGCCTGCGCGTGCCGAGGTGCTGGCGCCGGTGGCCGATGTGGTGCTGGACGACATCGCCGCAATCGCGGGTTGGCTGGAGCAGAGCGCGCCCGGTGCCGGGCGTGCCTGAGCCGCGCGAAGAGAGCGTGGCGGGCTGGCAATTGCGCGTCCCGCCCGTTAGCCTGCGCACCAAGGGGTGTCCGGCGGGCATCCGGCAGGCAAGGGGAATGCGATGATCGGCGCAAGAGTGCAGTTTCTGATGCTGGGCAGTGCCGGGGGGCTTGCCTTCTGGGCGCTGACGGACCTTTTGTCGGATTGGCACGATACCCGGGCGCTGCTGGCGCTGGTGTTGCTGGCGGTGGTGTTTTTCGGCACGGCACTGGCGACGCTGGGTGAGTTGGGCGCGCGTCGGGCGCTTTTGGGCGGGGCCGCTCTGGGCGCGCTGGTAGCGGGGCTGGGTCTGCTGAAAAGCCTGAGTTTTTCGACTGCATCGCAGATGTTGGAGGCGGGCCATGTGCTGGTGGCGCTGATTGCGTTGGGCAGCCTGCCGGTGCCGTTCTGGGTCGCGCATAACCTGCGGGGCAGCACCGGCTGGGCCGATTATCGGGTGCTGTTTCTGGAAAGCTGGAATATCGTCGTGCGCTACGCCGCCGCCTGGGCTTTTGTCGGGGTGGTCTGGGTCGTGCTGCTGCTGTCGGCGGCGCTGCTGCGGCTCGTCGGGGTCGAATTGCTGGCCGATCTGCTGGATCAGGAGGTGGTGATCTGGCTGGTGTGCGGTGCGGCACTGGGGCTGGGTCTGTCGGTGGTGACCGAAATGTCGGACATGGTTTCGCCCTATCTGCTGCTGCGGTTGCTGCGGCTGTTGTTGCCGGTGGTTCTGGGTGTGGTGCTGATCTTCGTGCTGGCGTTGCCGCTGCGCGGGCTGACGCATCTGTTCGGGCATCTCTCGGCGGCAGGAACGCTGGGCGGCGCGGCGGTCGTGGTCATCTCGCTGATTGCGATTGCGGTCGATCAGGACGATGTCGAGGCGCCGCATGCGCCTGCACTGATCTGGTCGGCCCGCGGGCTGGCGCTGCTGCTGCCGGTGCTGAGCGGTCTTGCGGCTTGGGCGGTGGCGTTGCGGGTCGGGCAATATGGCTGGACGCCCGCGCGGGTGATGGCCACGGCGGGGGTTGCGGTGCTGCTGGGCTATGCGGTGACCTATGCGCTGGCGGTGCTGACCGGGCGCTACTGGATGGGCTGGGTCCGGCGCGCCAATACGGCGATGGCGCTGGCGATGATCGCGCTGGCGGTGGTGTGGCTGACACCGCTGATCTCGCCCGAGCGGATCGCGGTGAACTCGCAACTCGGGCGCTTCGCCGACGGGCGGCTGGCGCCCGAGGCGCTACCGCTGTGGGAACTGGCGAATGACTGGGGAAAACCCGGGCAGGCGGCACTGGCGGATCTGCGCGTGCGGGCCGGCAGCGACCCGGCCCTGGAGGCGGCCTTGGCGCGGATGGATCAGGCGGGGTCACGCTGGGAGCTGGAGCACCTTCTGCCGGCCGAGCCTGCCCGCGCGGAGGCCCTGCGCGGTGTGTTGACGGTGCAGCCAGCCGGCGCGGAACTGCCCGAGGATCTGTTGGCGGTGATTGCGCACAAGACCAGTTTTGACCCGGCGACCTGTGAACGCCGGACCCCGGCGGGGAACCCGGGATGCCTGGTGGTGCTGGCCGATCTGATGCCCGAAGTGCCGGGGGAGGAGGCCGTGCTGGTGGTCGCGTCCGGCACGGCAAGGCGCGATTTCCTGACCCTGCCGGTTGCCTTCTGGAAAGGGCCGCAGGGCTGGCAGCTCGGCCTGACCGTCTACCCGGACGGGCAGGACGGGTATCTTGAGGGGACGGGCGGCTTTGACGGTGCGGCTCTGATTGACGAGCTGAGCGCGGGCATGGCCCCGCTGGAGCCGGCGGGACTGATGGCGCTGCGGCTGGGACCGGGGCGGTTAACCATGACGCCCTGAAATCGGCCTGTGGCAGCCGGGCTTGGGGGTTTGTTAACTCGGCAGGTCTAGCGTCTCCGGTGACGGAGGGTCCATGCACGGTTTGATCAACAAGTCAGTTCAGGCGTTCTTGCGCGACAATTACGGGCCATCGCTGTGGTCCCGTGTCGCCCAGGATATCGGCATCGGCCCCGAGGGGTTCGAGGCGATGCTGCGCTATGACGACGCGCTGACCGAAGATCTGATCCGCGCGGCGATGGCGGCGCTGGACAAGCCGCGGGCGGTGGTTCTGGAAGATATCGGCGCCTATCTGGCAACGGTCGAGCCGGTGCGCCGACTGCTGCGTTTCAGCGGCACGGATTACTGGGAATTCCTGTTTTCGCTGGAGGAATTGCAAGGCCGCGGGCGGATGGCCTTGCCCGATCTGGAGTTTCCCGAACTGAGGTTCAATGCCGAGAGCCGGGGCCGCTTCACGCTGGAGGTGCGCGGCCCGATCCCGGGATGGGGCGCGGTGATCGCGGGACTACTGCGGGCAATGGCCGATGATTACGGTGCGCTTGTGCTGATCGAAGTGATCGAGCCGCAGGGGATCTGTGAACGCGTGCAGGTGCTGCTGCTGGAAGCGGCCTATGTAGAAGGGCGACGATTCGAGCTGGCCCGGCCGCGCGGGGGGCTGTGATGGTCGCGCGCTGCACCGTGGAACGTTGGGAAGATGCCCTGAGCGGGCTGTCGCCGCAAGAGATGGGGCAGTTGATGCCGATGTTCCTGTGGCTTGACCGGCGCGGAACGGTGCGCGCGCTGGGGCCGACGCTGGGCAAGATCCTGGGCCCGGAATGCCCGATCGGCACGCCTTTTGCGCAGCATTTTCAGCTGGGAAGCGCCCGGGCGCGGCGGTCGACTGCCGCAGGGGGCGGGGCGATGGCGGGGGGCAGGCGGCTGCATCTGACGCTATGCGCGCGCCCGGACATCAGCCTGCGGGGCAGCGCCGTCGAGGTTGGGCAGAACGGCGCCGAAGGGGTGTTGGTCAATCTGACCTTCGGCATCCATCTGGTCGAGGCTGTGCGGGTCTTCGGCCTGACCGAAGCGGATTTCGCGCCCTCGGACCTGGCGCTGGAACTGCTTTATCTACAAGAGGCGAAAACCGCGGTTCTCGATGAATTGCGCGCCCTGAACGCGCGGCTCGACGATGCGCGCCGTTCGGCGGTGACGCAGGCGCTGACCGATCCGTTGACCGGCTTGGCGAACCGCCGCGCGTTCGAACTGGCATTGGACAAGGCGCTCCAGGGGCTGGCCTTGGGTGGGCCGCCGTTTGCGCTGGCCCATGTCGATCTGGATCATTTCAAGGCGGTGAACGATACGCTGGGCCATGCGGCGGGCGATTATGTGCTGACCAAGGCCGCCGAAGTGTTGCGCGCGGAAACCCGGCGTGGCGATGTGGTGGCACGGGTCGGCGGTGACGAATTCGTGCTGCTCTTGCGGGGGGCACTGGCGCCCGCACGGCTGACGGCGATGGGCGCGCGGATCATCGCCCGTCTCGAGCAGCCTTGGGTGTTTGAAACGGCGATCTGTCGGATTTCGGGGTCGATCGGCGTGGCGCTGTCGGCCCATTACGTTACGCCTGACGCCGGGCAGATGCAGGCCGACGCCGATGCGGCGCTGTATTCCTCGAAGCGGCAGGGGCGGGGACGCTGCACCATCGCGGGCGGCGGGGAGATGGCCGAGGGCGATTCGCGCCTGAGCTGACCGGCGGTGCGGTCACCAGCGCGTTACATTGTGCTTCCAATGGCGGGGCGCAATCGCTAGGGCTGCGCTATGAGACAGGGTTTTCCCATTGCGCAGCCGGGCATGCGGATCGGTATTCTGGGCGGGTCGTTCGATCCGGCCCATGAAGGCCATGCCCGTATCACCCGCGAAGCCTTGCGCCGGTTCGGGTTGGACCGGGTCTGGTGGATGCTGAGCCCGGGCAATCCGCTCAAGGCGCATGGGCCCGCGCCGATGGCGGCACGGCTGCGCGAGGCGCGGCGGGTGATGCCAGACCCCCGCGTCGACATCACGGATCTGGAGGCGCGGCTGGGCAGCCGCTACACCGCGCAAACCCTGACGCGGCTGCTGCCGCTGTATCCCGGGGTGCATTTCGTCTGGCTGATGGGGGCAGACAACCTGGTGCAGTTCGATCGTTGGGACAACTGGCAGCAAATCCTGGATCTGGTGCCGGTGGGCGTGCTGGCGCGGCCCGGGTCCCGGATGGCGGCGCGGCGCTCGCGCGCGGCACAGATCTATGCGCAGGCGCGTTTGCCCGCGACCCAGGCCCGGGCCTTGCCGCTGGCGCGGCGCCCGGCCTGGTGCTTCATCGACATGCCGATGTCGGATCTGTCCTCCTCGGCGATCCGCGCTTCTGGCGCTTGGCGCGACAAGACCTGATCGGGGCCTTGAAGCCGGGGGGGCGCAAGCGTTACCGTGACGCGACTCCGGGGTATTTTTCCGGGGCCCGGCGGACGAGGCGATGATGCGGATTTCACGGCGCGGAATTTTAGGGGGCGCGGCCAGCATGGCTGCGCTTGCGACGCTGGGGGTGCCGGGGCGCGCAGCGGCGCAGGTGCTGCGGATGCCGACTGGCGCCGATCTGGTGGCCGCCGCGGGGTTGAGCGGTGATGTCTGCTACGTCGTGGCCGATCTGCGCTCGGGGCTGGTCCTGGAGGCGCGCGGCGCTGATCGGGCGATGCCGCCCGCCTCGACCGCGAAGGCGATTACCTCGCTTTATGCGCTGGAGACGCTGGGGCCGGGCTATCGGTTCCGCACCCGGCTGATCGCGACCGGGCCGGTGGTGGGGGGGCTGATCCAGGGCGATCTGGTGCTGGCAGGCGGCGGCGATCCGACGCTCTCGACCGACGATCTGGGCGATCTGGCGGCGCGGTTGGCGGGCACGGGGGTGCGCGGGGTCACGGGGCGGTTTCTGGTCTGGGGCGGGGCGCTGCCCTATGCGTCCGAAATCGCGGACGATCAGCCGGTGCATGTGGGATATAACCCTGCCGTTTCGGGCCTGATCCTGAACTACAACCGGGTGCATTTCGAATGGCGGCGCGCAGGCGGGGGGTATCAGCTGAGCATGGATGCGCGCGGTGCGCGGTTCCGGCCGCAAGCCTATACCGCCGATGTCGGGCTGGCCAACCGCAAGACACCGCTGTTCAGCTATAGCAAGTCGGGCGGCAAGGAACATTGGACGGTCGCCTCGGGCGCCCTGAACAAGGCGGGCAGCCGCTGGCTGCCGGTGCGCGACCCGGATGCCTATGCGGGCGACGTGTTCCAGACGCTGGCCCGCGCGCAGGGGATGCCGCTGCCCGCGCCGCAGCCGGTGCGCAGTCTGCCGGGGGGCACGGTTCTGGCCGAGCATGCCTCGGACAGCCTGCCCGCAATTCTGCGCGACATGATGAAATATTCGACCAACCTGACCGCCGAGGCGGTGGGCATGACCGCCAGCGCGCAGCGCGGCGCACCGGCGGGCCTTGGCCAGTCCGGCCCGGCGATGAGCGACTGGCTGCGTGCGCGGGCGGGGGTGGCCCAGGCGCAGTTCCGCGATCATTCGGGGCTGAACGCCGAGACCCGCATTTCGGCCATGGACATGGTGCGGGCGCTGGCGCAGCTCGGGCCGCAGGCGGGGCTGCGCGGGCTGATGAAAGGGTTTCAACTGCGCGATGACAGCGGGCGCAAGGTGCAGGGACAGAGCCTGCGGGTCGATGCCAAGACCGGCACCCTCAATTTCGTTTCTTCGCTGGCCGGTTACATGACGGCGCCCGATGGCACCGAGTTGGTGTTCGCGATTTTTACCGGCGATGTGGCGCGGCGGCGGCGAGCCGCCCGGACCGAGCAGCCCGAAGGCTCGACGCTCTGGATCAAGCGCTCCAAGATCCTGCAAAGCCGTCTGATCGAGCGGTGGGCGGCGCTTTACGGCAGTTGATCAGCCGCTGGCGGTCATCCAGACGATGTCTTCAAGCTCTTGCAACAGGGTTTCATAGGCGACGGCCAGATCGTCCAGCGTGTCGAGGCTCAGTGCCTGTCCCTCGAGCGCGGGGTCGAGCAGTTCGCGCATGTCGGTCCAGATCAGCAGCGATCTGTCCAGTGCCTCTTCGGTTTGGATGTCGGGCGGGGGCGCAACCCCGGCGTCGTCATCGCCCACCCGCAGCATGCTCATCGAGAGTTCGAACAGATCGGTGCGCGCGGTGATGGCGGCGTGATGGGTAGTGGTGTCGAGCCCGAGGGCTTCGGCGCGCGACAGCAGGCAGGCTTCCATGATGATGGCCTGTGACAGCATCCGCTGACGTCCGGCCATGTCGACGGCGCGCAGCCGCGTGGCCTGATTGGGCGAAATCGCGAGGTTCGCGGTCAGCGCGGCGACGACGCCTTGCGAAGCGGTCAGCAGGGCGGGTTCGTGTTCGGCTAGGTCGCGCAGCGCTTCGGGACTGGCGTCGCCCGTCAGCACGGCCTTGACCCGGGGCTCGACCTGCCCCCAGACCATGCGCGCGCCCTGCAGTGCCCAACGCACCTGCGGATCGGTCGTGGCGGGCAGGTTCAGCAGCGTATCGCCGCGGATCAGCCGGTTGAGCGTGGTGGGAAAGATTTCGCTGACCTCGGTCAGGGCCAGCGCCTGGGTGTCGTGCTGGATGCCCAACGACAGGAAGCAGGCCGAGGCCACCAGACGTTGCGAGAGCATCCGCTGGCGCCCGGCCATGTCGATTTGCAGGGCGAGGATTTCGGCCGGGTCACGCTCTGCCGCGGGGGCGGGTAGGGCAAGGGCACTCAGCAACAGGCCCAATGCGAGGGTGCGGGCGGTGCGCGCCAGCGAAAATGCGGTGTTGGTCATGGCGAATATCCTTGGCCCGGATCTGCGATGACCGTCTTGCTAGCAAAGGTTGGACAGCAATAGCTTAACGCCGCCCCCCTTACGCATCGGAAAGGGCGTGGAAATCCCGCTAAAATTTGTGTTGATTTGTAGCAGTGCAGAGGTGTCCCTGCGCCCGGCTGCGGGGCGCAGGGCGGTCATGCGATCACAGGTTGATGTGACGGACCCGGGCGCCCCATTCGATGGCCACCGCATGCAGCCGGTCGATCGCCAGTTCACCGCGCACTTCTTCGAGCATGCGCAACTCGGGCTGATGCAGCACACCGTCGGCCGCAGCCACATCGCAGGCCAGGGCATAGGCAGTTTCATAGAGCCGCTCGGGCAGGGCATCGCGGACCAGACCGAACAGGGCCTCCAGGCCCTCTTCTTCCTCGAACAGCGCATAGACGGTCTGCGCCACCGAGGAAATCCGGTCTTCGTCATAGGTCGCGAAGATCGGCATGTGGTTGACCATCCGTTCGATCGCGACGAGTTCGGAGGTGCGGATCTGTTCATCCGAGGCCGAGACCGCGACCATCACGGCAACGAGCGCATCCTGGGGCGAAAGCGAGGGCAGGGCATCGGTCACGGGCAGTTCCTTTCACTGGTTGGAGTGCAAATTATTGACGATTGCCCCCCCGTTCAATAGGTGAGGCGCCAAGGGGCGCATGGGGCGCCTGCGATGAGGTATGATATGACGAGCCTGCGTGACGCTGCGATGAACTCCAAAGCCTGGCCTTTCGAGGAAGCGCGCCGGGTTCTGAAGCGTTACGAGAAGAAGGATCCCGAAAAGGGATATGTGTTGTTCGAGACGGGCTATGGCCCCTCGGGTCTGCCGCATATCGGCACGTTCGGCGAGGTGGCGCGCACCACGATGATCCGCCGTGCGTTCGAGGTGATTTCGGATATCCCGACGAAGCTGCTGTGTTTCTCGGACGATATGGACGGCATGCGCAAGGTGCCCGAAAACGTGCCCCAGCAAGAGATGCTGCGCGAGCACATGCAAAAGCCGCTGACCGCGGTGCCCGACCCGTTCGGCGAATTCGACAGTTTCGGCAACCACAACAACGCGATGCTGCGCCGGTTTCTGGACACGTTCGGGTTCGATTACGAATTCGCCAGCGCGACAGACTATTACAAATCGGGCAAGTTCGACGCGATCCTGCTGCGTGCGGCCGAGAAATACGATGACATCATGGCGATCATGCTGAAGTCGCTGCGCGAGGAGCGTCAGCAGACCTACAGCTGCTTCCTGCCGATCAGCCCGAAGACCGGGCGGGTGCTTTATGTGCCGATGAAGAACGTCGACCCCAAGGCGGGCACGGTGACCTTCGATGACGAAGACGGGCAGGAGCTGACGCTGCCGGTCACCGGCGGCAATGTGAAACTGCAGTGGAAGCCCGATTTCGGTGCCCGCTGGGCCGCGCTGGATGTCGATTTCGAGATGTATGGCAAGGATCACGCCGCCAATACGCCGATCTATGACGGTATCTGCCGGGTGCTGGGCGGGCGTCCGCCGGAACATTTCACCTATGAGCTGTTCCTCGATCAAAACGGCGAGAAGATTTCGAAATCCAAGGGCAACGGGCTGTCGATCGACGAGTGGCTGACCTATGCCGCGACGGAATCGCTGAGCTATTTCATGTATCTCAAGCCGAAGACCGCGAAGCGGATGCATTTCGACGTGATCCCGAAGGCGGTGGATGAATACCACCAGCAGCTGCGCGCCTATCCCGATCAGCCGGTCGAGAAGCAGGTCGACAACCCGGTGTGGCATATCCACGGCGGCAATCCGCCCGAAAGCAAGATGGTGGTGCCCTTCGCGATGCTGCTGAACCTCGCGTCGGTTGCCGGGGCCAAGGACAAGGACGGGCTGTGGGGGTTCATCAAGCGCTATGCCCCCGAGGCCAGCCCCGAAACCCACCCTGATCTGGATCAGGCGGCGGGCTTTGCGGTGCGCTATTTCCACGATTTCGTGGCGCCCAAGCGGGCCTTCCGTCTGCCGAACGATCAGGAGCGCGCGGCGATCGAGGATCTGGCGGCCCGGCTGCGCGCCTTGCCCGATCAGGATCTGCACCTGACCTTCGAAGACCCGTCCGAGGGCCTGCAGACGCTGGTCTTCGCGGTCGGCAAGGATCACGGGTTCGAAAACCTGCGCGACTGGTTCACCGCGCTGTACGAGGTGCTGCTGGGGGCGAGCCAGGGGCCGCGCTTTGGCGGCTTCATCGCGCTTTACGGTGTGCAGGAGACCGTGGCACTGATCGGTCACGCGCTGGCGGGCGAGTTCGTTTCGCAGGGCTGAGACGCGCCGCTCAGTTGCGTTCGGCGCGCCAGAGTTGATACCAATGCCCCCAGCGTGCGCTGAGCGCCGCGGGGTCCTCGCCCAGAAGCCGGGTGCCGAGGTGGAAAGCCTCGGCCTCGCGGGCGCGTTGTTCCTGTCCGATCAGCCGGTCGAGAGCGTCAGACTCGGGTTCGGGCAGATGCGCGGGCACGGCGTGACGCAACACCGCCAGATCGTGATGTTCGCCCAAAATTTCGCCCAGCCGATCGGCGATGGTGATTTGAGGTTCCATCATCTCGGGCCAGATCGGGGCGAGCAACCGGGCCTGATACCAGTGATGTTTGATGCGTGACCGCCAGCGGTGAAAATTGCTGTCGGACAGGGTTTTGCGCGCGGCTTTCATGCGCTTTTGCGCCTGATGCAGCGTGAGTTCGAGCCCGGGTGCATAGGCGTGCCAGCCCTTTTCATGCGCCTTCCAATGCTCGGCCCGATGGCGGATCTGGGCGATTTCCTCGGAGAAGCGGGTCAGCGCGCTGTGATCGGGGCCGGTTTCGGACAACGGCGGCAGCTGCGCGCGCATGGTCGCGGCGGCCTCGGCGGCCTGCGTATTGCCGGGCAGGGCCGCCAGGGACTCGAGGGTGAGGCGCATCACTTCAGCATCGCGCAGCGCTGAAATCCCGGCGGCGGCATCGCGCAGCGCGGCGTTTTCGGTTTCAAAATCGGCAAATACCGGGCGCAGCAGACGCAGAAGGCCGCGGGTTTTCTTGACCGATTTGCGCAGTGCATGAAGGGGCGAGCCCGCGCCCGGGTCCTGCGCCAGTTTCAGGGCATCTGACAGTTCGGCATGCGCGATGCGGCGCAATGCGTCGGTAGGAGTCTTGTCTTCAGGGATCAGGCAATAGGGCATGGCACCAGTCTTTCGGATCAACCCCGACCTAGCAAGGCCATACGGCAGTTTCGTGACATTGTGCTGCACTGCGGCGTGGCGCGCGGTGGTCTCAGCAGTTCTTTAACCTTTCTGGCTAGACCTGAGCACGCCGGGGCGCAGAGGCACCGGCACATTCCCAGAGAAAGACCTGTCGCGGGGCGCGCGGCTGCGCGGGCATCCGGCCTGCGCCCCGATGCCCCATGCGTGGGACCGATCTGGGCGGGCCGGAACAAAGAGGATTCTCGGATGAACAAGGCGATTACCGATGGGCTGGCGCTGACCCCGCCCGCGTTTGAACTGGGTCTGGATGTCTGGTCGAGCGAGAACGGCACCGCAGGATCGGCGACCTATGACGGGGCGGCCAATGCCGCACTGATCGCGGCGGATGCCGATTTCGGGGCGTGTCTGGAAATGGTGAAGACCCAGACGACGCAGCAGCTGCGGTATATGGGGCAGACGCCGATCCTGCCGGGGTGCTATCTGCGGGTGACCGCGCGCGTGAAGGCGATCAGTGGCAACCTGCCGTCGGTGCGGATTGCAGGCTATGCGATGAGCGGGTCGGGCCATGTCGGCGGGCTGGTCGAGGTGGGCAGCGAGACGGCGCTGGATGCCTATGGCGAGGTGGTGACCGTCTCGGCCATCGTCGGCACCGGCAATCGGGGCGGCGTTGATATGATCTGGGGCACGGTGCCGATCTATGGTCATTTCGGGCTGGATCTGACCGGGCTGAACAATGGTGTGGTGCGGATCGACGATCTGCAGATCGAGGACGTGACCGAGGCCTTCCTGCGCGACATGATGGATTGGGTCGATGTGCGCGATTTCGGCGCGGTGGGCGACGGGGTCACCGATGACCGGGCGGCCTTCATGGCGGCGGATGCGGCGGCGGCGGGCCGGATGCTGGTGGTGCCCGAGGGCAGCTATTACATCGGGGCCAGCGTGTCGATCTATGCGCCGATCCGCTTTGTCGGGACGCTGGTGATGCCGGTCGATGCGCGCCTGTCGCTGCTGGCCAGCTATGATTTCCCGACCTATGCCGAGGCCTTCGGCGACGAGATGACCGGGTTCAAGAAGGCGTTGCAGGCGCTGTTCGGCTATACCGATCACAACACGCTGGACCTGAAGGGCCGCCGGATCGAGGTGACCGAACCGATCAATGTGGCCGAGATCGCGCCGGGCGTGACCTCGTTTGCCAACCGCCGGGTGCTGCGCAACGGGCAGTTCAACGTGATCGCCGGGCCGGCCTGGGATGATGTGGTGGTCACCTCGCAGGCGAGCTATGCCACGAGCGCGCCCAACACCCTGACCAATGTCGCCAATATCGCCAACATTCCGGTTGGCGCGCGGGTCAGCGGCACCGGCGTCGGGCGCGAGGTCTATGTGCGCGCGGTCAATATCGGCGCGGGATCGCTGACCTTGTCGCAGCCCTTCTATGGCGGTTCGGGCACCCGGACGCTGACATTCACGCGGCATAAATACCTGCTGGATTTCTCGGGCCTGTCGAAACTGGATCGCTTCAACATCGACGACATCGAATTCCTGTGCAACTCGCAGGCCAGCTGCATCATGCTGGCCCCGGTGGGCGAGATGTTCCATGTCCGCGACTGCTATCTCAACGCACCCAAGGACAAGGCGATCACCTCTATCGGGTCCGGCTGTCAGGATCTGCTGGTCGACCGTTGCCAGTTCCTGTCGAGCGAGATGTCGATGCCTGCGCAGGACCGGGTGTCGGTGGCGATCAACGTCAATGCCAATGACAGCAAGATCCGCGAGTCGCGCTTCGTGCGGTTCGGCACGACGATGATCCTGAACGGATCGGGCCATCTGATCGTGGGCAACCACTGGTTCCAGGGCGACAACGAAACCAACGCGGTGCGTGTCGCGGGGCTGGTGTTCACGCAGACCAACGTGCAATCGGCGGTGACGGGCAACTACATCGACAATTGCGTGCTGGAATGGACCAACGAATATTCGCCGAACCCCGATTTCGGCACGGAATATTCCTTCGGCGGCCTGACGGTGACGGGCAATACCTTCGTCGCCAGCAATGTCGCGCCCTGGTTCACTTGGTTCTCGGTCAAACCCTATGGCGCGGGGCATTTTCTGCACGGGCTGAATATCTCGTGCAATGTGTTCAAGGTCATCAACGGCAGCATCGACCGGGCCGAAAAGGTGGATACCACTTTCGCGACGCTGGATTATTCGCGCATGCGCAACATCCTGATGGAGGGGAATATCTTCAACGCCGTCAGCCAGTTCGTCTGCAATCCCGTCTATCTGCAGGTCGATCAGGCCACGGCGCAGTCGGTCTGGACGGTGCAGCCCGGAGCCTATCTTCCGTTCGGTGGCTGGGCGCGCAATGTCGAAAGCATCGTGGCCGAGGGGATGATCGCCAACGGCGCCGGTGCGCGGGTGTCGGGCACGCCCTATGTCAACGTCGAGCAGGGCACGGCGAAGCAGAACGTCACGCTGAACTGGCCCGAAGCGGCGAAGGGGCGGGTGCAGGTGCGCATTCGGATGGATAACCCGAACTGAGGACGGCCAAATTTCCCAAGCGGGCGCCGATGGCGCCCGTTTTCCTGTGTCAGGGGGCCAGATCGGCGGGGCCGAGCCGGTAGGCCCGGGCAAAGCCGCCGTTCAGGCTGCCACCCAGAAGAATGAATTCGACGAAGAAGAAATCCGGCAGGTCGATGTAGAGCTTCGCCTTGGGATGGTCAGTCAGCCAGCGCGTGCGCGCGGCGTCGAACCGGGGATCGTCGCGCGTCAAAGGCCGGGCCTCGACCTGCAGGCTCAGCCGCGGATGGGTCAGCGGATCGCCCTTGGGGCCGGGCTCGCCGACGAGCAATCCCGCGCGCGGATCGGCGCGCAGCGCCCGGCTGTGGGCCGACAAGCCCGACACCAGCGTCCAGAGCCCGCCTTCGGGGCCGGCGCCAAGGGCGATCCGGGTCACGGCGGGAAAGCCGGTTTCGGGGTCGATCACCCCAAGCGCGCCGAACCGGGCCCCGGCGATCAGCCTGCGGGCCAGTGCCCGCGCCTCGTCATCGGTGGCGCGGATCGGATCGGGGCGGTCATCGAGGGTGTCCGGCATGACGGGCCTTTGCGAGTTGCTTGACAACCCCGGGGTCGAGGTTTCTGTTAGCGGCACCTAACCGGTATCAACGAGCCATGCCCCATACAAGCCAAGACCTGCCGCGGCCGCGAGAGCCGCTGGAACCGATGTTGCTGAGTGCGCTGCGCGAAGGTTATGGCGGAGGGACGCTGCGCGCGGATGCGGTTGCAGGGATGACGGTGGCGATTGTGGCGCTGCCGCTGTCGATGGCGATTGCGATTGCCTCGGGGGTCGGGCCGGAGCGCGGGCTGTTCACCGCGATCGTGGGTGGTTTTCTGGTCGCTTGCTTCGGGGGCTCGCGCTATCAGATCGGCGGCCCCGCGGGGGCGTTCATCGTTCTGGTCGCGGCCTGCGTCGCGCAGACCGGGATTGCGGGGTTGGTGCTGGCGACCTTCCTGTCGGGCGTGATGCTTGCGGTGCTGGGGCTGGCGCGGCTGGGCAGTTACATCCGGTTCATGCCCTATCCGGTCACCGTGGGCTTCACCACCGGCATCGGCGTCATCATTTTCGTCAGTCAGGTCAAGGATATGTTCGGTCTGACCCTGCCGGGGGGCGAGCCCGGACCGATCCTGCCCAAGCTCGAGGCCCTGTGGGCGGCGCGCGACAGTGTCACGCCGGTTGCGGTGGCGGTCGCGCTGGCGACCGTGGTGCTGATCGAAGCGGTCAAGCGCTTCCGCCCGCGCTGGCCCAGCCTGCTGATCGGGATCGCGGCGGTCACGGCGGTCAGCGCGGTGCTGGGGCTGCCGGTGGAAACCATCGCCAGCCGTTTTGGCGCGTTGCCGCGGATGCTGCCCACGCCCGCGCTGCCCGAATTCAGCGCGCAGGCCGTCTGGGCCGCGCTGCCCTGGGCGGCCAGTTTCACCCTGCTGGGCGCGATTGAATCGCTGCTCTCGGCGATGGTGGCCGACGGGATGAGCGGCACGCAGCATCGCTCGAACATGGAGCTGGTGGCGCAGGGGCTGGCCAATATGGGCGCCGCGCTGGTGGGCGGCTTCTGCGTGACGGGCACGATCGCGCGCACGGCAACCAATGTGCGGGCCGGTGCGCAAACGCCGGTGGCCGGAATGCTGCATGCGGTGTTCGTGCTGGCGGTGATGCTGATCGCGGCGCCGCTGGCGGGCTATATTCCGCTGGCCGCGCTGGCCGGTCTGCTGGCCATCGTCGCCTGGAACATGATCGAGCGGCACGAATTCGCGGCGCTTACGCGGGCGTCGAAAGGCGACGCGCTGGTGTTGTGGGTGACCTTCCTGATGGTGGTGTTCCGCGATCTGGCCGAGGGGATCGTGCTGGGCTTCGCGCTGGGGGGGCTCGTCTTCATCCGGCACATGTCCGAGATGACGCGGCTGCACGAGGTACCGGCCGCCCCGCCCGAGGCGCTGCCCGAAATCACCCGTCAGCCGCATGATGTGGTGACCTATCGGCTGCACGGTGCGGTGTTCTTCGGTTCGGTTGCGCGGCTGGGCACGGTGCTTGACCGTATCGCGCAGCGCCCGCGTGCGGTGCTGCTGGACGTGTCCGACGTGAGTTTCATCGATTCCACCGGCGCACGGATGGTCCAGACGCTGGGCCAGACACTGTTGCGGCGGGGCGGTGAGCTGGTGATCGTGGGCGCGCGCCCCGCTCTGGCCCAGAGCATGCGGGCGCAGGGCGTGCAGGCGCCGCAGGTGCGCTTTGCCGAAGTCGCGGCACCCGGCGTGCAGGCGCCCAACTGACCTTTCGATGATCTGATGTCCGACGCCCGCGATGCGGGGCAAGCCGGGGACTTCGGCCCGAATCGCGCCGCTTTTGTGCGCGCGCGGCATGTCGTTGCCGCACTGCAGTGTCAACTCTGACCGGAAAGTCAAGTCCTGCGACGTAACGTCGTTTCGCGACTTCGTGAACAGGCAAGGGCTTGAAAGAAAATATCAAAATTTGGTCACAAATGAAAACATTTACATAGTTATCGCTGTGGCTGTGAATAAGTTTACAAAAAAATTCAATACACATGGGGGCTTACATAAAAAGTAATAATCGGTTTACACTGCGCTTGGGGTAGAACGCTCTCGATGATTGTTGAGGGCAGGGTGCGGCCTGAGGGCCGCGAAGATTTCTTTGGAGGAGGTCGAGTATGGCGACTCAGGAACAGGCAGCATCGGCACCGGAAGTGCGCGAGATTCCCGCGAATTTTGAAAACAGCCATTGCAGCACCGCGAAATACCGCGAGATGTATCAGGAATCGATCAGCGATCCTGACAAGTTCTGGGGCCGTGAAGGCAAGCGCCTCGACTGGATCACCCCCTACACCAAGGTCAAGAACACCGATTTCACCTTCGGCCATGTGTCGATCAAATGGTTCGAGGACGGCGTGCTGAACGCTTCGGTCAACTGCATCGACCGCCACCTCGCCACCCGCGGCGACCAGACCGCCATCATCTTCGAGCCCGATAGCCCGGACACCCCGGCCGAGCACATCACCTATCGCCAGCTGTCCGAGCGCGTGAACCGCATGGCCAACGTCCTGCTGAGCCAGGGCGTGATGCGCGGCGACCGCGTCGTGATCTACCTGCCGATGATCCCCGAAGCCGCCTATGCGATGCTGGCCTGTGCCCGGATCGGTGCGATCCATTCGATCGTCTTCGCCGGCTTCTCGCCCGATGCGCTGGCCAACCGGATCAACGATTGCGGCGCCAAGCTTGTCATCACCGCCGACACCGCCCCGCGCGGTGGCCGCCGCACGCCGCTGAAGGCCAACACCGACGCGGCGCTGCTGCACTGCTCGGACAAGGTGCGCTGCCTCGTGGTCAAGCACACCGGCGATCAGACCTCGTGGATTCAGGGCCGTGACGTCGACCTGAAACTGCTGATGGAACACGCGAGCCCGGAATGCCCGCCGCGCCCGATGAACGCCGAAGATCCGCTGTTCATCCTTTATACCTCGGGGTCGACCGGCAAACCCAAGGGCGTGGTGCATACCACCGGCGGCTACCTCGTCTATGCCTCGATGACCCACCAATACACCTTCGACTATCAGGACGGCGATGTGTTCTGGTGCACCGCCGACGTGGGTTGGGTCACCGGTCACAGCTATATCGTCTATGGTCCGCTGGCCAATGGCGCCACCACGATCATGTTCGAAGGCGTGCCGACCTACCCGGATGCGGGCCGCTTCTGGGAAGTCTGCGAAAAGCACAAGGTCAACCAGTTCTACACCGCGCCCACCGCGATCCGCTCGCTGATGGGGCAGGGCACCGAATGGGTCGAGAAATACGATCTGTCGTCGCTGCGCGTGCTGGGTTCGGTCGGCGAGCCGATCAACCCCGAAGCCTGGGTCTGGTATGACAAGCATGTCGGCAAGGGCAAATGCCCGATCGTCGACACCTTCTGGCAAACCGAAACCGGCGGCCACATGATTACGCCGCTGCCGGGCGCCACGCCCACCAAGCCGGGCTCGGCCACGATGCCCTTCTTCGGCGTGAAGTCGGTCATTCTGGACGCCAACACCGCCGTGCGTCAGGGCGAGACCGAGGCCGAGGGCGTGCTGTGCATCTCGGACAGCTGGCCGGGTCAGATGCGCACCCTGTGGGGCGATCATGAACGCTTCCAGGAGGCCTATTTCGGCCAGTATCGCGGCTATTACTTCACCGGCGACGGTGCGCGCCGCGACAAGGACGGCTATTACTGGATCACCGGCCGCGTCGATGACGTTATCAACGTCTCGGGTCACCGGATGGGCACCGCCGAGGTTGAATCCGCGCTGGTCGCGCATTCCGCCGTGGCCGAGGCCGCCGTCGTCGGCTACCCGCATGAGCTGAAGGGGCAGGGCATCTATGCCTATGTCACCCTGATGAACGACGTGGAGCCGACCGAGGAACTGCGCAAGGATCTGGAAAAATGGGTCCGCACCGAGATCGGCCCGATCGCCAAGCCCGACCTGATCCAGTGGTCGCCGGGCCTGCCCAAGACCCGTTCGGGCAAGATCATGCGCCGCATCCTGCGCAAGATCGCCGAAAACGACTATGGCAGCCTGGGCGACATCTCGACGCTGGCCGATCCGTCGGTCGTGCAGGAGCTGATCGACAACCGCATGAACCGGGGCTGAGAGCATGGCGGATACGGACAACACCGTTGAAACCAAGCCCGCCGTGCTGATCCTGCTCGGGCCTCCGGGCGCGGGCAAGGGCACCCAGGCGCGGATGCTGGAAGAGCGTTTCGGCCTCGTGCAGCTGTCCACCGGCGATCTGCTGCGCGGCGCGGTTGCCGCGGGCACGCCCGCAGGCCTGGCCGCCAAGGCGGTGATGGAAGCGGGCGGTCTGGTCAGCGACGAAATCGTTCTGGCGATCCTGCGCGAGCGGATGGCCCAGCCCGATGTGCAGGCCGGTGTCATCCTTGACGGTTTCCCGCGCACTGCGGGTCAGGCCGAGGCACTGGATGCGCTGCTGGCGCATTCGGGCCAGAAGGTCACCGCCGCGATCAGCCTTGAAGTGGATGACGAGGCGATGATCGCGCGCGTCGCGGGCCGCTATACCTGCGGCACCTGCGGCGAGGGCTATCACGACGAATTCAAGCAGCCCGCCGTTGCGGGCACTTGCGACAAATGCGGCGGCACGGAGTTCAAGCGCCGTGCCGACGACAATGCCGAAACGGCGCGTGCCCGGCTGCAGGCCTATCACGCGCAGACGGCGCCGCTGATCGCCCACTATGGCGCACTCGGCGTGCTCGAAAAGATCGACGCGATGGGCGGCATCGAGGACATCGCTTCGGGTCTTGGGTCGATCGTGGAACGCGTTTCGGCTTGATACGGGGAGGGGCGGGCCCTGAGAGGGGGCCCGTTCGGAGGTAAAAAACAGGGAGTTACGCTTATGGCGGACAAATCTTCGTCCAACGCCTACTGGAAAGCGAACATCCGGACCATCCAGATTTCTCTGGTGATCTGGTTCGTGTGTTCCTTCGGCTTTGGCATTCTGCTGCGCCCGATGCTGGCGGGTATCAAAATTGGTGGCACCGATCTGGGCTTCTGGTTCGCCCAGCAAGGTTCGATCATCGTGTTCCTCGTGCTGATCTTCGCCTACGCGGCCAAGATGAACAAGCTCGACAAAGAACACGGCGTGGAAGAATAAGGGAGCGCAGGGACAATGGATCAATTTACCCTCAACCTTATCGTTGTGGGCGCGACCTTTGCGCTCTACTTCGGTATCGCGATCTGGGCCCGTGCGGGCTCGACCGCCGAGTTCTACGCGGCCGGTGGCGGCGTTCACCCGGTGGCCAACGGCATGGCGACGGGCGCGGACTGGATGTCGGCGGCCTCGTTCATCTCGATGGCCGGCATCATCGCCTTCGGCGGCTATGACACCTCTGCCTATCTGATGGGCTGGACCGGCGGCTATGTGCTGCTCGCCATGCTTCTGGCGCCCTACCTGCGCAAGTTCGGCAAGTTCACCGTGCCGGAATTCGTGGGCGATCGCTTCTACTCGGGCACCGCGCGCGTCATCGCCGTGATCTGCCTGCTGATCATCTCGATTACCTATGTGATCGGCCAGATGTCGGGCGTGGGCGTCGCCTTCTCGCGCTTCCTGGAAGTGAAAGCGTCGACCGGCCTTTATATCGGTGCGGCGGTCGTGTTCGCCTATGCCGTGCTTGGCGGCATGAAGGGCATCACCTACACCCAGGTTGCGCAATATGTCGTTCTGATCATCGCCTACACCATTCCGGCGATCTTCATCTCGCTGAACCTGACCGGCAACCCGATCCCGGGTCTGGGCCTGTTCTCGAACGCGACCTCGACGGGCGAGCCGCTGCTGACCACGCTGAACGGTCTGCTGGCTGACCTGGGCTTTGCCAGCTACACCGAACAGCACGACACCACGCTGAACATGTTCCTGTTCACGATGTCGCTGATGATCGGCACCGCCGGTCTGCCCCACGTCATCGTGCGCTTCTTCACCGTGCCGAAAGTGGCCGATGCCCGTTCGTCGGCCGGCTGGGCGCTGGTGTTCATCGCGCTGCTGTATCTGACCGCTCCGGCGGTGGGTGCGATGGCACGCATGAACCTGATCAACACGATCTACCCGAATGGCGTGAGCGAAGCGCCGGTTGCCCGTGCGGACGTGCCCGATTGGGTCGACAACTGGGAAAAAACCGGTCTGCTGAAGTTCAACGACCTCAACGGCGACGGCCTGATCAACTACACCTCGTCGAAAGACACCAACGAGCTGGACGTGAACAAGGACATCATCGTGCTGGCCAACCCCGAGATCGCGCAGCTTCCGGGCTGGGTTATCGCGCTGGTTGCAGCCGGTGGTCTGGCGGCGGCCCTGTCGACCGCAGCGGGCCTGTTGATGGCGATCTCCTCGGCCGTGTCGCACGACCTGATCAAAGGCCAGCTGAACCCGGGTATCTCGGAAAAAGGCGAGCTGATGGCGGCGCGTGTGTCGATGGCGGTTGCGATCGGTGTGGCGACCTGGCTGGGTCTGAACCCCCCGGGCTTCGCGGCGCAAACCGTGGCTCTGGCCTTCGGTCTGGCGGCGTCGTCGATCTTCCCGGCGCTGATGATGGGCATCTTCTCGAAGCGCATCAACTCGAAAGGCGCGATCTGGGGCATGCTGGCCGGTCTGACCACCACGATCGTCTACATCTTCCTGCACAAGGGCTGGTTCTTCGTGGCGTCCACCGCGTCGTTCTCGGATGCCGACCCGCTGCTGGGTTCGATCAAGTCGACCTCGTTCGGCACGATCGGCGCGATCATCAACTTCGGTGTGGCCTATATCGTGTCGAACATGACCGAAGAGACCCCGGCCGAAGTTCAGGAACTGGTCGAATCGATCCGTATTCCGAAAGGTGCGGGCGCGGCGACGGGTCACTGATCCAAGGCTCCGGGCGGGGCGTCAGGCTCCGCCCGCTGGAAACAGGGTTGCGCCCCCGGCGGGGCGCAACCATCCCAAGCCGGAGAAAGTCATTATGGGCACGGATCTTCAGACCATCATCGCGTTTCTGGAAACCGTGCATCCCTATGACAACCTGCCGCGGGACGAGTTGGCGCGGGTCGCCGCCTCCTTCAGCCGCAGGGAATATGCCGCAGGCACCCAGATCTACACCCTGGGTGCGCCGCTTGAAGGCGTCTATCTGATCAAATCGGGGGGGGTCGAGGTGACCGACGCCAATGGCGCGCTGGTCTCGGTCCTGTCCAAACGCAATTCCTTTGGCGAGCGCGGGCTGATGCGCGACGGGCTGGCCGCCACCCATGCGCGCGCGGCCGAGGACAGTGTCGTGCTGCTGCTTCCGGTGGCCGAGTTCCGGCGGCTGAGCGCCGAGTTCCCGCCCTTCGCGCGGTTCTTCAACCGCTCGCGCAAGGCCGAGCCGCGGGGCACGGACATCGCCACGATGAAGATCGCCGATCTGCTGGCGCGCAAGCCGCTGTCCTGCGGCCCCGATGCGACGGTGCGCGAGGCCGCGCAGATCATGCGCGATGCGCATATCTCTTCGCTCGGGGTGACCGAACCCGCGCCGGGTGGCCAGAAGTTGCGCGGCATCGTCACGGTGCGCGATCTGTCCAACAAGGTGCTGGCGGGAGGGATGAGCCCCGACACGCCGGTCAGTGCGGTGATGACCGCCGATCCGATTTCCTTGCCGCCCACGGCGCTTGGCTCTGACATCCTGCATATCATGTTGGAACGCCGGATCGGGCATCTGCCGATCGTCGATCACGGGCTGTTTGCCGGGATGATCACGCAGACCGACCTGACGCGGTTTCAGGCGGTCAGTTCGGCGGTGCTGATCCGCGACATCGCCAGCGCCTCCAGTGTTGCGGAAATGGCCAATGTCACCGCGCAGATCCCGCAGCTGCTGGTGCAGCTGGTGGGCGGGCATCAAAGCCACGAGGTGGTCACGCGGCTGATTACCGACATCGCCGATGCCGTCACCCGCCGCCTGCTGGCGATGGCCGAGGCGGAACTTGGCCCCGCGCCGGTGCCCTATCTGTGGCTGGCCTGCGGCAGTCAGGGCCGCCAGGAACAGACCGGCGTTTCCGATCAGGACAACTGCCTGATCCTGGACGATGCCGCCACGCCCGACGACATGCGCTATTTCCACCGGCTTGCGAAGATAGTCTCGGACGGGCTGAATGACTGCGGCTATGTCTATTGCCCGGGCGACATGATGGCCACGGCCGAGCGCTGGTGCCAGCCGGTGCGGGTCTGGCGCGACTATTTCCACGGCTGGATCAACAAACCCAGCCCCGAGGCGCAGATGCTGGCGTCGGTCATGTTCGACCTGCGCGTGATCGGTGGCACCGGCGTCAGCCTGTTCACCGACCTGCAGGCCGAGACGCTGGAGCGCGCCTCGAAGAATTCGATCTTCGTGGCGCATATGATTTCGAATTCGCTGAAACACACCCCGCCTCTGGGGCTGATCCGGGGCTTTGCCACCATCCGCTCGGGCGAGCATCGCAACCATATCGACATGAAGCACAACGGCGTGGTGCCGGTGGCCGATCTGGGCCGGATCTATGCCCTGCAAGGCCGCCTGACCGAGGCCAACACCCGCGCCCGCCTGCAAGCCGCCGAAGAGGCCGGCGTGATTTCCGCCAGCGGGGCGCGCGATCTGATCGAGGCCTATGACCTGATCGCGACGATGCGTCTGGAAAGCCAGTCGCATCTGATCAAATCGGGCCGCAAGCCCGACAATTACCTGGCCCCCTCGGATCTGAGCGATTTCGAACGCTCGCATCTGCGTGACGCTTTCGTCGTCGTGCGCACGATGCAATCCGCCGTGGGGCACAACAAAGCCGCCGTAAGCTGAGGAGCGCAGATGGCCAACGATTTCCTTTCGATGCTGGCGGCGGCCTTTCTGGCGGTGGTGGTGGTCTATGCCGCCAAACACGCGCTCCGCAAGCTGACCGGCTATGTGCTGCCCAAATGGGTGATGCCCGCGGCGGCGGGCCTGTCGATGCTGGGCTATACGATCTATGCCGAATATTCCTGGTATCCGACGGTGCGCGACGGGCTGCCGCCCTCGGTCGCGGTGCTGCGCACGGTCGAGGACAGCGCGCCCTGGCGGCCCTGGACCTATGTCGCGCCGCTGACCACGCGGTTCATGGCGCTTGACTTGGACAAGCTGCGCCATCCGGCGCCGGGAATCGTCGAGGGCGAGTTGATGCTGATCGCGCGCTGGACGCCGATTCAGCAGGTCTCGGTCGCCTATGATTGCACCAATGCCGCGCGCGCCGATCTGGTCGAAGGCGCGCGGATCGACGACGGCGGGGTCTTGTCGGGGGCTGAATGGCGCCCGATCGACGCCACCGATGAGGGACTGAAGGCCGCCTGCAACGGAGGATGAGCATGGCCGACGGGGGGAGGAAGCAGCGTGTCCTGATCGTGGAGGATGAGGACAACATCGCGATCGCGCTCGATTATCTGATGGGGCGCGAAGGCTACGAACATGACCGCATCGCCAGCGGTGCCGGCGCGCTGGAAAAGATCCGCGCGACCCGCCCCGATCTGGTCTTGCTCGACGTCATGCTGCCCGAGGTGTCGGGCTATGAAATCTGTCAGGAGGTGCGCGCCGACATCGGGTTGAAAGGCGTCAAGATCTTGATGATGACTGCGCGCGGCTCGGCGATGGAACGGCGCAAGGGGTTGGCACTCGGGGCCGACGGGTTCATCGCAAAACCCTTTGAATTGAGGGAGTTGCGCGACGAAGTTCATCGCCTTCTGGACCCGGAGGGCGCGTGATGGATCTGACCCGGCTGAGCCTGCGCCTACGTGTTTTCCTGTTCTTTGCAGGACTTGCCGCAGGCAATGTCGCCGCGCTTGTCGCCGGTCTGGTCTTCGGGTTCGAACGTCTGGGCAAGCCCGAGGCGCTTGACGGCTTCATCATCGGCGGCGTGGTCGCGGGCTTCGTGATCGTCGGGCTGATCGTTGCGGTCTGGTTCCTGTTCGATGAAAACGTGGCCAAGCCGATCGAGCGGCTGGCGGGTGGGATGCGCGCGCGCACCCACGCCGAAGTCGCCGCCGATCTGGACCAGAACGCGGGCCGCTATCTGGGCGATCTGGCGCCCGCCGCCGCCGCGGTGACGCAGCATCTGGCCGAAACCCGCTCGGCCCTGACCGAAGCGGTGCAGCGCGAAACCACCCGTCTGGCACAGGAAAAGGAACGGCTCGAAACGCTTTTGTCGGATGTGCCGGTGGGGGTGTTGCTGTGTACGGCCGATCACCAGCTGGTGTTCTATAACGGGCAGGCGGTCGATCTGCTGGGGGGCGCGCATGCGCCGGGGCTGGACCGGCGCGTGTTCGATTACCTGCATCAGGCGCCCGTCGCCCATGCCTATGCCCGCCTGATGGAGACCGACGACCCCGACGCGGCCTCGGATCTGCTGTGCGCGACGGTGGCCGATGGCAAGGTTCTGGCCGCCCGGATGCGGCTTCTGTCCGAGGGTGAGGATCACCACGTCACCGCGCGCCCGGGCTATGTGCTGACATTGCGCGACGTGTCGGGCGACATGCGCGCCCATGCGCAGCGCGAACAGCTGATGGACGAGCTGTTCGACCGCATCCGCCGCCCCGCCGCCGCCCTGCAATCGCTGATCGGGGTGCTGACCGCCGATGACGGCCCGCAGGGCGCCGCACGCGACCGGGTGCGCGAGGCGGCGCGCGCCGAGGCCGGGCTTTTGAGCGGGGCGATCCACACGCTGTTCGAACGCCACGAACAGAACCGCGTCGACTGGTGGCCCTTGTCGATGATCCGCGCCTCGGATCTGGGCGAGGCGGTGCGCGCCCGGGTCGAGGCCGCGGGCGGCCAGGTGCTGAGCGTCACGGCCGGGCTGATGCTGCGCTGCGAAGGCTTTGAAATGGTGGCGTTTCTGGCGGCTCTGCTCGGGCGGCTGGAAGGCCGCAGCGATTTCCGGCTGGAGATCACCGAAGAAGGCGCAGGCGCCCTGATCGCGCTGGAATGGCGGGGACCGCCGGTGCCGATCGCCGAGCTTGAACGCTGGCTCGATGCGCCGCTCGAAGTGGGGATGGCCGATGTGACCGGGCGCCGCGTGCTGGTGACCCATGCCACCGAAATCTGGCCCGAGGTGCTCAACGACGGGCGCGCGCGGCTGTGTGTGCCGCTGCGCGAGGCGCGGCGGGTGTCGAAACGGCCCAAGCCGGTGCCGCGCGCCGTGGTCTATGATTTCGACCTGCTGGGCCGCGCGCGCGATGCCGAGGTGGCCGATACGCCGCTGGAACGGCTGACCTATGTCGTGTTCGATACCGAAACCACCGGGCTCTTGCCGACCGAGGGTGACGAGATCGTGCAGATCGCTGCGGTGCGGATCGTCAACGGGCGCCGGGTCGAGACCGAGGTTTTCGATACGCTGGTCAACCCGGGGCGCCGGATACCGCCCGGCTCGACCGAGGTGCACGGGATTTCCGATGCGATGGTGGCCGATGCCCCCGATATCGTCGAAGTGGGGCGCAAGTTCCACAAATTCGCCGAAGGCGCGGTTCTGGTCGCGCATAACGCGCCCTTCGATATGGAGTTCCTGCGCCGCAAAGAGGTTGCGATCGGGCAGAATTTCGACAATCCGATCCTCGATACGGTGCTGTTGTCGGCCGTGGTCTTCGGCCAGTCCGAAAGCCACAGCCTCGATGCGCTGACCCACCGGCTGGGCATCACCATCCCCGAAGAGGCGCGCCATACCGCGATTGGCGACACGGTGGCGACGGCGGATGCCTTCCTCAAACTTCTGCCCGCGTTGAAGGCGCGCGGCCTGACCACCTTCGGCGAGGTGGTGGACGAGGTGCGCAAGCACGGCCGCCTGATCAAGGATCTGAACGGGTGAGATGAGTATTTTTGCCAAGAAGAAGATGTTGATTTCTTCTTGGTGAAAATACTCCCGGGGGTGCGGGGGCAGGCGGCCCCCGCGCGTGCCCTTACAGGATGGCCAGCACAGCCTCGGGCGGGCGGCCAAGAGCGGCGGCGGTTTCGGTCAGCACCAGCGGACGTTCTATCAGGCGCGGATTGGCGGCAAGCGCGGCCAGGATCTCGGCCTCGGGGGCGTCTTTCGTCAGACCGGCGGGCAGGTCGGCCTCTTTCCAGCGCAGCAATGCCGCGGCGGGTTGGCCCAGCCGTGTCCGTGCCGCGGCCAGTTCGTCCAAGCTGGGCGCGTCCTGCAGATAAAGTCGCACCTGCGGGGTGATCCCGTGCGCCTGCAGCAGGGCCAGTGTCTCGCGCGATTTAGAACAGCGCGGATTGTGCCAGATCGTCACAACCACCGTTCGCGCCCCGTGCCCACCGCCTCGGCCACCGAGGTAAAGCCGTCGCGCGCCAGCAGCGCATCGAGCCCGCGCGCCACATCGGCGGCCAGCGACAACCCGCCAAAGACCATCGCGGTATAAAGCTGCACGGCAGAGGCGCCGGCGCGGATCTTTTCATAGGCCTGTTCGGCGCTGCCGATGCCACCGACACCGATCAGCGGCAGCTTGCCTGCGGTCAGCCGCGACAGCTGCGCCAGAACCCGGGTGGATTTCTCGAACAGGGGCGCACCGGACAACCCGCCCGGCTGATGGGCATCGGCGCATTTCAATCCGTCGCGGGCCAGCGTGGTGTTGGTGGCGATGATCCCGTCGATCCCGGAACTCAGCGCGACCTCGGCCAGATCTTCCAGTTCCGCCGGGCTCAGATCCGGGGCGATCTTCAGGAAGACCGGAATCGGCTGGGCAAGCCCCGCGCGCGCCGCGATCACGCCCGACAGCAGGGCGGCCAGCGCCTCCTTGCCCTGCAGATCACGCAGTTTCTCGGTATTGGGCGAGGATACGTTGACGGTCGCGAAATCCAGATGCGGCCCGGCATGGGCCAGCACGCGGGCGAAATCGGCGGCGCGATCGGCACTGTCCTTGTTCGCGCCGAGGTTGAGACCCACCGGAATGCCCGCAGGCCGTGCGGCGAGGCGCGCGGTAATCGGCTCCATGCCTTCGTTGTTGAAACCGAAGCGGTTGATCGCGGCGCGGTCCTCGGTCAGGCGCCAGAGCCGCGGGCGGGGGTTGCCCTCTTGCGGACGCGGCGTGGCGGCGCCGACCTCCAGCCAGCCGAAGCCCGCACGCATCAGCTGCGGCAGCGCCACGGCATTCTTGTCGAACCCCGCCGCCAGACCTACCGGGTTGGGCAGTTTCAGCCCGGCCAGATCGGTCGCCAACCGTGCCGAACTGACAGGCCCGGGCAGGGCTGCCAGGCCGGCACGCAGCGCGTGCAGCGACAGGCCATGCGCGGTTTCAGGGTCAAAGCGGTGCAGCAGGGCCAGTCCGGCGCGTTCGATCAGGGTCACAGCAGGGCCTCGGGGAAGATATGGCCGGTCGCCCCCAAGGGCAGGGAGGTATCCCAGACCACTTCGGACAGCTCCAGCGGGCGGTAAAGATGCGGGAACAATGCGCCCCCGCGCGAGGGTTCCCATTTCAGCGCCGGTCCAAGGGTATCGCCGTCAAAGGCGACCAGGACCAGGTCGCTTTCGGTCGCGAAATGCCGTGCGGCGGTTTCGGTGACCTGGGCCGCGGTCGAGAAGTGGATGAACCCGTCCGTCAGATCGACAGGCGCGCCAAGCGTCTGCCCGGCGTTGCGGAACGCATCCCATTCGGGGCGGCGAAAGATTTTGTAGATCAGCATGGCCTTCACATGCCCTGTGCCCGGTCAATGGTCAATCCCGCTTGGTGCCGCACGGAAGCGGGTTTCGCAGGCCTGTCATCCCGACGTCATGCTGCGCCATTACGCCGATTGCGTAAATCGGGTTTTGACAGCGCGTCCGCATGACCGCAGTGTAACACCCATGTGACAATCCCTGGAGGTATTCATGAACGCCCGTTTTCTGGCATCCGCAGCCGTTCTGGCTTTGAGCGCAGGCGCCGCGCAGGCCGACTACACGCTGCATGTGCTGCACACCAATGACCTGCATTCGCGTATTGAATCGATCAACAAATACGATTCGACCTGCGGCGCCGAGGATGAGGCCGAGGGCAAGTGCTTTGGCGGCATTGCCCGGCTGGCGACCAAGGTTGCCGAAATGCGCAAGGAACTGGAGGGCCAGAACGTCATCCTGCTGGATGCGGGCGATCAGTTCCAGGGCAGCCTGTTCTACACGACCTACAAGGGCAAGGACACGGCCGAATTCATGAACGCCATCGGCTATGATGCGATGGCGGTGGGCAACCACGAATTCGACGATGGCCCCGAGGCGCTGTCGGCCTTTATCGACATGGTGAAATTCCCGCTGGTGTCGGGCAATCTGGATGTCAGCCAGTCGAACCTGTTGAACGGCAAGGTTCAGGACACCGTCGTTCTGGAAGTCGGCGGCGAGAAGATCGGCATCATCTCGGCGCTGGCGACCGATACGGTGGAAACCTCTTCGCCCGGTCCGAACGTGATTTTCCAGGACGAGGCCGAGAGCCTGAAAGCCGATGTCGCGGCGCTGACCGAGGCGGGCGTGACCAAGATCATCGCGATCCCGCATACCGGCTTCGTGAAGGACAAGGCGCTGGCCGAGGCGGTGCCGGGGATCGACGCGATCGTGGGCGGGCATTCGCACACGCTGTTTTCCAACACCGAAGAGGGGGCCGAGAAATACCCGACCATGGTCGGCAACGTGCCCGTCGTTTCGGCCTATGCCTATTCGAAATATCTGGGCCATCTGGTCCTGACCTTCGATGACGAAGGCAATCTGAAGGACGCGGGCGGCGACGCGATTCTGCTGGACGCCTCGGTCACGCCCGATGCGACGCTGGCGGCCAAGATCGCCGAGATGGCCAAGCCGCTGGACGAGATCCGCGCCAAGGTCGTGGCCGAAACCAGCGCCGAGATCGACGGCTCGCGCGATACCTGCCGCGCCGTGGAATGCGCGATGGGCAACCTTGTGGCCGATGCGATGCTTGATCGTGTGGCCGCGCAGGGCGTGAGCATCGCGATCCAGAACGGCGGCGGTCTGCGCTCGTCGATCGACGCGGGGCCGGTGACCATGGGCGAGGTGCTGACCGTGCTGCCGTTCCAGAACACGCTGTCGACCTTCGAGGCCAAGGGCTCCACCGTCGTTGCGGCGCTGGAAAACGGGTTGAGCCAGGTCGAGGAAGGCGCCGGGCGCTTCCCGCAGGTGGCCGGGCTGAAATTCACCTGGGATGCCGCCAAGCCGGCGGGCGAGCGGGTGTCGGATGTGATGGTCGGTTCGGGCGACAGCTGGGCGCCGATTGAGGCCGATACCGTCTATGGCGTGGTGACTAACAACTATGTGCGCAACGGTGGCGATGGCTACAAGATGTTTGCGACCGAGGGCATGAACGCCTATGACTTCGGCCCCGATCTGGCGGATGTCACGGCCGAATATCTGGCGAAGGCCGGGCCTTACACGCCCTATACCGACGGCCGCATCAGCAAGAAATAAGCCCGGGTTTGCCGGGGCTTCCGGCTCTGGACAGGGTGCGCGACGGGGGCAGAGATGCCCCCGTTTTTTCATGCTTCCTGGGTGGCGGCGGTGGCCGGGCGTGGTTTTCCCTTGTCATGGCGGCGACGTGGCGGAACTGTGGGGCAGGCGTGGGGCGTTTCCGCCTGCCGCCCGTCAGACCACAGAAAGGCACCGATATGGCCGTGACAGACCCCTCCGCCTTCTTGCGTTCTCTGTTCGATGCGGCGGTGGCGGCGGCCGATCCGATGCGCGTCGTGCCCGCCGCCTTGCCGCCGCGGCCTGTGGGGCGCGTGGTGGTGGTCGGTGCGGGCAAGGCTTCGGCGCGGATGGCGCAGGCGGTCGAGGCGGCCTGGGGCCCTTGCGAGGGGCTGGTGATTACCCGCTATGGCTATGCCCAACCCTGCGAGGGGATCGAGATCGTCGAGGCCGCCCATCCGGTACCCGATCAGGCCGGTGTCGAGGCCACGCAGCGGATGCTGGAGCTGCTGCGCGGCCTTGGCCCCGAGGATTTCGTGCTGGCGCTGATTTCGGGCGGCGGGTCGGCGTTACTGTGTGCGCCTGCGCCGGGGGTGACGCTGGCGGACAAGCAGGCGGTGACGGGCGCGCTGCTGCGCAGTGGGGCCCCGATCGACGAGATCAACACCGTGCGCAAGCATCTGAGCGCGGTCAAGGGCGGGCAACTGGCCGCCGCAGCCTGGCCCGCGCGGATGCTGGCGCTGGTGATTTCGGATGTGGCGGGGGACGATCTGGCCTTCATCGCCTCGGGGCCGACGGTGGGCGATGCGCGCGGGGTGACCGAGGCGCGGGCGGTTTTGCAGGCCTATGGCATCACACCGCCGCCCGCGGTGCAGGCGGTTCTGGCGCGGGGTTCGGGCGTGTTGGCGCCGGGTGACGCACGGCTGGCGCAGGCCGAGACGCGGATCATCGCCGCCCCGGGGCAGTCGCTGGCGGCGGCAGCGGATCTGGCGCGCGCGGCGGGCGTCGAGGTGCGCCAGCTGGGCGATGCGCTGGAAGGGGAGGCACGCGATCTGGGTGCCGAACAGGCACGGATGGCGCTGCAGCTGGCTGCCGAACGCCCGGCATCCGCGCCGCCCTTTCTGCTGCTGTCAGGCGGCGAATGCACGGTGCAGCACCGGGGCGAGGGTGGCAGCGGTGGGCCGAATGCCGAATTCATCCTCTCGGCGCTGATCGCCTTGCAGGGCGCCCCGGGGATTCACGCGCTGGCCTGCGACACCGACGGCGTCGATGGCGCGGCCGAGGTCGCAGGCGCGCTGATCGGCCCCGAGGCCTGGACGCGCGCGCAGTCGCTTGAGCCGCATGCGGCGCTGGCGGCCCATGACAGCCACGGTTTTTTCGCGCGTTTGGGCGCGCAGGTCGTGATCGGGCCGACGCTGACGAATGTCAACGATTTCCGGGCGTTCCTGATTTTCGGCGGGGCTCAGACGGCGTAATAATCGCGATACCAGGCGACGAATTTCGCCACGCCCTCGGGCACGCGGGTCTGGGGGGCATAGCCGGTCAGACTGCGCAAAAGACCGGCATTGGCCCAGGTTGCGGGCACGTCGCCGGCCTGCATCGGCATCAGGTTGCGCGTGGCGGTGCGGCCGGTCGCGGCCTCGATCGCGGCGATGAAATCGGTCAACTGAACGGCATCGGAATTGCCGATATTCACCACCCGCCAGGGCGCCACCGGCGACAGGCTGTCACCTTCGGGCACCACGCCATCCGCAGGGCGCACCGGCGGCGTGTCGATCAGCAGGCGGATGCCCTGGACCAGATCCTCGACATAGGTGAAGTCGCGCTTCATGTCGCCGTAGTTATAGACGTCGATCGGGTCGCCGTTCAGGATCGCCTTGGTGAATTTGAACAGCGCCATGTCGGGCCGTCCCCAGGGGCCATAGACGGTGAAGAAGCGAAACATCGTCACCGGCAGGCCGAACAGATGCGCATAGCTGTGCGCCATGTTTTCCGTGGCCTTCTTGGTGGCCGCATAGAAGCTCATCTGATGGTCGGCGCGGTCGGTCTCGGTATAGGGCATTTCGGTATTGGCGCCATAGACCGAGCTGGTGGAGGCCAGCAGCATGTGCTGCGGCGGGTGGGCGCGGGCGGCTTCCAGCAGCTCGAACGTGCCGACGATATTGCTTTCAAGGTAAGACCGCGGGTTTTCGATCGAATAGCGCACGCCGGCCTGCGCGGCGAGGTGGATCACCACGTCGGGCTTCTCGGTTGCGAACAGACCCATCAGCAGGCCGGGCGTTTCGACCGCATCGTTGATGGCGCGGAAATTCGGGTTTTGCAGCAGCATCGACTGGCGCCGCTGCTTCAGCGCCACGTCGTAATAGTCGGTCATCGCATCCAGGCCGATCACCCGGAACCCGTCTTCCAGCAGCTGCTTGCAGGTGAAATAGCCGATGAACCCGGCCGAGCCGGTGACAAGCGCGGTGCGCGGGGTGGGGGAGGTCTGGGACATCAACGATCGCCTTTACGGATTGGGCACTGGGACTTCGGCTGTGGCACGGCACGCGCAGGTCGCTGGATACAGAGTGCGCGCCCCCGATGGCAAGGGGCATGGACGTCTGCCAGTGTTTACAGATGCACCGCCAACGGTGCGCTCAGCGGGTATTCCTGCAGGTTTGCGCCGGGGCCGATCCGGTCGATCACCGCAAACAGGCCCGGCGCGGACAGGGGCGTCAGCACGCCGTGCCAGACCCCGCGATGCAGGTTGATCCCCTGCGCACCATTGGTCAGGAACGCGCGCGGCAGGCCCGGTTTGCCCCCGTCATCGGGCGCGACGATCACCAGAAACGGATCGGCGCTCATCGGGATGAAGGCCTGGCTGCCTTCGGGGTGACGTTCGAGCAGAGTGCAGATGTAGGGCAGACTGCGCGGCTCGGCCTTGAAGATCGAGATCCCGGCGCGGCCATCGGAAAACTCAAGCCGCGCGCGGTCGTGATAGCGTCCGCACAGCCCGGCGTTGATGATCTTGTCGGGCGCGCCGCTGGCGTCGAGCACATCGCCGAAGGGGGCGAAAGCGGCGGCGGTGAGGGGTTCGGCCTTGATGTTCATTGCGGGCTCCGGATGGCGAGGCCGGGGGCTGTCTGCCCCCGGACCCCCGAGGATATTTTCGCCAGTGAGAAGATCAGCGGGTGAAGGGGCCGCGCAGCCGGGCGTGGCGGTTCACGTCCTTGTAGAGCAGATAGCGGAACGGGCCCGGGCCCGCGGCATAGCAGGCCTGCGGACAATAGGCGCGCAGCCACATGAAATCGCCCGCCTCGACCTCGACCCAGTCGGTGTTGAGTTTGTAAACTGCCTTGCCTTCCAGCACATAGAGCCCGTGCTCCATGACATGGGTTTCCTCGAACGGGATCAGGCCGCCGGGCTGGAAGGTGACGATGTTGACATGCATGTCGTGGCGCAGGTCGGTGGGGTCGACGAAGCGCGTGGTGGCCCAGCGGCCGCCGGTGTCGGGCATCGCAGTGGGGGCGATTTCGCGTTCATTCGTCACGAAGGCCTCGGGCGCGGGCAGGCCGGGGGCGGGTTCGTAGAGCTTGCGCACCCAGTGGAAGCGCAGCGGATGGTCGGCGCCATTGCGCACCGCCCAGTCGGTGCCGGGCGGGATATAGGCATAGCCGCCCGCCGCGAGTTCATATTCCTGCCCGTCGAGCGACAGCCACATCTCGCCCGCGGTGACGAACAGCACCGATTGCGCACCCGGTTCCGGGTCGGGGGTGTCCGATCCGCCATCGGGGCCGACCTCCATCACATATTGGCTGAAGGTTTCGGAAAACCCGGTCATCGGGCGGGCGATCAGCCAGAGTTTGGTGTCGGTCCAACCCGGCAGATAGCTGGTGACGATGTCGGAGAAGCAGCCTTTGGGAATGACCGCATAGGCCTCGGTAAAGATCGCGCGGCCGGTCATCAACGCGGTTTGCGGCGGCAGGCCGCCCGGCGGGGTGTAGTAACCACTCATGGCAGGATGTCCTTCAGGCGCAGCGCGGCGATACGTTCGACCTGTGCGCAGGCGGTGGAAAATTCGGTTTCGGCGTCATTGGCGATGCGGGTCTTGAAGGCGCGCAGGATGCCGGTCTTGGTGTGGTCCCGCACTGCGATGATGAAGGGGAAGCCGTGGCGCGCGACATACTCGGCATTCAGCCGCTCGAAAGCGCGGCGTTCATCATCGGTCAGCGCGTCCAAGCCCGCGCTGGCCTGTTCGGATGTGCTTTCCTGGGTCAGCCGTTTGGCCTGCGCGAGTTTGCCCGCCAGATCGGGGTGGGCGCGCAGCACAGCCAGACGTTCGTCGCGCGTGGCCGAGCGGAAGACCCGTGCCAGCGCATTGTGCAGCCCGACCGCGCTGTCATGCGCGGGGCCGAGCTCCAGATCGAAGGCACGCTCGGCGATCCAGGGGGAATGTTCGAAAATGCCGCCGTAGCGGGCGACAAATGTCGCGCGGTCCATCTCGCTCGGGCGGTCGTAATGCTGCGGCGGGTGGGTCGCGGCCCAATGCGCCGCGATCTGGCCGCGGGTGGCGAACCACACGCCTTCATGCCCGCGCGCATAATCGAGGAAGCGTTTCAGCCCGGCGATCTTGCCCGGGCGCCCGATCAGGCGGCAATGCAGCCCGACCGAGAACATCTTGGCCGCGCCCGCGGCACCCTCAGCATAGAGCGTGTCGAAGGTGTCCTTCAGATAGGTGAAGAACTGTTCGCCCTCGATATAGCCGGGCGCGGTGGCAAAGCGCATGTCATTGGCTTCGAGCGTGTAGGGGATGACCAGCTGATCGCGCCCGCCAATGTGACGCCAATAGGGCAGGTCGTCATCATATGTGTCCGAAATCCAGTCGAATGCGCCGGTTTCTGCGGTCAGGCGCACCGTGTTTTCCGAACAGCGCCCGGTATACCATCCGCGCGGAGGGGTGCCCATCACCTCGGTGTGCAGGCGGATCGCCTCGGCGATCTGGGCGCGTTCCTCGGCCTCGGGCATGTCGCGATGCTCGACCCATTTCAGCCCGTGGCTGGCGATCTCCCACCCCGCCGATTGCATGGCCGCAACCTGTTCGGGGCTGCGCGCGAGCGCGGTGGCCACGCCATAGATCGTGACCGGCAGGTTCAACCCTGTAAACAGCCGATGCAGCCGCCAGAACCCGGCGCGGGCACCGTATTCATAGATCGATTCCATGTTCCAGTGCCGCTGGCCCGGCCATTGTGCGGCGCCCGCGATGTCGGACAGGAACGCTTCGGATGCGGCATCGCCATGCAGGATGCAATTCTCACCGCCCTCTTCGTAGTTCAGCACCAGCGAAATCGCGACGCGCGCGCCGCCGGGCCAGCGTGCATCGGGGGGGGTGGGGCCATGGCCGCGCATGTCGCGGGGGTATCGGGTCATTTCTGCCTCCGGGTTTTGGCCGATCAAAGGCGCAAATCGTGGCAGGCGCAAGGGGGGCCGGCCCCGCTTGCGGGGCGCGCGGGGGGCGGGCATAGTCGGCAAAAAGGAGTTTGAAATGGCCGGATATCTGACGACGCATGTGCTGGATACGGCGCGGGGACTGCCTGCCGCTGGGTTGAAGATCGAGCTTTACGCGCTGTCGGGCGCATCGCGCGCGTTGCTGGCCGAGGTGGTGACCAATGCCGACGGGCGCAGCGATGCCCCTGTTTTGCCTGCGGATCGCTTCGCGCCCGGGGTCTATGAACTGGTGTTTCACGCGGGCGATTATCTGCGTGCGACCGGGCAGGCGGGCGAGGAGCCGCTGTTTCTGGACGTGGTACCGATCCGCTTCGGAATCAGCGACGCGCAGGCGCATTACCATGTGCCGCTGTTGCTTTCGCCCTATGGGTTTTCGACCTATCGCGGCAGCTGAATTTTTGACTGCCTGATAAATTTGCACTACTGCCCCGAAATGAGGCGCCTGCGTCGTTGCGGTGATCTGGCGCGGGGGCAGGCTTGCGGTTTGCGGGGCGCTCGCGGAAGCTGGCGCAAAATGAGGTTGGGATGTTGGACACTACCTTCTGGCTGGAATGGGCGCAGTTTGCCGTGCGCTGGGTGCATGTGATTACCGCGATCGCGTGGATCGGGTCGTCGTTTTATTTCATCGCGCTCGATCTGGGGTTGCGGCCCGAGGCCGGGGCGCCCAGGGGCGTGCATGGCGCGGCCTGGCAGGTGCATGGCGGCGGATTTTACCACATCCAGAAATATCTGGTGGCGCCCGTCGCGATGCCCGAAGAGCTGACCTGGTTCAAATGGGAAAGCTATGCGACCTGGCTGTCGGGCTTTGCGATGCTGGTGCTGGTCTACTGGCTGGGGGCGGAGTTCTACCTGATCGACCCGCGGGTGGCCGATCTGCCGGTCTGGGCGGCGGTGGCGATTTCGCTGGGTTCGCTGGTGTTCGGCTGGATCGCCTATGACCTGATCTGCAAGTCGCGCTTTGGCGATGACAATACCCGGTTGATGCTGGGGCTCTATGTGATTCTGGTTGCGATGTCATGGGGTTATACGCAGGTCTTCTCGGGGCGGGCGGCCTTGCTGCATCTGGGGGCCTTCACCGCCACGATCATGTCGGCCAATGTGTTCATGGTGATCATTCCGAACCAGAAGATCGTGGTGGCCGATCTGATCGCGGGGCGCGCGCCCGATCCGAAATACGGCAAGATCGCCAAGCAGCGTTCGACCCATAACAATTACCTGACGCTGCCCGTGTTGTTTATGATGCTGTCGAACCATTACCCGCTGGCCTTCGCCAGCCAGTGGAACTGGCTGATTGCGGCGCTGGTCTTCCTGATGGGGGTGACGATCCGGCACTTCTTCAACACGATGCATGCCCACAAGGGGATGCTGTGGTGGACCTGGGGGCTGACGGCGGTCTTGTTCGCGCTGGTAGTGTGGCTGTCGTCCCTGGCGCCCGCCGAGGCCGAAGGCGAGGCGGCCGCGCGGTTGAGCCCGGCGCAGCACCGGTTCGCGGCGGCAGAGGGGTTCGATCAGGTGACGGACATCGTGCTGGGCCGCTGTTCGATGTGCCATGCCGCCGAACCCGGGTATGAGGGCATCGGACGTGCGCCGAAGAACGTGCATCTGGAGACCCCCGAACAGATCGCGGCGGCAGCAGAACAGATCTATCTGCAGGCGGGGCTGACCCATGCCATGCCGCCCGGAAACCTGAGCTTCATGGAAGATCAGGAGCGCGCGGCCATCAGGGCCTGGTTCGCTGCGGGGCGGAGCTGAGCCCCTGCGCCATTCTGGATTGTGGCGTGCCCGGGGACGGGCCGCCATGCCGTTTTGGGCCCGGTCCGCGCGACTGATTCGTCCTTACTCCAGCCACCAGAACCACCTGGTTCAGGCGCATCCGCTCTGCGAGGCGCGCAGAGCAAGCTGGCCAACGGCGGCGATGTGCTTGTGCATCTGTGCGAGGACGCTGCTGTCGGTCGTGCAGGCCTGTCACCGTGATGCCGGCGGATCAGGCCGGCCCGATGACCATCGTCTGGAAAAGGACCGACCGGGAGCTGGGCGTTTGGAACCGGGCTGTGGCAGTGGCGACATTCCGGCACGGTGGGGGCGATTTGCCGGCAATCAAGGCGCCGCTCTTTGCGCAGGATTGGCCGCGTTCTGGGCAAGATTTTTCTCCCGCCCTTGCAGCGCCTAGCCCGCGACACTAAGACTCCGGTAAAGTTCTGTGGCTATGACAGCAAGAGACACGCAGGGAAGGCAGGCCGATGAGAGATCCGATTGAGACCTATATGAATACGCTGGTGCCGATGGTGGTCGAACAGACCTCGCGCGGCGAGCGGGCGTATGACATCTATTCGCGCCTGTTGAAGGAACGGATCATCTTTCTGGCGGGCCCGGTGCATGACGGCATGTCGACGCTGATCTGCGCGCAGCTGCTGTTTCTGGAAGCGGAAAACCCGAACAAGGAAATCGCGATGTATATCAACAGCCCGGGGGGCGTGGTGACCTCGGGCCTGTCGATCTATGACACGATGCAATACATCAAGCCGAAGGTCTCGACGCTGGTGATCGGGCAGGCGGCCTCGATGGGGTCGCTGCTGCTGACCGCGGGCGAAAAGGGGATGCGGTTCTCGCTGCCCAATAGCCGCGTGATGGTGCACCAGCCCTCGGGCGGGTACCAGGGCCAGGCCACCGACATCATGATCCACGCGCAGGAGACGCAGAAGCTGAAGCGCCGCCTGAACGAGATCTACGTCAAGCACACCGGCAACGATTACGAAACGGTCGAGGCCGCGCTGGAGCGTGACAACTTCATGTCGGCCGAGCAGGCGAAGGACTGGGGTCTGATCGACGAGATCCTGGAAAACCGCGGCAAGGCCGAAGACGCAAAATGACCGGGCCCGCAAGCGGGCGGTCATTTTGACATTGTGATGAACATTGGGCTGCCCTAGACTTTTGCCTAAGACAGCTCATCACGGACCCGGGCATCCGGGCCAGCGCAGAGGATTACGATGGCGAATAATTCCGGCTCCGACAGCAAGAACACGCTTTACTGCTCGTTCTGCGGCAAGAGCCAGCACGAGGTCCGCAAACTGATCGCGGGTCCGACCGTGTTCATCTGCGACGAATGCGTCGAATTGTGCATGGATATCATCCGCGAAGAGACGAAATCCTCGGGGCTGAAAACCACCGACGGCGTGCCGACCCCGCGCGATATCTGCAAGGTTCTGGACGATTATGTGATCGGTCAGGAACATGCCAAACGGGTGCTCTCGGTCGCGGTTCACAACCATTACAAGCGGCTCAATCACGGCTCGAAAAGCGATATCGAGCTGTCGAAATCGAACATCCTGCTGATCGGCCCGACCGGCTGCGGCAAGACCCTGCTGGCGCAGACGCTGGCGCGGATTCTGGATGTGCCGTTCACCATGGCCGATGCGACCACGCTGACCGAGGCGGGTTATGTCGGCGAGGATGTGGAGAACATCATCCTCAAGCTGCTGCAGGCCAGCGAATACAACGTCGAACGTGCGCAGCGCGGCATCGTCTATATCGACGAGGTCGACAAGATCACGCGCAAGTCCGACAATCCCTCGATTACCCGCGACGTGTCGGGCGAAGGGGTGCAGCAGGCACTGCTGAAGATCATGGAAGGCACGGTCGCCTCGGTGCCGCCGCAAGGCGGGCGCAAGCATCCGCAGCAGGAATTCCTGCAGGTCGACACCACGAACATCCTGTTCATCTGTGGCGGGGCGTTTGCGGGGCTGGACCGGATCATCGCGCAGCGCGGCAAGGGCACGGCGATCGGCTTTGGCGCGGATGTGAAGAACAACGACGACCGCGGCGTGGGCGAGATCTTCAAGGAACTCGAACCCGAGGATCTGCTGAAATTCGGCCTGATCCCGGAATTCGTGGGCCGTCTGCCGGTGATCGCCACGCTGACCGATCTCGACGAGGCGGCGCTGGTCACCATTCTGACCGAGCCCAAGAACGCGCTGGTCAAGCAGTATCAGCGCCTGTTCGACATCGAGGGCGTCAAGCTGACCTTCACCGACGATGCGCTCAGCGCCATCGCGAAGCGCGCGATCAAGCGCAAGACCGGTGCGCGGGGCCTGCGGTCGATCATGGAGGATATCCTGCTCGACACGATGTTCGAATTGCCGGGGCTCGACTCGGTGCAGGAAGTGGTGGTGAACGAAGAGGCGGTGGAGACCCCCGATGCGAAGCCGCTGCTGATCCATTCGGACACGAAAAAAGAACCCAAAACCGCCGGTTAAGGCGGGGCGACGGCGGGCGAAGGCCCGCCGTTTTGCTTTGAAGGGGCGCGACAATCCGTCCTAAATCACTGGACCTCGCTGCGCCCTGCGCTATAAGGGGCCAAGCAAGCTCTGCGGAGGTAACTGATGAAATTCCTGCTTCGCCTTCTGACCTGGTGGAACGGCCAGACCCTTGGCACCCAGATCTTTACCGCTCGCAAAGGCGTGAAAGTGGGCGAGGACGAGCAAGGCAACGCCTATTACCAGACCCGCGACGGCAAGCGCCGTTGGGTCATCTACAACGGTGAGGTGCAGGCGAGCCGGATTTCCCCCGATTGGCATGGCTGGATCCATTTCACCTGGGACGAGCCGCCGACCAAGACCCCGCTGAAGCACAAGGCCTGGGAACTTCCGCATCAGGAAAACCAGACCGGCCTGGTCACCGCCTATGCGCCTGCCGGGTCGCTGCGCCGCATCCAGCCGCTGGAGCGCCGCGATTACGAGGCGTGGCAGCCGAAGTGAGACTTGACCCTTTCTGGAGGGTGGCATGAGCGAAAATCGTGCGGAACTTCTGGCCGGGGCGGTCGTTCTGGCGGCCGCCATCGGCTTCATGGCTTGGGCGGGCAAGGGCATTGGCCTTGGCACGAGCGTGGGCAGCTATCCGCTGCACGCCTCGTTCCGTTCGGTCGAGGGGGTCGTGGTGGGCACCGATGTGCGCATGGCGGGCGTCAAGGTCGGCACCGTGACCGATGTCGTCCTGAACCCGAAAACCTTCTTCGCCGACACCACCATCAGCCTGCGCGACGATGTGATCCTGCCCGACGATTCGGCTATTCTGGTGTCGTCCGAGGGGCTGATGGGCGGGTCGTTCATCGAAATCATTCCGGGCGGCAGCCTCGACAATCTGGCGGCAGGGGATGAGATCCTCGACACGCAGGGGGCGGTTTCGGTGATTTCGCTGATGATGAAATTCGCGGGCGGCAGTTCCGAGGAGGCACCGCAATGATCCGGGCTTTGATGCTGGCGCTCCTGTTGTCGGGGGCTGCCCAGGCGCAGGAGGCGCCCGAGGGCACGGCCGAGGCCGGGGGGGCGCTGCTGCGCGGGCTCGACAAGGTTGCGGGCACGGCCTCCGATATCCAGCTTGCGGTGGGGCAGACGGCGGAATTCGGCCATATCACCGTGACGCTGCGCGAGTGCCGCTATCCGGCGGACGATCCGTCGTCGAACGCCTATGCCTATCTGATCATTGCCGACAAGGGCGCCGCCGAACCGGTCTTCTCTGGCTGGATGATCGCGGACAGCCCGGCATTGTCGGCGCTGGATCATCAGCGCTATGACGTCTGGGTCATCCGCTGCAAGATTGACTGAGCATCCGGCACCGGCGGCGCGGTGAAATCGGCGCGCTGCTGCAGGGCCTGCGCCAGTTGCGCGCGATAGGCGGCGCGGGGGATCTCGATCCCGCCAAGGCTTGCCAGATGCGGGGTCAGGTATTGCGTATCGAACAGGACGAACCCGGCCTGCCGCAGCCGGTCGACGGTATAGGCCAGGGCGACCTTCGAGGCGTTTGTCGCCCGGGAAAACATGCTTTCGCCGAAAAAGGCCCCGCCCAGCGTGACGCCGAAAATCCCACCGACCAGAGTGTCGCCCTGCCAGACCTCCAAACTATGCGCGAAGCCAGCGGCATGCAGCTGGTCGTATAGGGCGAACAAGGGTCCGTTGATCCAGGTCTCGGGGCGGTCGGCACAGCCTTCGACCACGGCACGAAAGGCGGTGTCGGTTCGGATCGTGAAAGTCCCGCGGCGGATCACCCGGGCGAGCGAACGGGAAATGTGGAAATTGTCCAAGGGGATCACCCCGCGCAACTGCGGTTCGAACCAGTGCAGCTCCGGGTTCTCGCGGCTTTCGGCCATCGGGAAAATCCCCTGGGCATAACCTGCCAGCAATAGCTCGGGGCTGAGGGGAGGAAACATGGCGGGCCTGTGATCGCTTGGTGCGCGCTCACGATGGCAAAGAACGCGGGCAAGCGCAAAGCGGTTTTGGCAAAAGCCACGGAATGAAAAACGCCCCCGAAACGGGGGCGTTTGTCTGGTCGTAACGCTTAGCCGAAGGTGCGGGCTAGCCATTTTTCCAGCCAGTGGATCGAATAATCCCCGGACTGGATGTCAGGCTCGGCCAGCAGCGCGTTGAACAGCGGCACAGTGGTGTCGACCCCGTCGACGATCAACTCGCCCAGGGCGCGGCTCAGACGGGCCAGCGCCTCGTCGCGGTCGCGGCCATGCACGATCAGCTTGCCGATCAGGCTGTCGTAATAGGGCGGGATCTTGTAGCCGTCATAGAGCGCACTATCCATCCGCACACCCAGACCGCCCGGCGCATGATACTGGGTGATCTTGCCGGGGCAGGGGCTGAAATTCGGCAGTTTCTCGGCGTTGATCCGCACCTCGATCGCGGCGCCGCGGATCTTCAGGTCTTCCTGACGGAATTCCATCGGCAGGCCGGCGGCCACGCGGATCTGTTCGCGCACCAGATCGACATCAAAGATCGCCTCGGTCACCGGGTGTTCGACCTGCAGGCGGGTGTTCATTTCGATGAAATAGAACTCGCCGTCCTCGAACAGGAATTCGATGGTGCCCGCGCCCGAATAGCCCAGTTTCGCCATTGCATCGGCGCAGATCCCACCGATGCGGGCGCGCTGTTCGGGGGTGATGCAGGGGCCGGGGGCCTCTTCGAACACCTTCTGGTGACGGCGCTGCAACGAGCAGTCGCGCTCGCCCAGATGCACGGCGCGGCCCTTGCCGTCGCCGAAGACCTGAATTTCGATGTGACGCGGCCGCTGGAGGTATTTCTCCATATAGACCTCGTCATTGCCGAAGGCGGCCTTGGCTTCTGAACGCGCGGTGCGGAACGCCACTTCCAGCGTGCTTTCGTCCTGCGCCACCTTCATGCCACGCCCGCCACCGCCGGCGGTGGCCTTGATGATCACCGGATAGCCGATTTCCGCGGCCACCTTGCGGGCGGTCTCGTAATCGGGAACGCCGCCGTCCGAGCCGGGCACGACGGGAATCCCAAGGTTTTTCGCGGTTTCCTTGGCGGTGATCTTGTCGCCCATGATGCGGATATGCGCCGCCGAGGGGCCGATGAAGGTGATGTCGTGATCTTCCAGCACCTGCACGAAGGTCGCGTTTTCGGACAGGAAGCCATAGCCCGGGTGGATCGCCTGCGCGCCGGTGATTTCGCAGGCCGCGACCAGCGCCGGGATCGACAGATAGCTTTCCGACGAGGGGTTCGGCCCGATGCAGACCGATTCATCGGCCATGCGCACATGCATCGCGTCGCTGTCGGCGGTGGAGTGAACGGCGACCGAGGCGATCCCCATCTCTCGGCAGGCGCGGATCACGCGCAGCGCGATCTCGCCGCGGTTGGCGATCAGGATCTTGTCGAACATGGGGGCCCCCTTACTCGACGATCATCAGCGGCGTGCCGAATTCGACCGGCGTGCCGTCTTCCACCAGAATCCGCTTCACCGTGCCTGCTTTGGGCGCCGGAATGTGGTTCATGGTCTTCATCGCCTCGATGATCATCAGCGTCTGGCCTTCCTTGACCTGTGCGCCAACGGTGACGAAGGGCGCGGCACCCGGTTCGGCCGCCATATAGGCGGTGCCGACCATCGGCGAGGCCACGGCGCCCGGATGGCTGGCCGGATCGGCAGGGGCGGCGGTTGCGGCTGCGGGTGCTGCGGTCGCGGCCGCAGGGGCCGGGGCGGCAGCCGTGGCGGGCGCGGCATAAACCGGGGCCGGGGCCGCAATCACGGTCGCCTGTTTGACGACGCGGACTTCGAGGCTGTCGTCCTCGCCATATTCGCGCACGACCGCCAGTTCGGTCAGCTCGTTCTTGTTCAGAAGCTCAGCCAGCGCCTGAATGAAGGCCACGTCGTTTTCATGGGAGTGTTTGGTCATGCCGTCCTCGAAGGGTGCGTTTCACGTTCTTGTCCGGCCTGTCGTATCGCAGGCCGTGCGGTATTGCGGCCCGTTATACGCGAGGCGGCAGGGCGAGGAAAGTGGGAACGACTGACGTAACGTCCCCGTGCGCGCGTCGTGTCTGATTAAACTTTGGGCAATTGCGCGGTGTTTGGGCGCGTGTCGCGCGCCGGCGGGGCGATCTCTGGCGGTTCCGTATTTTACCGCTTGATAAAATTTCTGCCTGTGGCAGCGTGAGGGAAATAAAAAGCAAGCCAGGGAGGTCCAAGGTGACCAATAGCCAGCTTACCCCCGGTGTGGTGCCGGGGCGGCTCTCGCCGCAGGAATATGATGCGAATTTCGCCGATGTCGCGCCGCCGCTGGACGCACATGAGGCGCAGGTGGCGGCGGATCGGTGTTATTTCTGCCATGACGCGCCCTGCATGACGGCCTGTCCGACCTCGATCGACATTCCGCTGTTCATCCGCCAGATCGCGACCGGCACCCCCGAGGCTGCGGCAAAAACCATTCTGGGGCAGAATATTCTGGGCGGCATGTGCGCCCGGGTCTGCCCGACCGAAACGCTGTGCGAAGGCGACTGCGTGCGGATGGAATCCGAGGGCAAGCCGGTCGAGATCGGCGCGCTGCAACGCTTCGCCACCGATACGCTGATGGCGGCGGGCAAGCATCCCTTCACCCGCGCCGCCCCGACCGGCAAATCGGTGGCGGTGGTGGGCGCGGGGCCTGCGGGCCTGTCGGCGGCGCACCGTCTGGCGATGCGCGGCCATGAGGTCACGATCTATGACGCGCGCCCCAAGCCCGGCGGGCTGAACGAATACGGCATCGCCTCCTACAAGGCGCCCGAGGCCTTCGCGAGCGCCGAGGTGGCCTGGCTTTTGCAGATCGGCGGCATCACCGTGGTGCAGAACTGGCAGATGGGGCGCGCGGGCGACGGCACGCTTGACGATCTTCTGGCCGACCATGATGCGGTGTTCCTGGGCATGGGCCTGTCGGGTGTGAACGCGCTGAACCTGCCGGGCGAGGAACTGGCGATACCCGCCACCGATTTCATCGCGGCGCTGCGCCAGACCGAGGATCTGTCGACCCTGCCGATCGGGCGCAAAGTCGTGGTGATCGGCGGCGGCATGACCGCAGTCGATGCGGCGGTGCAGGCAAAACTGCTGGGGGCCGAGACCTCGACCATCGTCTATCGCCGCTCGCAGGGGGAAATGCCCGCCTCGGAACACGAACAGGATCATGCGCTTGGCTGCAATGTCCGGCTGATCTGCAACGCCGCGCCGGTAGCGATCCATGCGGTCGAAGGTGGGCTTGAGGTCGAATTCGCGCGCACCGAAACCACGGGCGCGGGGCTGCGCAAGCTGGACGATACCTTCCGGCTCAAGGCCGATCAGGTGTTCACCGCGATTGGCCAGACCCTGGGTGCCACGCCTGCCGAAATCCGGTTGGCCGGTGGCAAGATCGCCGTCGATGGCGCGGGGCGCACCAGCCTGTCGCGGGTCTGGGCGGGGGGCGATTGCGCGCTTGGCGGCGAGGATCTGACCGTCACCGCCGTGGCCGAAGGCCGCGATGCCGCGGAAGACATGCACAAATTTCTGATTGGGGAGTGACCCATGGCCGATCTGCGTTCTGAATTCGTGGGGATCAAATCCCCGAACCCGTTCTGGCTGGCCTCGGCCCCGCCGACCGACAAGGAATATAACGTGCGCCGCGCCTATGAGGCAGGCTGGGGCGGCGTGGTCTGGAAGACGCTGGGCAGCGAGGGGCCGCCGGTGGTGAACGTTTCGGGGCCGCGCTATGGCGTGATCTATGGCGCCGACCGCCGCGTGCTGGGGATCAACAATATCGAGCTGATTACCGACCGCCCGCTGGAGGTGAACCTGCGCGAGATCAAATCGGTCAAGCGCGACTATCCCGACCGCGCGCTGGTCGTCAGCCTGATGGTGCCCTGCGACGAGGCCAGCTGGAAGGCGATCCTGCCGCTGGTCGAGGAGACTGGCGCCGATGGGGTCGAACTCAATTTCGGCTGCCCGCATGGCATGGCCGAACGCGGCATGGGTTCGGCCGTGGGGCAGGTGCCGGAATATATCGAGATGGTCACCCGCTGGGTGAAACAGAACACGCGGATGCCCTGCATCGTGAAGCTGACGCCCAATATCACCGATGTGCGCAAACCCGCCGAGGCCGCCAAGCGCGGCGGCGCCGATGCGGTCAGCCTGATCAACACGATCAACTCGATCACCTCGGTCAATCTGGACGATTTCGCGCCCGAACCCATGATCGACGGCATGGGCACGCATGGCGGCTATTGCGGCCCGGCGGTCAAGCCGATCGCGCTGAACATGGTCGCGGAAATCGCGCGCAATGCCGAAACCGCGGGTCTGCCGATTTCCGGCATCGGCGGGGTCACGACCTGGCGCGACGCGGCCGAGTTCATGGCGCTTGGCGCGGGCAATGTGCAGGTCTGCACGGCCGCGATGACCTATGGGTTCAAGGTCGTGCAGGAAATGATTTCGGGCCTGTCCGAGTACATGGACCGCAAGGGCATGGTCTCGACCTCGGAAATCGTGGGGCGCGCGGTGCCGAAGGTGACCGACTGGCAATATCTGAACCTGAATTACGTCACCAAGGCGGTGATCAATCAGGACGATTGCATCAAATGCGGGCGCTGCTATGCCGCTTGCGAGGATACCTCGCATCAGGCCATCGCGATGGACGAGGACCGTACCTTCACCGTCAAGGATGAGGAATGCGTCGCCTGCAACCTGTGCGTCGATGTCTGCCCGGTGGATTGCATCACCATGCGCGAACTGGCCAAGGGCGAGACCGACCCCCGCACCGGGCGCGAGGTCGGCGACTATGCCAACTGGACGACGCATCCGAACAACCCGTCCTCGGCCAGCTTCTGCGGGCTTCGCCCCGCAGAGTAGGCCCTAGCGGGTCAAATCCAGGCTCGGCTCCGGCGCCTGATCCAGCTTTTGCCAGTCGCCCTGCGGGGCGGGGGCAGGCGGGTCTGCCGGGGCCTTGGTCGTCGCCGACGGGGCGAGGGACGCTGCCGCGGGCTCTGTCATGGGCCCTTGAATGGGGCCTTCGGGCGCGGTGTCCGTCGTCATGGGGCGCACGTTTTGCACGGCCTTGCGTCGCGTGGCCTCTGCCTCCAGCGGAGTCATTTCGAAGGTCGGCGGCGGCCCGGTCGGTGCATCCGGGTCGGGCGGAGGGCCACTGTCGCCTTCGTTCTGCGCCAGCGCGGCGGCTGTGCCCTGGCTCAGCACGGCCTGTTGCATCAGCTGCGCCCGCACCTGTTGGGCCCGGTCCTGGCCGGTCTGCGTGTCAACCTCGGCCCCCATGCCGCCATTGGTATTCGCGGCCTTCGCCGCCGGTTCGACCGTCGTGGCCGGCGCGTGTTTCGGCGGCGCCGGCATCAGCACCGGCGACCAGCCAATCTGAGGCATAAGCCCCGAAATCCGGTCCATCCCCACTCTCCTCGCATATAGACCCCCACGAGACGACTCTGCGCGTCAGGGGTGAAGGAAGGATGAATCCCGGACGATTTCTGAAAACGGAGTTAACGCCTCAGGGCGCCAGCAGCCGCTCGAACAGCATGTCGAGGAACGATCCGGCCTCGGCGAAGGGGTCGCGATCAGGCCCCAGAACCGCCCGCACCTGCACGTCGAAATCGGCATAATGCTGGGTCAGCGCCCAGATCGAGAAGATCAGGTGATAGGGGTCGACCGGCGCGATCCGGCCCGCGTCGGCCCAGGCCTGGATCACGGCGGCCTTGTCGTCGACCAGCGTCTTCAGATCGCCCTCGATGCCCGCCATCATCCGCGGCGCGCCCTGCAGAATTTCATTGGCAAACAGCCGGCTCTCGCGCGGCATCTCGCGCGACATCTCCAGCTTGCGGCGCATGTAGGCCATGATTTCGGCGCGCGGCTCGCCCGCCGGGTCCATCGCGCGCAGGGGCGCCAGCCAGACATCCATCAACCCGCCCAGCAGCTCCAGATGGATCGCTTCTTTCGAGGGGAAATAATACAGCAGGTTCGGCTTGCTCAGCCCCGCGACCTCGGCGATCTGATCGAGCGTCGCCCCGCGAAACCCCTGCGCCGAGAATACGTCCAGCGCAGCCTGCAGAATCGCCTCGGTGTTGCGGCGCTGAATCCGGGTCTGTGGGCGCGGCGTCTCGTTCACAATCAATCCTCCCAATTGCGGGGCCTATAGCGCAGCCCTTGACAGCAATCAACGCCGGGGTGTCCATATTTGCCATGCATGACGGCTTCTCGGGCGGCGCTGCTTGACTGGCGCAAAGCGCATGCTAGCGTGCAACCTGACCAAGTAGTCAAATCATAATCCGGCCCCCCTGCGGGCCTTTCCACGGGAGACCCCAATGGCGCTGGACCGCAAGACGCCCAACGATCTGAACGCATTCTGGATGCCTTTCACCGCGAACCGGCAGTTCAAGAAGAACCCGCGCATGTTCGTGGGCGCCAAGGACATGCATTATACCACCGCCGACGGGCGTCAGGTGCTGGATGGCACTGCCGGGTTGTGGTGCTGCAACGCGGGCCATTGCCGCCCCAAAATCACCGAGGCGATCCAGAAGCAGGCCGCCGAGATGGATTATGCGCCCGCCTTCCAGATGGGCCACCCGGCAGCGTTCGAACTGGCTAACCGGTTGGTCGAGATCGCGCCCGACGGGATGGAACATGTGTTCTACACCAACTCGGGTTCGGAATCGGTCGAGACCGCGCTGAAGCTGGCGATCGCCTATCACCGGGCGCGCGGCGACGGGGCGCGCACCCGGCTGATCGGGCGCGAGCGCGGCTATCACGGGGTGAACTTCGGTGGGATCTCGGTCGGTGGCATCGTCACCAACCGCAAGGTCTTCGGCCCGCTGGTCCCGGGTGTGGACCATATGCCCCACACCCACCTGCCCGCGCAGAACGCCTTCACCAAGGGCCAGCCCGAACATGGCGCGCATCTGGCCGACGAGCTGGAGCGGATCGTGGCGCTGCATGGCGCTGAAACCATCGCGGCGGTCATCGTCGAGCCGATGGCGGGGTCGACCGGCGTGCTGCTGCCGCCCAAGGGCTATCTGCAGAAGCTGCGCGAAATCACCCGCAAACACGGCATCCTGCTGATCTTCGACGAGGTGATCACCGGGTTCGGCCGTCTGGGCAGTGCCTTCGCCGGCCAGCATTACGGCGTGACGCCCGACATCATGACCACCGCCAAGGGCCTGACCAACGGCGTGATCCCGATGGGTGCGGTGATGACCACGGCGGCGGTGCATGACGCCTTCATGACCGGCCCCGAGCACATGATCGAGCTGTTCCACGGCTATACCTATTCCGGCAACCCGATCGCCAGCGCCGCGGGCATCGCCACGCTGGAAACCTATCGCGAGGAAGGCCTGTTCGAACGCGCGGCCGAACTGGCACCCTATTGGCAAGAGGCGCTGCACAGCCTGCGCGGCACCCGCAACGTCATCGACATCCGCAACGAAGGCCTGATCGGCGCGGTCGAGCTGGAAAGCATTCCGGGCGAACCCACGAAACGGGCGTTCTCGGCCTTCCTGAAAGCCTATGAAAAAGGCATCCTGATCCGCACCACGGGCGACATCATCGCAATGAGCCCGCCGCTGATCATTTCCAAAGTCGAGATCGACCAGCTGATCGGCACGCTGAAAGACGTGCTGGATACGCTGGAGTAATCCGGTCTGGTGCATCAAAAAAACGGGCGGGGCCGCATGGTCCCGCCCGTTTTGTGCCGGGCATCTGCCCTCACACCACCCCGATCCCCCTTAGCACCACCTCTTTCACGCTGGCCTTGGCGGCTTCCCAGTCGGCCTCGCTCAGCGGGCCGCCGTTCAGCACTTCGATCTGGTGGCCGAAATCTGCGTAATGCTGGGTCGTGGCCCAGAGCATGTAGAGCAGGTGTTCGGGGTTGACCGGGGCCATCTTGCCCTCGGCGATCCAGCGGGTGATCACCGCCGCGCGCCCCGCGGTCCAGTCGCGCAGCGTGGTTTCCAGATAGTCCTGGATCACCGGCGCGCCATGCATCACTTCGCTGGCCCAGACCTTCGATCCGTTTGGATGGCGACGCGAGATTTCCATCTTGGCGTCGATATAGGCGCCGATCCCTTCGGCCGGGCCGGGGGCGCCGTCCATTGCGTCGGCGGCCTCCAGCCAGATCTGGAAAATGCGCTGCACCACCGCGCGATAAAGCGCCTCTTTCGTGGCGAAATAGTAATGCAGATTGGCCTTGGGCAGCCCGGCCATATCCGCGATCAGCTGCATCGTCGCCCCGCCGAACCCGGCCTCGGCAAAGACGCTTTCGGCAGCGGCCAGGATCGTGGCCTCGGTCGCGCGGCGGTTGGCGGAACGGCGCTTAATTTTTGTGCGGTTGATCGCGGAATTTTCGGTCACACAGCCCTCCGAGCCGGGATTTTCGTTGACCGGTTGGTCAGAACGTGGCTCCCTGAACCTGACCATACGGTCAGAAAAAGATTCGTCGCAAGAGGGCAAAGGCCCCGCCGCCGACAGGGAGTATGAACGATGTCCGCACCCGGGGAAAACCTCCGTATCAATTCCGCACGCTTGTGGGACAGCCTGATGGAAATGGCGAAAATCGGCCCCGGAATCGCGGGGGGCTGCAATCGCCAGACGCTGACCGACGAAGACGCCGAGGGGCGTGCGCTGTTTCAGAAATGGTGCGAAGAGGCCGGGCTGACGATGGGCGTCGATGCCATGGGCACGATGTTCATGCGCCGCGAAGGCACCGACCCCGACGCGCTGCCGGTCTATGTCGGCAGCCATCTGGATACGCAGCCGACGGGCGGCAAATACGACGGGGTGCTGGGGGTTCTGGGCGCGCTGGAAGTGGTGCGGTCGATGAATGACCTGGGCATCAAGACCCGCCATCCGATCGTCGTCACCAACTGGGCCAATGAGGAAGGCGCGCGGTTTGCGCCCGCGATGCTGGCCTCGGGGGTGTTCGCGGGGGTGCATACGCTGGATTACGCCTATGCCCGCAAGGATCTGGAAGGGCTGAGCTACGGCGAGGAACTGGCACGGATCGGCTGGAAAGGCGACGAAGAGGTCGGCGCGCGCAAGATGCACGCCTATTACGAACTGCATATCGAACAGGGCCCGATCCTGGAGGCCGAGAACAAGACGATCGGCGTTGTCACCCATTGTCAGGGGCTGTGGTGGCTGGAATTCACCCTGACCGGGCGCGAGGCGCACACCGGGTCGACTCCGATGGCGATGCGCGTCAACGCGGGGCTGGCGATGGCACGCATCTTCGAGATGGTGCAAGAGGTCGCGATGAAAAACCAGCCCGGCGCCGTGGGCGGGGTGGGGCAGGTGAAATTCAGCCCGAACTCGCGCAACGTGCTGCCCGGAACGGTGGTCTTCACGGTCGACATCCGCACCCCCGATCAGGCCAAGCTCGACGCGATGCGCGCCGAGATCGAGGCCCGCGCGGCCGAGATCTGCGCCGCTCTGGAGGTCGGGTGTTCGGTCGAGGCGGTGGGTCATTTCGACCCGGTCACCTTCGCCCCGGAACTGGTGAAGAACGTCCGTCAAGCCGCTGAACGGCTTGGATATTCGCATATGGATATCATCTCGGGCGCGGGTCACGACGCCTGTTGGGCGGCGAAGGTCGCGCCCGCGACCATGGTGATGTGCCCCTGCGTCGGCGGGCTGTCGCATAACGAGGCCGAAGAGATTTCCCCCGAATGGGCGGCGGCGGGCACCGATGTGCTGTTCCATGCCGTGCTGGAAACGGCCGAAGTCGTCAGCTGAGAGCGCCGGGGGCTGCGCGCCCCCGGACCCCGCGGGATATTTGAACCAAGTTGAAAGCAGCAGCTTTCCGGGAGAGCGATATGACCACAGTCATCAAGAACGGAACCATCGTCACCGCCGATCTGACCTACAAGGCGGATGTGCTGATCGAGGGTGGGCAGATCATCGAGATCGGTCAGGGGCTGAAGGGCGACGAAGTGCTGGATGCCACCGGTTGCTATGTGATGCCCGGCGGCATCGACCCGCACACCCACCTGGAAATGCCCTTCATGGGCACCTATTCGAGCGACGATTTCGAAAGCGGCACGCGCGCGGCGCTGGCGGGTGGCACGACGATGGTGATCGACTTCGCGCTGCCGGCGCCGGGGCAGGGGCTCTTGGATGCGCTCAAGATGTGGGACAACAAGTCGACCCGCGCGAATTGCGACTATTCCTTCCACATGGCGGTGACCTGGTGGGGCGAGCAGGTGTTCGACGAAATGCAGGCGGTGACCGAGCGCGGCATCAATTCCTTCAAGCATTTCATGGCCTACAAGGGCAGCCTGATGGTCAATGACGACGAGCTGTTCGCCAGTTTCAAACGCTGTGCGGAACTGGGCGCGCTGCCGATGGTGCATGCCGAGAACGGCGATATCGTGGCCGAAATGTCGGCCAAGCTGCTGGCCGAGGGCAATGTGGGCCCCGAGGCGCATGCCTATTCGCGCCCCTCTCAGGTCGAGGGCGAGGCCACCAACCGCGCGATCATGATCGCCGATATGGCGGGGGTGCCGCTGTATGTCGTGCATACGTCGTGCGAAGAGGCGCATGAGGCGATCCGGCGCGCGCGCATGCTGGGCAAGCGGGTCTATGGCGAGCCGCTGATCCAGCACCTGACGCTGGACGAGAGCGAATATTTCAACGCTGACTGGGACCATGCCGCGCGGCGCGTGATGAGCCCGCCCTTCCGCAACAAGATGCATCAGGACAGCCTGTGGGCCGGGCTGTCGGGGGGGACGCTGTCCTGCGTGGCCACTGACCATTGCGCCTTTACCACCGATCAGAAACGCTATGGCGTCGGCGATTTCACCAAGATCCCGAATGGCACCGGGGGGCTGGAAGACCGGATGCCGATGCTCTGGACCTATGGCGTCAACACCGGGCGGATCACGATGAACGAATTTGTCGCGGTGACCTCGACCAATATCGCGAAAATCATGAATATGTATCCCAAGAAGGGGGCGATTCTGGTGGGGGCCGATGCGGATATCGTGGTCTGGGACCCGGCGGCGAGCAAGACGGTGTCTGCCAGTTCCCAGCAATCTGCCATTGATTACAACGTGTTCGAGGGCAAAGTTGTGACGGGTCTGCCGCGCTACACGCTGACGCGCGGGCAGGTTGCAGTGGCCGAAGGCGTGGTGCAAACCCGGGAGGGCCATGGCGAATTCGTCGCCCGTGCGCCGGGGGCTGCGGTGAACAAGGCACTGAGCACCTGGAAGGAACTGACCGCGCCGCGGCCGGTGGTGCGCAGCGGCATCCCCGCCTCGGGCGTCTGATGCCGAAGCTGAACAACGGTCCGTAACGCCATGACAAGAAAGACACAATGAAAGCGCCAGTGATCGAAGCCAAAGACCTCAACCTGACGTTCGAGACGAATGACGGGCCGGTTCATGCGCTCAAGGATGTGAACCTGACGATTGATCAGGGCGAGTTCGTGTCCTTCATCGGACCTTCGGGCTGTGGCAAGACCACGTTCCTGCGTTGCATCGCGGCGCTGGAACAGCCGACGGGCGGGGTGCTGCGGGTCAATTCGATGACGCCGGAACACGCTCGTCAGGCGCGCAGCTATGGCTATGTATTCCAGGCGGCGGGGCTGTATCCGTGGCGCACGATTGCGGGGAACGTGAAGCTTCCGCTGGAAATCATGGGCTATGCCAAGGCCGAACAGGACGCGCGCGTTGAAAAGGTGCTGTCGCTGGTCGATCTGCAGGGCTTTGGCAAGAAATTCCCCTGGCAGCTGTCGGGCGGCATGCAGCAGCGCGCCAGCATCGCCCGGGCGCTGGCCTTCGATGCCGACATCCTGCTGATGGACGAACCCTTCGGCGCGCTGGACGAGATCGTGCGCGACAAGCTGAACGAGGAGCTGCTCAAGCTGTGGGCGCGCACCGGCAAGACCATCGGCTTCGTCACCCATTCGATCCCCGAGGCGGTCTATCTGAGCACCAAGATCGTGGTGATGAGCCCGCGTCCGGGGCGGATCACCGATGTGATCGACAGCACCCTGCCGCGCGAGCGCCCGCTGGAGATCCGCGACAGCCCCGAATTTCTGGCGATCGCGCATCGGGTGCGCGAAGGTCTGCGCGCGGGGCATGCCTATGAGGAATGATCTGCACAGCTTCGACACCCGGGCAGGGGGGCGCCAATGAAAGCGCTGCTTCCCATTCTGACCGTTCTGGCCGCGATTGTCGTGCTTTGGTATGGCGCTGCGGTCTGGCTCAACAGCCAGTGGATCTATGACCAGGCCGCGCGGGCGGGGACCGAGGTCACCGTGACGCAACTGCTGAGCGAAACCATGGTGCAGGACCGCCCCGTCCTGCCCGCGCCGCATCAGGTGGCGCAGGGGCTGTGGGACGGGCTGGCGGGGCAGAAGATCACCTCGAAGCGCAGCCTAGTCTATCATGGCTGGATCACCCTGTCGGCGACGATGGCGGGGTTTGCCCTGGGCACCGGACTGGGCATTCTGCTGGCGGTGGGCATCGTGCACAGCCGCGCGATGGACATGTCGGTGATGCCTTGGGCGATTGCCAGCCAGACGGTGCCGATCCTGGCAATCGCGCCGATGGTGATCGTGGTGCTGGCAAGTCTTGGGATCAAGGGCTTGCTGCCCAAGGCGATCATCGCGGCCTATCTGAGCTTCTTTCCGGTGCTTGTGGGCATGGTCAAGGGCCTGCGCGCGCCTGAAGGCCAGCAACTGGACCTGCTGCGCACCTATAACGCCAGCGGCGCCGCGACCTTCTGGAAGCTGCGTCTGCCCTCGTCGATGCCCTATCTGTTCGCCAGCCTGAAGGTCGGCATCGCGGCGGCGCTGGTGGGCGCCATCGTGGCCGAACTGCCCGCGGGCGCCACCATGGGATTGGGCGCGCGGCTGTTGTCGGGCAGCTATTATGGCCAGACGATCCAGATCTGGGCCGCGCTGTTCACCGCCGCCGCACTGGCCGCATCGCTGGTGATGATCGTGGGGGTGATCGAACGGGTGACGCTCAAGCGCATGGGGATGGCACGATGATCTGGGCGCTTGGGGCGATTGCCTTCTGGATTGCGGGCTCTGCGCTGAATGTGTGGATCGCGGGGCGCTATGGGCGGGCACGCTGGGCGCGGCTTTTCGTGCCGTTGCTGTTTGGCGCCACGCTGCTGGTGCTGTGGGAAGGGCTTGTGCGCGGGCTCGATGTCAGCCCGGTGATCCTGCCGCCGCCCTCGATGATCGCGGCGCGGTTCGCGCAAAGCACCGATCTCTTGTGGGGCGATTTCATCCAGACGATCCTGAAAGGTGCGCTGTCGGGCTATGTCATCGGCTGCGGTGCGGCGGTGGCGGTGGCGGTGCTGATCGACCGCTCGCCCTTCCTGCAGCGCGGGCTGCTGCCGGTGGGCAATTTCGTGGCCGCCCTGCCGATCGTGGGCATCGCGCCGATTCTGGTGATGTGGTTCGGCTTCGACTGGCAGTCGAAGGCGGCGGTCGTGGTGGTGATGGTGTTCTTCCCGGTGCTGGTGAACATGGTGGCGGGGCTGGCCGCGACCGATCACCTGCAGCGCGACCTGATGGCGACCTATTCGGCCAGCTACGGCCAGTCGTTGCTGAAACTGCGCCTTCCGGCGGCGATGCCGTTTCTGTTCAACGGGTTGAAGATCGCCACCACGCTGGCGCTGATCGGCGCGATCGTTGCCGAATTTTTCGGCAGCCCGACGCGCGGCATGGGCTTTCGGATCAATACCGCGGTGGGCCAGCTTGATATGCCGCTGGTCTGGGCCGAGATTACCGTGGCGGCGCTGGCCGGTTCGGGATTCTTTGGCGGCATGGCCCTGATCGAGAAGGCGGTGACCTTCTGGCACCCCTCGCAACGCGCATGATGAGTTTACAACACCCGGGAAAATCCGGGGATCAACAGTGGAGACGGCGATGAAGAAATTGATGTTGGGGGCGGCGCTGGCCGCGCTGGCCGCAGGTGCAGCCTCGGCCGAGGATGTGACGCTGCAGCTGAAATGGGTCACCCAGGCCCAGTTCGCGGGCTATTATGTGGCCAAGGAAAAGGGCTTCTACGACGAGGAAGGCCTTGATGTGACGATCCTGCCGGGCGGCCCCGATATTTCGCCCACGCAGGTGATGGCGGGCGGTGGCGCCGATGTCACGGTCGACTGGCTGCCCTCGGCGCTGGCGGCGCGCGAAAAGGGGCTGGCGCTGGTCAACATCGCGCAGCCGTTCAAATCCTCGGGCATGATGCTGACCTGCCTGAAGGAAACCGGCATCACCGGCCCCGAGGATTTCAAGGGCAAGACGCTGGGTGTGTGGTTCGGCGGCAATGAATACCCGTTCCTGAGCTGGATGGCGCATCTGGGCATCCCGACCACCGGCGGTGCCGACGGGGTCGAGGTGCTCAAGCAAGGCTTCAACGTCGATCCGCTGCTGCAAAAGCAGGCGGCCTGCATCTCTACCATGACCTATAACGAATATTGGCAGGTGATCGACGCCGGGCTGACGCCCGAGGATCTGGTGACCTTCAAATATGAAGACGAGGGCGTGGCGACGCTGGAAGACGGGCTTTATGTCATGGAAGACAAGCTGTCCGACCCGACCTTCGAAGAGAAGATGGTGAAATTCGTGCGCGCCTCGATGAAGGGCTGGAAATACGCCGAGGCGAACCCGGACGAAGCCGCGATGATCGTGCTGGAAAACGACGAGACCGGCGCGCAGACCGAAACCCACCAGAAGCGGATGATGGGCGAAGTCGCCAAACTGACCGCCGGGTCCAACGGCGCGCTCGACCCGGCCGATTTCGACCGCACGGTGAAGACCCTGCTGGCGGGCGGCTCGGACCCGGTGATCTCGGCCGAGCCGGTGGGCGCCTGGACCCATGTGATCACCGACAAGGCGCTGCAATAAGCGCAGTCCCGGCGGATCGGATCGACGGCGCGTCCCCTTGCGGGGGCGCGCCTTTCGTTTTGCCACGATTCGTTAACCCTGCTGTGCTGTGATCCCCGCAACGGGAGGCCGCATGGACAAGCTGCGCAACGAGGAGGACAGGCTTTCGCCCCGCGTCGTCTGGGGCGGCGGGGTGGCGCTGGCGGCGCTGCTGGCCGTGCTGTTCTGGGCGACGTGGAAAAGCCAGTTCGCGGCGCCGCCCGGTTATCTGTTCGGCACCGCGACACAAGCGGTCGAGGCGGGCTATTGCCTGACGGTGGCGCAGGTGATCGTGCCATCCGGGGCGCCGGTGGGCAGCTATTTCGACGAGGCGGCGCAATTCTGGGTCGCCCGGCTGAAGGCGCTGACCTCTGACATGGGCCCGGCGATCAGCGCAGGGCGCGCCAGATTCGGCCGCGACAAGGTGGCGGCGGGGGCGAAGGGCGATGTCTGGGCACAATTCGCGATGGGGGAGTGTTCGAACCGCGCACTGATCTATGGCGCGCATTTTCGCAGTTTCGACTAGGGGCGCGTTATTCGTGCTTGATTTAAATCAGGGCACGAAATTAAAGTGAACCGTATAGTTCATTCACGGCGCGAATAGAGGAGATAGCGATGTCGATGATGCGTGAGAAATCCCGTGGGCTTGTGGGCCTTGCGGCGGTGCTGGTGCTGGCGGTTCTGGCGGGCTGCACCGATCTGGAAAAAGATGTCGGCCAGTGCGAGCCGGGCGTGGGCGATCTGAGCACCGCGCCGATGGTGGCGCCTGACTGCTGATCGGCAAAATACCCGGGAGGAGCGGGGACGGCGGGGCTCAAGGGTCCAGTCGTCCCTTTTCTTTTCGGGCGTAAAGGTCTGTAAATTGCTTTGTAATCTTGGGGATTGGCGGTAAATCGGGGCGTGAGGCAACCCCGAGGAGACCATGGCCCGTTCCGCCCTGACCGGCACCCGCATTCGCGAACGGCGCACTGCGCTGCGGATGAAGCAGGCCGATCTGGCGCGTGCGGCGGGGATCTCGCCGGCCTATCTGAACCTGATCGAACACAACCGCCGCCGGGTGGGCGATAGTCTGCTGGAGCAGTTGGCGCAGGTTTTGGGCGTCGATCCGGTGGCCCTGTCCGAGGGCGCCGAAGGGGTGCTGTTCGACGGGCTGCGCGAGGCACTGGCGAGTGCGGAAACCGAAGGGGGCGCCCAGGCCGCGGGCCTGCCCGAACTGGAACGGATCGAGGAATTCGTCGGCCGCTTTCCGGGCTGGGCCGCGGTTCTGGCCGGGCGGCAGGCCCGTGTCGCGGCGCTGGAGCGGGTCGTTGAAAGCTATTCCGAACGCATGGCGCAGGACCCGTTCCTGCTGGCGTCGCTGCACGAGGTGCTGTCGGCGGTGACCTCGCTGCGCTCGACCGCGGCGATCCTGGTCGAGACCGAAGACATCGAGCCGGAATGGCGCGCGCGCTTCCTGCGCACGATCCAGGACGAAAGCCTGCGTCTGTCCGATACCGCCGAGGCGCTGGTGGGCTATCTGGACGAATTGGAAGAGGCCGAGACCGGGCTGAGTTCACCGCTGGAACAGGTCGAGGCCTGGCTGTCGATGCGCGGCTGGCATTTGCCCGAGCTGGAACAGCCCGACCCGCCCGCACCCGAAACGCTGATCGAAGGGGTGGCGGAACTCGCCTCGGGGGCTGCGCGCAAGCTCGCGCTGGCGCATATCGCGCGCGCGGCCGAGGATGCGCGCGCGCTGCCGCTGGCGCCCTTTGCCGCCGCGTTGCTGGACTGCGGCAGCGATCCGGCGCGGCTGGCGCAACGTTTCGGCGCGCCGATGGGGGCGGTGTTTCGCCGTCTGGCGACGCTGCCCGCCGGGATCGAGGGCGCGCCGCCCGCCGGTCTGGTGATCTGCGACGGATCGGGCACACTGACCTTCCGCCGCGCGGCGCCCGGGTTCACCATGCCGCGCTTCGGCGCGGCCTGTCCGCTCTGGCCGCTTTACGAGGCACTGACCCGCCCGATGCAACCGATCCGCACCGTGGTCGACATGGCGGGCCGCCTGCCGCAGCGGTTCCTGACCTATGCCTTCTGCGCCCCGCGCCAGCCCGCAGGGTTCGAGGGGCCGGTGCTGATGGAGGCGATGATGCTGATCCTGCCGCCACCGCCCGAACGCGCCAGCGGCGAACGTCCGGTCGGCTCGTCATGCAGGATCTGCCCGCGTGCCGACTGTGTCGGGCGGCGCGAACCCTCGATCCTGTCCGAAGCGTGACGCCAGCGTTTGACAGTTCCCGAAAGGGTCGCAATAGTTGCGACGGGGGAGAGGAGGAAGCGCCGATGTCGGGAAAACATGTGCTTCTGATCGAGGATGAGCCGCATATCGCTGAGGCGATCCGTTTCATCCTCACACGCGCAGGCTGGGAGGTCTCATTGGAAACCAGCGGTGCCGCGGCACTGGGGCGGATCGCGGACGAGGGGCCCGATGCGGTCATTCTGGATCTGATGCTGCCGGGGCGGTCGGGGTTGGAAATCCTGACCGATCTGCGCGCAAAACCGCGCTTCGCGGATCTGCCGGTGCTGATGCTGACCGCACGGGGGCAGGGCCGCGACCGCGAGGCCGCCGAGCGCGCCGGCGCCAGCGCCTTCCTAGCCAAGCCCTTTGCCAATGGCGATGTGCTGGCCTGCCTGGAGGCGATTGTCGCACGCGCCCATTCGGTGCGGAGCGCCTGATGCCGAAATCCGGCCAGCCGCTGTTTCTGGCCCGCCGGTCCTATCGGCGCAGACGGATGATGGACGCGGCACGGATCTTGCCGCTTCTGGGCGCGGTGCTGATCCTGCTGCCCGGGCTGTGGGGGCCGGCGGATGATCCGGTGCCCGATACCGGGCGCGGCGGGCTTTACCTGTTTGTGGTCTGGGCCGGGCTGGTGGCGGCGGCCTTCGGTCTGGCGCGCGGTCTGGAACCGGCGCTGGAGGAAGAGGAAAAGGCCGAGGGCGCGCCCGAGTTGCACGACAGTTTCCTGCGTGCCGACGAAGGGGACAGCTGATGCCCTTCAACGTGCTGGTCGCGGTCTGTCTGACCTATGTCATCATGCTGTTCTCGGTGGCCTTCGTGGCCGAACGCCGCGCCCGCCGCAACCGGCTGCGGTTTTTGCACAGCCCCTGGGTCTATACGCTGTCGCTGTCGATCTATTGCACCGCCTGGACGTTTTACGGCGCGGTCGGCTATGCCGCGCGCTCTGGGTTGGAATTCGTCACGATCTATCTGGGGCCGACGCTGGTCTTCGTCGGCTGGTGGTGGGTGCTGCGCAAACTTGTGCGGATCGGGCGGGCGCAGCGCGTGACCTCGATTGCCGACCTGATTTCAAGCCGTTACGGCAAGTCGAACCTGCTGGGTGTAATCGTCACGCTGATGTCGGTGGCCTCGTCCACGCCCTATATCGCGCTGCAGCTGCAATCGGTCACGCTCAGCTTCGGGGTGTTTGCCGCCGATACGCCCGAAGGCTGGGCGCTGCCCGATCAGGGGGCGACGGCGCTGTGGATCGCCGGCGGGCTGGCGCTGTTCACCATCCTCTTTGGCACCCGCAATCTGGACGCCAACGAACGCCATCACGGCGTGGTCATGGCGATCGCGCTGGAGGCGGTGGTCAAGCTGGTGGCGCTGGTGGCCGTCGGGGTGTTCGTGGTCTGGGGGCTGGCCAGCGGCCCGTGGGACATGCTGGCCAAGATCGACGCCTCGGCAATCGCGCAATGGGATCTGCGGCCGGGGCGCTTTGCCGGGCTGGTGTTCGTCTCGGCCGCCGCGGTGCTGACCCTGCCGCGGATGTTTCAGGTGCTGGTGGTCGAGAATGTGGACGAACGCCACCTGACCACCGCCAGCTGGGCCTTTCCCGGCTATCTGATGCTGATGAGCCTGTTTGTCGTGCCGATTGCCGTCGTCGGGCTGGAGCTGATGCCCGCAGGCGTGAACCCCGATCTGTTCGTGCTGACCCTGCCGCTGAGCCAAGGGCAGGGCAAGCTCGCGCTGCTGGCGTTTCTGGGCGGGTTTTCCAGTGCCACCTCGATGGTGATCGTGGCGGCGATCGCGCTGGCGACGATGGTCAGCAACCATATCGTCACGCCGCTCTGGCTGGCGCTGCGCAGCGGCTCGTCGCGGGTGCCGGGCGATATTCGCGGGCTGGTGCTGATGTCGCGCCGGGTGTCCATCGCGGCGGTGCTGGCGATGGGCTATGGCTATTACCACCTGTCGGGCGGCTCGGCCGCGCTGGCCTCGATCGGGCTGATTGCCTTCGTGGGCGCGGCGCAGGTGCTGCCCGCGCTGCTGGGCGGCATCTTCTGGCGCGGGGCGACCCATGTCGGCGCGGCCGTTGGCCTGAGCGTCGGGTTTGCCGTCTGGATCTATACGCTGTTCCTGCCGTCCTTCGGCGAGGGCGGGCTGATTTCGGCGCAGGTGATGGCGGCAGGGCCGTTCGGCATCGCCTGGTTGCGGCCGCATGCCCTGTTCGGGGTGGCGGGGCTTGACCCGCTGCTGCATGCGCTGTTCTGGTCGCTCTTGCTCAACAGCCTGCTGTTTCTGGCGTTTTCGATGGTGTCCTTCCCCGGCCCGATGGAGCGGCTGCAGGGCGTGGCCTTCGTCAACATCTTCGATCAGGCGCCCGGCGCCCGCGGCTGGTCGCGCGGCGCGGCCGAGGCCGAAGACCTGCTGTCGATGTCGCAGCGCATTCTGGGCGCAGAAGAGGCGCAGCGTTTCTTTCAGGCGCAGGCGGCGGGGCAGGGCAAGCTGGGCTTCCTGCCCGACACCACCCCCGATTTCATTGCCCGGCTGGAACGCCAGCTGGCCGGGTCGGTGGGCGCGGCCACGGCCCATGCGATGATTGCGCAGCTGACCGGCGGCAGTTCGGTTTCGGTGCAGGATCTGATCGCGGTGGCGGGCGAGGCGGCCGAAATCAAGGAATATTCGGCTCAGCTGGAGGCCAAGTCCGAGGAACTCGCCCGCACCGCCCGCGCCCTGCGCGAGGCCAATGACAAGCTGACCGAACTGTCGGTGCAAAAGGATGCCTTCCTGGGCCAGATCAGCCATGAATTGCGCACGCCGATGACCTCGATCCGGGCGTTTTCCGAAATCCTGATGGAGCCGGACCTGCCCGAGGCCGCGCGCGCCCAATATGCCGAGATCATCCATGAAGAGGCCCGCCGCCTGACCCGGCTGCTCGATGATCTGCTGGATCTGGCGGTGCTGGAAAACCGCAAGGTGCAGCTGAACGTGGGCGTGGCCAACCTGCACGATCTGATTTCGCGCGCGGTGCAGGCGGCCTCCTCGACCCGGCCCGAGCGGGTGTTCCGGGTCGAGCGCGACTTCCCGACCGAGCATATGCCGGTCTTTACCGACACCGACCGTCTGGTGCAGGTGTTCATCAATCTGGTGTCGAACGCGCGCAAATATTGCGATGCCGAACGCGGTGTCCTGCGGATCGAGGTGAAGAAGCGCGCCGGACGGGTGCAGATCGACTTCATCGACAACGGATCGGGGATTCCCAAGAAATCCCAATCGCTTATCTTTGAAAAATTTGCCCGTCTGACCGATACCAGCCGCGCGGGCGGCGCCGGTCTGGGGCTGGCGATCTGCCGCGAGATCATGACCAATCTGGGCGGTTCGATCGACTATCTGCCCGGCCAGGGCGGCGCGGGGTTCAGGGTCAGCCTGCCGCTGCGCCGAAAAGAGGCGGCCTGAGGAATTTCCGGCTGTGTTCAACGATTTGTAAACCTTGATCTGCGATGCCTGTTCCCATCGGTCCCCCAATGGGGCCGGAATGGACGGCATGGCAGACGAACGGATTCAGTCGGTGTTGCGCAGAAAGGCCGAGGCGGGCAAACCCGTCGCGGACAGCGCCCCCATGACGCCCGATCGCGCGATCACCCAGGCGCTGGCCAAGGTCGCGCAGGACAGTTTCGGGCTGCCGCTGCAGGTCACCGCGGCGCGCGAAAGCCGGATGTCGCTGGCCGACCTGCCCGAGGCGTTGGAGGATCTGTCGCTTTTGGCGATGATCGAAGGCCCGGGCGAGGCCCTGGGGCTAATGGTGCTGCCGCCCGCCACGCTGTCGGCGCTGATCGAGATGCAGACCATGGGGCAACTCGCGAAATCCGCCCCCGCGCCGCGCCGCGCAACGCGGATCGACGCCTCGATGGCGGCGGATTTCATCGACGCGGTGCTGGTTCAGATCGGCGATTTCCTGGCCGAAACCGAGGCGGTGATCTGGGCGGGCGGCTTTCGCTATGCCTCTTATCTGGATGATCCGCGGCCGCTGGGCCTGTTGCTTGAAGACATCGGCTATCGGGTCTGGTCGCTGCAGCTGGAACTGGGGGCGGGTGGCATGCGGCAGGGCGGGTTGCTGTGGGTTGTGCCCGCCAACGGGCGCGGCGCGCAGTTGCGTCGCAACCCGGGCCAGACCGCGCTTGCCGCAACGGCCGAAGGGATCGCCTCGGCGGCGGCTGAACGCGCTGCGCAAGAGGCCGCCTGGGGCAAGCAGATGCAAGGCACGGTGATGGGTACGCAGGCGGTGATCGAGGCGGTCTTGTACCGCGTCTCGCTGCCGCTGTCGGCGGTGATGGCGCTGCGGCCCGGCGTGGATATTCCGCTGCCCTCCGACGCGCTGGAACATCTGCGGCTGGAAGGTGCGGGGCGGCGGCGTCTGTCGCTTGGGCGGCTGGGCCAAAGCCGCGGGATGCGTGCCGTGCGGGTGATCGCCGAAGAGGATCTGGCGCAGGGCACGATGGCCGATGTCAGCACCGCCAAGGCGAAGCCCGCGAAAACAGACCCCGCGCCCGCCTTCGAGGCTGGCGCCAGTCCCTTTGCGGGCAAACCGCAGGACACGCTGGCCCTGTCGACCCTGGGTGACCCGGGCTCGTCCCTTTATGACCCCCCTGCCGGAGAGGCGGGCGAGGATGCGGATTTTCCGCCCATTGGAATGGCGCTTGACGGGTTCGGCGCCACCGAGGACACGGGCGATCTGCCACCGGTCAAGATTGGCAGCGGACTATAGGCCTTGCGGTTCTGGCTCAGGCGTCGTCCTGCCCGGTGGGCGGCGGATCGAGGCGTTGCAACAGGCCCCGCAAGGCGGGCGTCAGTGCCATTCCCGCGCCCATCGCCAGCACGAACAGCGCGAATTGCCAGCCGCCGAAGGCCAGCGCGCCAAGCGCCGGACCCGGGCACAGCCCGGCCAGCCCCCAGCCCGCCCCGAACAGCAGCGATCCCAGCACCAGATTGCGGTCGACCAGCTGCGGAAAATCGCCCGGCATCGGCAGGCCCAGATAGCTGGTCTTGCGCCGCGCCGCGATCCGCCAGACCCCCATCATCGGCAGCACCGCGCCGCCCATCACAAAGGCCAGTGTCGGGTCCCAGTCGCCGAACACGTCAAGCCAGCCCTGCACCTTGGCGGTGTCGACCATGCCCGCCACCAGAAGCCCCGCGCCGAACAGCCCCCCAGCCAGAAATGCGGTGAAATTGCGCATCAGATCAGCCCCAGCCCATGCCGCGCGATCACCAGCGCCAGCCCCCCGCCCAGCAGGTAGAACACCGTCGCCACGATCCCGCGCAGCGACAGCCGCGAGATGCCGCAGACCCCGTGCCCCGAGGTGCAGCCATTGGCCAGCCGCGTGCCGATGCCCACCAGCAGCCCGGCCAGGATCAGCACGCCGATATTGCTGCTGACATGGGTGTCGACCACCTTGTAAAGCGGCACCAGCAACGGCGGCACCACGATCAGCCCGGCCAGAAAGGCGAACCGCTCGGGCGTGGTGTCGCGCCCGCTGCCGTCGATCAGCCCGCCCAGAATGCCGCTGGCACCCATGATCCGGCCGTTCAGCAGCAGATAGACTGCCGCACCCGCGCCGATCATCAGGCCCCCGACGAGGCCCCAGATCCAGTCTTGATGCATGATAAATTCCTTATTCTCCCTGCACCTATGCTAGGATCGCTCGACACGGCACGCAAGCCGTTTGACCTGCGTCAAGGCCCGGCCTGGCTGCGCGGTCTTAGATGGGTCGAACAGGAGGAGGACGCCATGAAAACGCTCGACACCCGCAAAGCCGAACTGGAGGCCCGTCAGGCCCAGCTGAGTGCGCGGCTCGATCAGATCGAGACCGAATTCGAGGGCCATGACTCCAAGGATTGGGAAGAGATGGCGACCGAGCGCGAGGGCGACGAGGTGCTGGACGATCTGCGTCTGTCCGCCCGTCAGGAGTTGCGCATGATCGAGGCGGCGCTCACTCGGATCGACGAAGGCGAGTATGGATATTGCGTCACCTGCGGGGCGCAGATCTCGGAAGAGCGGCTCGATCTGATCCCCGCGACACCGTTCTGTCGTGACCACGCCGCCGGGCACTGAACCCGCATCGGCAGGCAAGTCCCTGGAATGATGCGAAATCAGCGTTGCCTCGGCCCGCTTTCGCCGTAAACTCGGCCAGACGCGGGCATGATGGCCCGGAGGGTGGAAAGCAGGGCAGGCAATGGCACGACGGGTGAAGCTGCAACGGCGCGAAGGCGTGGCCCTGGTCACGCTGCCCGGGGCCGGTGGTGCGCAGGACCCGGGGTTTGACGCCGATCTCTGTGCCAGCCTGAACGGTGCGCTGGATCTGTGCCTGAAAGACGAAGGATTGCGCGCAATGGTGCTGCGCGCGGGTCCCGGGGGATGGCCGGTGGCTGCCGATCCGGCCCGCGATTACGACGGGCCGGGGGCCGCGCGGCTGGCGTCCCTGACCGGGCGGCTGGCGGGGGCGCCGGTGCCGGTGGTGGCGGTGCTGTCCGGGCGGATTTCGGGCGGGGCGTTGGCGCTGACGCAGGCCGTGGATCTGCGCATGGCCTTGGCCGACACGGTCTTTGCCGCGCCGGAATATGCGTTGGGGCTGATCCCGGCGGGGGGCGGTCTGGTGCGGCTGGCGCGGCGTGCGGGCGCGGCGCAGGCGCTGAGCTATGTCACCTCGGGGCACGACTGGGACGCGCAGGCCGCGATGGGGCTGGGGCTGTGTGATGCGGTGGCCTCCGAAGGGGCGATTGAATCGGCGGCGGTATCGGCCGCGCTGCAGGTGGCCGAGGGCGGCGGCGAGATGCCCTTTGCCCCGCGCGACGGCGCTGTTGCTGCGCCGCAGCGCGCGCTGGACGATCTGGCAGCGGCGCGTGCGGGGCTTGCGGGCGGCGTGATGGCCCCGGTCGCGCAGCGCGCGGCCGAAGTGGTCGAAGCCGCCCTTCTGTTGCCGCTGTCAGAGGCGCTCGATTTCGAGGCGGTGGCGCTCGATGATCTGCGCGCAGCTGAACTGGCGCAGGCGCTCCATCACGTCGCGCAGGCCGAGCGGTCCGCGGCGCGGGGCGGGTTTGCGCCCGCAGAGGGCGCGGATCTGCACAGGATTGCGCTGTGGAACCAACCGGATCGTCTGGCGCTGGCGCTGCTGGAACAGGGGCGGGCGGTCATCATGGGGGCCACTGATCCCGGGGCGCTGGAGCCTGCATTTTCGCGCATCGCCCATGCGCAAGAGGCGGCGGTGCAGGCCGGAACGCTCGACCCCGATCAGCGCGAGGCCGATTGGGCCCGGCTGGGCGCGGCCCTTGATCCGGCGGGGTTGAGCGGGGTCGATCTGGTGCTGGCGGCCCCGGGGGCCGAAGAAGTGCCCCTGCTTCAGGCGTTGGATCTGCCCCTGGCGCTTGCAGGGTTTGCTGCGGCGCGGGCGCAGGATCTGCGGGTCGACAGGCTGCCGGGGCTGGTCGCCCTGAGCGCGGGCGGCGCCGAGGCCGAGCCGCTTCTGGCCCCGGTCGCGGATCTGTTGCGCGCCACTGGTGATCTGGTGATCCAGGCCGCGCCGGGTCTGGGCGCGCGGTTGCGGGCGGCGTTCTGGGCTGCGGCCGAACGCGCGGTTCTGGCCGGGGCCACGCCCGAAGCGGTCGATGCCGCACTGCAGGAGTATGGGTTCGCCGAGCCGCCCTTCGTGCAGGCCGACCGGCTGGGGATCGACACGGTGCTGGCGCAGATCACGGCGGCGGGCCGCGCGCCGGGGGCGTTTTTCACCTTCCTGCAACTCGAGGGGCAGAGCGGGCGTGCGGCCGGGCGTGGCGTTTATCTTTATGCGGGGGCCACGCCGCAATCGGCGCCGGGCCTGCCCGAAATTCTGGCTGCGCTGCGGGACGAGGCGGGAATTGCGCCGCAGCGACTGGGCACGCGCGAAATCGTGGCGCGGGTGCTGGCCGAGCTTGCGGGCGAGGGGGCGCAGGCGCTGCAGCGCGGGCAGGCGCATCGTGCGGGCGATCTGGATCTGCTGGCGTTGCGGGTCCTGGGCTTTCCGCGCGCCCATGGTGGCCCGCTGTTTCAGGCCGATCGCGCCGGGTTGCTGGCGACACGCAAGCGGTTGCGCGCGCTGGCGGCCGAGGGCGCGCCTGCGCCCGTCACGCTTTGGGATGTGCTGATCCGCAACGGGCGGAAATTCGGCGATCTGGACAGCTAGGCGCGATGCCCGGTGGCGGGCCTCAGCCCAGCATCACCCCCGCCACCACCATCATCAGCCCGATGACCGAGGTGAATAGCGCGCCCAGATTGATCGTGACCACACGCTGCAGCCGCGCGCGCAGTGCGGCGTCGTCCAGCCCGGCGCGTTTGGCCTTGGCGATCGCCAGAATGCACCAGATGATACCGGCAAGTCCGGCCATCGAAACCGCGGCCCCGGCCCAGATCAGATAGTCCATGCGCCCCTCCGTTTGTCGCGCCCCGGGCCTAGCCTGCGCGGCGCGGGCTGGCAAGGGGGAAGGGCTGGTGGTGGTTTTCATCTTGCCCGAAATACCTTGGGCGAGGCTGCGGCACGCAGCCGGGGGCAGCGCCGCTTCGGCGGGCACCCCCGAATGCAACGCCCAAGTCTCTTGAAGCGGGGGCGCGGGCGGGCTAGTCAGGGCCAACCCGAAGCGCAGGCCTTCAGACAGGAGTTTTTCGATGCCCAGTGATGCCGCCTATAATGTTGCCGCCGACGAACTGCGCCAGTTCATCGAGCAGTTCGAACATCTGGAAGCCGAGAAGAAAGACATCGCCGAGCAGCAGAAAGACATCATGTCCGAAGCCAAGGCGCGCGGCTATGACACCAAGGTTCTGAAAAAGATCGTCGCGATGCGCAAGCGCGACAAGAACGATCTGGCCGAGGAAGAAGCCATCCTCGACATCTACAAGGCCGCGCTCGGGATGATCTGAGCCGGGCGGACCCAAGGCACCAAAGGCCCCCGCGGGGGCCTTTTTGCATGCGGCGCGTGGCGTGCGCAGGCGTCAGGGCAGCAGAAACTCGACCCCGTCCATCGCGGCGATCTCGGCCACGTCGGCGTCATAGGCGGCGGTGATTTCGGCGACCAGATCGTCGGTCCAGCCGGGCAGGGGGATCTCGACCTCGACGGCCTCGGGCAGGACGAACTTGTCCAGGAACGCGCTGACGATCTTGCGCCGTTGCAGCACGGTTTGCGGCGGATGGCTGCGCAGGTAGCTGCGCAACCGTGCCAAGCCTTCCTCGCTCATGATCGTGGCCAGAAGCGCATCGTCGCCTTGCAGCAGCGTCGAGGCGGGCAGCCCCGCCAGATTGCGCAGCACCTCGGGCCAGAGCATCGGCAGATCCTCGTTGCACCACAGCACCAGCCGGTTGCCGCCCGCAGCCTCGACCATCGCGCGCACCACTGGTGCCCACCGCAACTCGCGCGGGTCGCGGCCTGCCATCATCTCATCGTAGCTCATCTTCGGCAGCCGCGCCTTGAGGGCCGGCAACAGCGTGGCGGGATTGATCAGCGCCATGTGAAATTCGGTTTGTGCATCGGGGAACAGGTTCGCCAGCGGCCCGAGCTTGGCGGGCACCATGGCGTAGAACCCTGCCTCCGTCACCACGCGGCCCGGGATGCACAGAAAGAATTCATGGCTGAACACCAGCCGCCGCAGCGTCTCGTCGGCGTCGCAGGCCTGCAGAATGCGCGCCTGGGTATCGGCATCGGCCGACCCCCCCTTCAGCGCCATCAGCGTTTCGCGCAGGACCGGGCGATAGCGATTGGCGGCGGGCACCGTCACCCCCGCCTGTGCCAGCTGCGCACGGTTTTCGGCCAGGGTGCGGATCAGCCGCTCCTCATCGGTCGAATGGGCGCCAAGGTGATATACAACCTGCATCTTTTTGTGTCCTGCTTTGCGCCCGGCAGATTACAGGGGCTTTTCTGGACAGGCAAACCCGTTTCGGTGTAAGCCCGACCGCATGGTAACCGATCAGAAGACTCAGGTAATGACCCCGGCCCCGATGGGCACTGCCCGCAGGCGTTCGGCGGGGGCAGGGGGCATCGGCTTGCGCCATGCCGGTTCGGGGCTGTGGTCGGCGGGGGCGGTAGTGATTGCGCTGCTGATCGTCGCGCCGATCGTCGCGGTGATCTGGGTCGCGCTGAACCCGACCGAGAATATCTGGCCGCATCTGATGGCCACGACACTGCCGCGCTACATGACCAATACCGCGGTTCTGGCGGGGGGTGTGGGTGTGCTGGCGGCGGCGGTGGGCGCGGGGGCAGCCTGGCTGATCTCGATGTATCGGTTCCCGGGGGCTGGCTGGCTGGAATGGCTGTTGCTGCTGCCGATGGCGATTCCGGCCTATGTGGGCGCCTATGCGCTGGTCGATTTCCTGGATTACAGCGGCCCGGTGCAGACCGCCCTGCGCGAGGCCTTCGGCTGGGCATCGGCGCGCGACTACTGGTTTCCGCAGGTGCGCTCGCGCACGGCGGCCGTCGTGGTGCTGGCCTCGGCCTTCTATCCCTATGTCTATCTGCTGACGCGCTCGGCCTTTCGCGAACAGTCGGGCGGTAGTTACGAGGTCGCCCGCGCCCTTGGGGCGGGGCCGGTGGGGCTGTTCTGGCGGGTCGGCCTGCCGCTGGCACGCCCGGCGATCGTGGCAGGCGCCGCAATCGCGATGATGGAGACGGTGGCCGATTTTGGCGTGGTCGATTATTTCGGCGTGCAGACCCTGACCACCGGGATCTTCACCACCTGGCTGGAGGCCGGCAACGCGGGCGGGGCGGCGCAGATCGCGGTGGTGATCCTGGGTGTGATCTTTGTGCTGTTCGCGCTGGAAAAGACCAGCCGGCGCAATTCGCGCTATTACCAATCCGCGCGCCAGCCACGCCCGATCCTGCGCACGCAGTTGACCGGCGCGGCGGGCTGGTTCGCCACCACCCTGTGCGCCATCCCGTTTCTGATGGGGTTCGTGCTGCCGGTGGCGGTGATCTGCACCTATGCGCTGGCCAACCCCGAGGCCTGGTTCGGCCCGGGTCTGGCACGCGCGCTGTTCCATACGCTCAGCGTGGGTGGCATCGCGGCGGTTGTGACGGTCGCGGCGGCGCTGTTCATGGTCTATGGCGTGCGGATGACGGGGCGGCGGCTGCCGCGCGTCGTGCTGCCCTTCACCACGCTGGGCTATGCGGCGCCGGGCGCGGTGTTGGCGGTGGGTATCCTGATTCCGCTGGCCGCGCTGGATCACCGGCTGGCCGACGCGATCTGGGCGCTGACCGGCTATGACCCCGGGCTGATGCTGACCGGCACCGCCACGGCCATCGTTCTGGCCTATGTGGTGCGGTTCTTCGCGCTGGCGCAGGGCGCCGCCGACAGCGCATTTGGCCGTGTGTCGCCCAGCCTGCCGATGGCGGCGCGCTCGCTCGGGCGGACGGCGGGGGGGGCGCTGCGCGAGGTCTATCTGCCGCTGATGCGCGGGTCGGTCGGCTCGGCGCTGCTGCTGGTCTTCGTCGAATGCGTGAAAGAGCTGCCCACCACGATGCTGTTGCGGCCTTTCAACTACGACACGCTGGCAACGCGGGTGCATGAAAAGGCAAGCCTTGAAAACCTGGGCGATGCGGCGCCCGCGGCGTTGTTGGTGATGGCGGTGGGCCTGCTGGCGACCCTGGTTCTGGCGCGCGCCAATCTGGAAAAGCGGCGCTGAACGGCAATCTTGCGCCCGCGCGCGCGGGACTGTATTGCAGCCCGTAGGCCGGTGTAGCTCAGTTGGTAGAGCTGCGATTTTGTAAGTCGAGGGTCGGGGGTTCGAGTCCCTCCACCGGCACCAGCCCCTCGGGGCGTCACGCGGGGGGATGGACATGACAGGCGCGGCAACGGATCTGGCAGGTCGCCTGGGCGGCATCCTTGATCTGGGCGGTCCGGCGATGTGGGCCATCGGCGTGCTGTCGGTGCTGACGCTGGCGCTGATCTTGTGGAAATTGTGGGATCTGTTGCGCGCGGGCGCCTGGTCGGGGGGTGCGCATTCCTCGGCCGCGATTACCGCCTGGCAGGCGGGCGATCCTGCCGCGGCGCTGGCGGAACTGGACGGGCGCCATTCGCTGCGCGCGCGGTTGGCGCGGGCGGCGATCGTGGCGCTTGGGGACAGCACGCTGGACCGCGCCGGGGCCGAGGCCGAAACCGCCCGTGTCGCGCGCGGGCTTCTGGCGCGGGCGCGGGCCGGGTTGCGCGGGCTGGAACTGGCGGTGGCGATCGGGCCGCTGCTGGGCCTTTTGGGCACGGTGACCGGCATGATCGCGGCGTTTCAGGCGCTGCAAGAGGCAGGCGCGCGCGCCGATCCCGCCACCCTCGCCGGCGGTATCTGGGAGGCGCTGCTGACCACGGCCGCGGGCATGGCGGTGGCGATCCCCGCGCAGGTTGCGCTGACCTGGTTTGAATCTGTGGTCGACCGGCTGCGGCACGACATGGAAGACGCGGCCACGCTGATCTTTGCCCGTGCACCGCAGCGGGCCCCGGCAGAGGCCGCGCCCGCCCGCGCGGCGGCGGAATAATGTTTTCCTTCGGCGAGGCGCGGCCGCGCCGGCGCCCCTCGCTCACTCCGATGATCGACGTGGTGTTCCTGCTGCTGGTGTTCTTCATGCTCGCCTCGCGCTTTGGCCATGATGCAGATCAGGATCTGGCCCTGGCCGGGGCGCCGGGCGGGCAGTGGCAGGGTCCGCCGCGCCTGATTGATCTGGACGATGGCGGGTTGCGGCTGAACGGGGTGGCGGTGGCGCAGGTCGATCTGGTGGCGGATCTGACCCCGCTGATGGCCGATCCGGGCGATCCGGTGATCCTGCGTGCGCGGGGCGGCACGGTGCAGGATCTGGTCGGTCTGACCCAGACCCTGCGGGATGCGGGGATCACGCAGCTGGTGGTGGTGCCCTGATGCAGTTTTCCGAACCGCCCCGCAAGACGCCCTCTGAAAACCTGTTGCCGATGATCAACGTGGTGTTTCTGCTGCTGATCTTCTTTCTGATTGCCGCCACGCTGGCACCGCCCGAACCCTTTGCCGTGACCCCGCCCACGGCCGCAAGCGGGGGCGAGCCGGGCGAGGGCGCGGTGCTTTACCTCGGTCCCGACGGGGCGCTCGGGTTCGAGGGCGCGCGCGATGCGGCGGTCTGGCCCGCGCTGAGCGCGTGGCGTGCGGGATGTGGCGCCGATTGCCCGACATTGCGCCTGCGCGCGGACGCCGGGGCGAAGGCAGCCGATCTTGCGGCGCTGATGGCGCAGCTGGCCGAGCAGGGCTTTGCCCGCGTCGCCCTTGTGGCGGAGCTGAACTGATGCGGCGGGGGCTGTCCTTCGGTGGGTTCGTGGTGCTGGCGGCGGCGCTGCATCTTGGCGCCTTTGCCCTGTGGGACGACAAACCCGGATCGGCCGAGGCGGCCGGGGCGGGCGGCAGCGAGCTGATTACGCTGGCGGGCGCCGACGGTGCGCTGGAGGCGCTGATCGCGGACTGGGAGCGCCCGCCCGAACTGACGTCCGAAGCGCCGGACACCCCGGCCGATCCGGTGCCCGAGCCGATCACCGATCTGCCGCACGAGATCACCCCCGAGATCGCCCCCGACACACCGCCGCAAACCGCGGCGCTGAGCCTGCCGCAGGCCCCGACCTTGCCGGATGCCCCGATGATGCCACAGGCCGCGCCCGAGCCGCCGAAACAGCCCGAACCGCCGAAACCCGAAGCCCCGCCCGCGCCGAAAAAGCCGAAAGCGGTCCAGAAACCCGCGGCGCCGCAGGCGCGGGCGCAGGCGGCGCAACAGGCCGCGGGGGCGGGGGGGGCTGCGGCGGGGCGCAACGGGCGCGCCGAGGCAGCGACGCTCAGTCCCGGGCGCGAGCGCGATCTGCGCGCGGAATGGGGCGCGGTGATCCGGGCGCGGATCGAGCGGCGCAAGGCCTATCCGCCCGCCGCAGGATCTGCGCGCGGACGGGTCGTGGTGCAGCTGACCGTGACATCGGCGGGCGCGCTGCGCGGCGTGTCGGTGGTGAAAAGCTCGGGCGTGGCGGCCTTCGACGCGGCAGCAGTGCAGGCGGTGCGGGCGGCAGGGCGGTTTCCGGTGGCGCCCAAGGAACTGACGGCGCGTAACTACACATTCACCCTGCCGATGAGCTTCGCGCGCTGAGCCTGTCAGGGGCGCGCGGCAATGCGGCTGCCATCCGCGATCAGGCTGCCCGGGTAGGCCACGACCCGTTCGCCCTCGGCCAGACCGGACACCACCTCGGCCACCTGCGCATTGCTGTGTCCGATCTCGACCGGCACCAGCACCGCGCGGCCCGCGCGTTCGGCAAAGACGGCCCAGCCTGTCCCCTGCCGGAACAGCGCCGATTGCGGCACCAGCAGCACCGCGTCTGCGCCCCAGGTGACGATGCGGACATAGGTGCGGAAGCGGTCGCCCAGACCCGCGCGCGCCTCGGCCGGGGTCAGGATATCGAGGCGCAGCTTGACCCGCTGTTCCTCGATCCCCAGGGCCGAGACCTTGGTCACTGCGGCGGGCTCGATCCGGCTCACGCGCGCTTCCAGAACGCCCGCGCCGCCCCAGCGTTCGATATGGGCCGACGCGCCAAGCGCCACCTTGACCGCATCCGAGGACAGCAGATCGACCTCGATTTCCAGATCCTCCACATCCCCGATGGTCAGCAGCGGCGCCCCCGCCTGCACCAGCCGGGCCGAGCGGTCCTCGATCGTCAGGATGGTGCCGCTGGCGGGCGCGGTGATCGCCACGCAGCAGCTGGCGCCGTGCTGATCGGCGCCGGGGTCGGTCGGGATCACCAGCTGCGCCTGCGCCTTGGCCAGCGTGGCGCGGTTCAGGTCGAGTTCCGAGCGTGCGGCGATCAGCGCGGCCTCGGCGCTCTGGCGGGCCTGCAGCGCGGCCTCGAGCGTGCGCGAGGGCACGATGCCGCGCGCGGCCAGTTCGCTGTTGCGCTGATATTCGCCGCGCGCATAGGCCAGATCGGCCTCGGCGCGGGTGATATTGGCCTCGGCCAGGCGCACCGCAGCCTGGGTTTCGGTCACGGTGGCCTCGGCCTGCGCGCGGGCGCGGGCATCCAGAAAGGCGGGCTCGGCCGGATGGATTTCGGCCACCACGGTTTGCCCGCGCACGACCGCATCGCCCACTTCCACCGGGCTGCGCACCGTGGTGCCGGTGATCGGGGCCGTGACCAGATAGGGCGCGCGCACCCGGGTCATGCCCTCGGCCTCGACCGTGGTTTCCATCGGGCCGCGCGCGATGGTGACCAGATCGACCAGTTCGGCGCGCGGCCACAGCGCCCAGCCGCCAAGGGCCAGCAACGCGATCACCGACAGGGCGGGGAAAAGCCATCTTTTCATCGGGGTGATCCTTTCCTAATCGCGCGCCTTGAGCGCCTGAACAATGTCGATCCGGTCCAGCCTGCGCCGCACCAGCAGCGCCGCGCCAAGCGCGGTGGCGGCCACGATCAGGCTGGCCCAGCCGAAGGTGCGGCGCTGCACCACCAGCGGCAGCGCCACGACATCGGTCGAAAACCCCTGCACCACCAGCGCCGCAAAGCCATAGCCCGCCGCCCAGCCCAGCGGCAGCGCGGCCAGCGTCAGCACCATCAACTCGCCCACCAGAACATAGCCGACCTCGGCGCGCCGGAACCCCAGCACCCGCAGCGAGGCCAGTTCATGGCTGCGTTCGGACAGCTGGATGCGCGCCGCGTTATAGACCACGCCCATCGTGATCAGCATGCCCAGGGCACTGTAGATCACGGTCGAGATTGCCAGGTTTTCATTGATCGTGGCGGTGAACTGTTCCTGTGTGCGCGCCAGATCGGCCAGCCCGGCAATCGCGGGGGTGGCCTTGACCGCGGCTTGCAGCGCGGGCATCTGCGCGGGATCGACCCGCAGGTTGATGCGGTTGACCTGCGGCGCCTGACGCATTAGCGCGGCCAGCGCGGGGGCGGCGATATGCGCCTCTTGGCCCAGCGTCTGGCGGATCGTGGCGGCCAGCGGAATCTCCCAGGTTTCGCGCGGCGGGCTCAGCCCCTCGACCCGCACCCTGTCGCCGGGGGCCAGCGCCAGCTTGCGCGCCAAGCCCTCGGGCAGGACCAGCCCGTGATCGGGCAGGCTGACCGCGCGGCCCTGATCGTCGATCAACCGCGACAGGGTGACCTGCGCAGGATGGGCGGTCAGCGTCGTCAACTCGGCCCGCGGCCCGTTGTGCAGCCGCACCGGCAGGCTCAGCGCGCCTTCGGCCACGATCACCCCGGGCAGCGCGCGGGCATCGGCAACGGCGCGGTCGTTTTCCGGCTGCGCCAGCATCAGCGTGACGTTCTGGCGGTTCGCCTTGGTGAAGATCTCGTCCACCATCAGCTCCATCGCGTCATAGGTGAAGAAGGACGCGATCAGCACCGCGACCGAGGCCGCCACCCCGAACAGCGTTACCGCCGCCCGCCCCGGCCAGCGCGTGATCGAGCGCAGGATCATCATCGTCGTCTGCCGCAGCCCCAGCCCCGCGCCGATCGCATCGGCCCAGCCGCGCCGGAACAGCGGCGGCGCAGGCGGTTGCATCGCGACCGCAGGCGGCAGCCGGACAGACCCCGCCACGGCGCGCCCCGCGCCGGTTGCCACCGTTACCAGCGCCAGCACCGCCGATACCGCGAAGGGCCAGCTTGAGGGCGCATAGATCAGCCAGGGCAGGCGGAAGAACTGCGTATACATCCGCGTCATCGCCGCCCCCAGATACCAGCCCGCGACCCAGCCGATCACGATGCCGACCAGCCCGATCCCGAGCGCGAGCTTCAGGTAATGCGCGGCAATCGCCCGGGTGGTGTAGCCCACGGCCTTCAGCAGCCCGATCTGCGGCCGCTCCAGCGCGATCAGCCGCCCCAGCACCATGTTCACCAGGAAGGCCGAGACGGTCAGGAAAATCGGCGGCAGGATCAGCGCCATTGCGCCCAGCTGTTCCAGCTCGGATTGCAGGAAGGCATGGCTGACCTGATCGGCGCGGCCATGCGCGCCAGTGCCGCCATAGGGCGCAAGCAGATGGTCGAGCGCGGCAATGACGCCAGGTTCCGACGCACCTCGCGACAGGCTGACGCTCAGACTGTTGAAGGCGCCGTCCATATCGGTGGCCGCGGCCGCCGCTGTGTGCCCCAGCCACAGCACGCCGAACAACGCGTCGTCCGGCATCATCGCCCCGGGCCCGATGGTGTAGATATACTCGGGCGACAGCACATGGCCGGTCACCACCAGTTCGCGCCGCTGTCCCTCGATCACCGCGAAGAACCGCGCGCCGGGTGCCAGACCGCGCGCCTCGGCGAAGGGGGCGTAAAGCGCGACCTCCTCGGGGTGGCTCGGATCGGGCAGGCGGCCGGCGCGCAGCAGCGGCGCGTTCAGCACCGGCGCGGCCCCCGAGGCAGGCAGCGACAGCACGCTGGCCGAGACCGGCTCTGTCACGCCGGGCAGATCGAGCAAGGCCTGCGTCACGATCCGCGGGCTGATCCGGGCCACGCCCGCGACAGCGGCAATCTCGGGCAGCAGGGTCTCGGGCGCGCGGGTCGCGGTGACAAACACATCGCCGAACCGCTGGCGGTCGTAATACTGCGCGCGCGAGGCTTCCAGCGAGGCGCGCGTGCCGGTGCCCAGCACCAGAACCATCACCCCGCAGGCCAACACCGCCGCAATCGCCAGCACCTGCGCCCAAAGCCGCAACAGGTCGCGCAAGAGCTTGCGATCCAGCGCGCTTACCATGTCACCTCCGAGGGCGGGATGCGGACCTCGTTGATCGTCTCGCGCGCGATTCGGCCGTCGGCGATATGGATCACCCGGTGCGCGATCGCCTGAATGCCTGCGTTATGGGTGATGATCGCGGTGGCCGTGCCCAGATCGCTGTTCACCTGGGTCAGGGCCTCCAGCACGGTGACGCCGGTCGCACTGTCAAGCGCGCCGGTCGGCTCGTCGCACAACAGCAGTTCGGGGCGCTTCGCGATGGCGCGGGCGATGGCCACACGCTGCTGCTCGCCCCCCGACAGCTCGGCCGGGAAGTGATGCAGCCGATGGCCCAGCCCGACCCGCTCCAGCGCCTCTTCAGGGCGCATCGGGTCGGCTGCGATCTCGGTCACCAGCGCCACATTCTCGCGCGCGGTCAGTGCGGGCATCAGGTTGTAGAACTGGAACACGAAGCCCACATGCTCGCGCCGGAACCGGGTCAACTCGCGGTCGGGCGCGCGGGTCAATTCGGTGTCGCCAAAGAACACCCGCCCCGACGTAGGCGTGTCGAGCGCCCCCAGAATGTTCAGCAACGTCGATTTGCCCGAGCCCGAGGCGCCCAGCAGCACCACCATCTCGCCCGCATCAAGCCGCATCGTGACACCACGCAACGCCTGCACCTCGACCGCGCCGGTGCGGTAGATGCGGGTGATGTTTTCACAGCGAAGGACCGGGTCAGACATGGCGCCACGCTAGCGCGGTTGCGGTGTGATTTCCATGATTTGCCGCAAGTGACGGGCGGGGCAGGGGGCGCCGCCCCCTCTGGCCTGCGGCCATTCACCCCCGGGATATTTCAGCCAAGATGAAAACGCAGCCCTTTCGCCTTGGTTCAAATATCCCGGGGGGCCGGGGGCAGAGCCCCCGGCGCGTGGGATCAGCGCCCGCGGATCCGCGGATCGAGCGCGTCGCGCAGCCCGTCGCCGATGTAGTTCACGCTCAGCACGGTGAGCGAGATCGCGACGCCGGGCAGGATCACCCGCCAGGGGTAGAGCTGCATCTGGTCGACGGCATCATAAAGCAGCCGCCCCCAGGTCGGGAAATCGGGCGGGAAGCCGAGGCCGAGGAAGCTGAGCGCGGATTCGGTGATGATCGCGCTTGCGATGCCCAGGGTTGCCGAGACCATGATCGGGCTGAGCACATTGGGCAGCACATGGCGCAGGATCATCCGCCGCGCGGGCGTGCCGATGGACCGCGCCGCCAGCACGAATTCGCGTTCCTTCAGGCCCAGCACCTCGCCGCGCACGATGCGGGCGGTCTGCATCCAGCTGGTCGCGCCGATGGCAAAGACGATCAACAGGAAGATCCCGCGCTCGGGGCCAAAGCTTTTCGACAGCGGCTCGCGGAACAGGGTGACCATCAGCAGCAAGAGTGGCAGCAGCGGCAGTGCCAGGAACAGGTCGGTCAGCCGCATCAGCGGCCCTTCGAGGCGGCGGAAATAGCCCGCCAGAACCCCGATCGTGGTGCCCAGCATGATCGACAGCATCATCGCCGTCAGCCCGACCGAGATCGAGACCTTGCCCCCCGCCATCATCCGCGCCAGCACATCGCGGCCCAGCTGGTCGGTGCCCAGCGGATGGGCCGCCGAGAAGCCCTTGTTGCGGGCGCGCAGGTCGACATAGGTCGGCGCCATATCCCACAGGAACGGGCCGATGGTGATGGCCAGCAGGATCAGCACAAAGATGCTGAGCCCGACCAGCGCGCCCTTGTGGGTCTTGAACTGGTCCCAGACATCCCACCACTGGCTGCGCGGCGGGCGGATTTTCACTGTTGTGGGGGTGGTGTCAGTCATAGCGAATCCTCGGGTCGAGAATGCCGTAGAGCAGATCGGCAACGAGGTTGAAGAGAACGATCAGGATCGCAAAGATGAAGGTCAACGTCATCACCATCGGCATGTCGTTGGCGTGGATCGACAAGATCAGCTGCTGGCCCAGCCCATTCACCTTGAACACCTGCTCGGTGATGATCGCGCCGCCGAAGATCGTGGGCACGCCAAGCGCGATCACGGTCACCACCGGGATCAGCGAGTTGCGCAGCACATGGATCAGCACCACGACCTTTTCGGTCAGGCCCTTGGCGCGTGCGGTGCGCACATAATCCTGCCCCAGATTGTCGAGCATCGAGGCGCGCATGAAGCGCGAGATCTGCGCCGCGTTATACAGCGCCAGCACCGTGACCGGCATCACCATCTGGCGCATCTGCTGTTTGAAACTGGCCCAGTCGGTGACCTGCAAGGTGGTGTCATAGACCGAGGGGAACCATTGCAGCTTGACCGCGAAGACGATGATCAGCACGACGCCGGTGAAGAAGGTCGGCACCGAAAACCCGATCATCGAGATGAAGGTGCCGAGATTGTCGAACCAGGAATATTGCCGATAGGCCGAGATGATGCCGATCGGCAGCGCGATCAGCACCCCCACCAGATAGGCCAGCCCGACCACGGTCAGGGTCTGGGGCAGGCGCTCGGCGATGATCTGCATCACCGGCTGGCGCGACTGGAACGAGATCACGCGCTGCATTCCGTCACCGAAATGCGTGCCGAACAGCGCATCCCACAGGTGCACCGGCTCGACCCAGAAAAACTGTTTCATCCAAAGGCCGTAGCGAACGTACCACGGGCTGTCGAGCCCCAGTGCGAGGCGCATCTTTTCCTTCACCTCGGGGGGCACGGTCAGCGGCACATCGCCCAGCGGGTCGCCGGGGGCGGCCTCGAGCAGCAGGAAAATCACCAGCGAGATGATGATGAGCGTCGGGATCGCAATCAGCAATCGGCGCAGCGTCAGGGTTAACATGGGCGGCCTCGGGGGGCTTGGCGCGGGCCGGGGAGGGCCGCGAGATCGTCAGGGGCAAAAGGGGCGGGGCACCGACGGCCCCCCGCCCGGAAGGGCGCACGCCCCCGTGGGGGCGTGGCTTGGATCACTTGATGCGATACCAGTCCGAGGCGTTCCACAGCTCGGAATCCCAGGTGTTCAGCACGACGCCGCCCAGGGTGTTGGAATGCGCCGACAGACGGCCACGGTCGACCAGCGGCACCACCACCATGCTGTCCTTGGTCAGCATGTCGTTGAGCTTTTTGGCGATGACCGCACGTTCCTCGATCCCGCGGGTGCGGACCAGTTCGGCCAGCAGCTTGTCATATTCCGGGTCGCAGAAGCGGTTGACGTTTTCACCCTGCCACTGGCTTTCCGGGGTCGGGGCCTTGTCGCAGGTGTATTGCGCCAGATAGGGCTCGGGGTCGGTGCCGTCGAAGTTGTTGGCATACATTTCAACGTCGGCATAGAACTTCTGGAAGGTGTCGGGCGAGCCCGCATCGCCGCCGAAGAACACGCTGCCGTCGACCGATTTCAGCTCGACCTCGACGCCGATGTCGTTCCACCACTGCTTGATGATCGCCTGGAAGTCCTGACGGATCGCGTTGACCGAGGTCTGGTAAAGCAGGCTCAGCTTCTTGCCGTCCTTGTCGCGGATGCCGTCGCCGTCGCTGTCGGTCCAGCCCGCCTCGTCCAGCAGCGCCTTGGCGCCCTCGACGTCCTGGGTCAGACAGCCGGTGTTGTCCGAGGCAAAGATTTCCGGCGCGGGCACCAGGTTGCAGGTCGCACGACCCGCGGCGCCATAGCCGATTTCGACCAGGATTTCACGGTCGATCGCCTTCGACAGGGCGGTGCGCACGCGGATGTCCGACAGGATCGGGTGCGGGTGCTTGGCGGTGGCGCGCTCGCCCTCGGGCAGATCCGGGGACGGGTCGGTCATGTTCATCTCGATCCGTTCGACCAGCGTGCCGAAGCCCGAGACGAACTTGCCCTTGCCGCCGGCCAGCATCTGTTCCTGCACTTCGGGCGAGATCTGGGTGTTCCAGGCGTAATCGAATTCGCCGGTCTCCATCACCGCGCGCGCGGCCGAGGTGGCATCGCCGCCGCCCTTGACCAGTGCGGTCGCGAAGGCGGGTTTGGCCGGGTCGCGGTATTCCGGGTTCGCTTCCAGCTGCACGGTGTCGTTGGTGCGGAACTCGACCACACGGAACGGGCCGGTGCCGATCGGCTTGAAGTTGGCGTCGGTGCAGGTCGAGGCGGCGGCGCCCAGGCATTTCTCGAACTGCGCCTTTTGCAGGATCGGCGAGGTCGCGCCGACGAAGGCGGTGAAGGGGTTCGGCTTCGGCTCGGTGTAGCTGATCTTGACGGTCAGATCGTCCAGCGCCTCGACCTTTTCGATGCCTTCGTAACGCGCGAGCTGCGCGCAGCCACCGGCCGGGTCCATGCAATATTGCGCGGTGAACACCGCGTCATGCGCGGTCACCGGGGTGCCGTCGGACCATTTCAGCCCGGGCGTCAGTTTCCAGGTGATGGATTTCAGGTCTTCGGCAATCCCGCCGTTTTCCAGGCTCGGGATTTCGGTCACGAGGCGCGGGATCACCTCGCCCTTTTCGTTGAAGCCGGCCAGCGGCTCCAGCACGAGGCTGCCGACTTCGACGTCTTTCGTCCCCGAGGACAGATAGGCGTTCATCGTCGACACGGCCTGCGAATACAGGATCTTCACGTCGCCATCGGTGCCACGTTCCGCGAAAGCGGCGGGCGCGAAGGCCAGCGTGGCGGCAGCGCCCAGAAGGGCGGTTCTGAGTTTCATCTTACTCTCCTTGTTGGATCGTTTTTTCTGTGTGCTCGGAGCGTGCCCCGGGTGCCGCCGCTTCACCGGCGGTCTGTTCGTAAAGATGGCACGAGACGAAGCGCCCGGGCAGGATTTCCCGGAACTGCGGTTCGGTCTCGTGGCAGATCGCCATTGCCTTGGGGCAACGCGTGCAGAAATTGCAGCCCTTGGGCGGATTGGCGGGCGACGGCACGTCGCCGGTCAGCACGATCCGGCGGCGGCTCTTTTCGGCCTCTGGGTCGGGTTCGGGCACCGCCGACAGCAGCGCCTGGGTGTAGGGGTGCAGCGGCTCGGCATAGATCGCGTCGCGCGGCGCCAGCTCGACGATCTGGCCCAGATACATCACCGCCACGCGGTCGGCGATATGGCGCACCATCGACAGATCGTGGCTGATGAACAGATAGGTCAGGCCAAGGCTGTCCTGCAGCTCTTCCAGCAGGTTGACCACCTGCGCCTGGATCGACACGTCCAGCGCCGCGATCGGTTCGTCGCAGACGATGAACTTGGGGTTCAGTGCCAGCGCGCGGGCAATCCCGATCCGCTGCCGCTGGCCGCCGGAAAATTCGTGCGGATAGCGGTTGGCGAAATCGCGGTTCAGCCCGACCTGATCCATCAGCGCATAGATCTTGGCCAGTTTCTCGGCCTTGGACAGCTTGGTGTGTTCGTCCAGCGGCTCGCCAATGATCGCGGCCACGGTCATGCGCGGGTTCAGGCTGGCCTGCGGGTCCTGGAACACCATCTGCATCTTGGGACGCATCTGGCGCAGCGTGTCGGAACTGGCGGCGATCACATCGGTGCCGTCGATCCGCACCGCGCCGGCGGTCGGTTCGTAAAGCCGCAGGATCGCCCGCCCGCAGGTGGACTTGCCGCAGCCGGATTCGCCCACAAGGCCCAGCGTCTCGCCTTCGAAAATGGTGAAACTGACGTTGTCGACCGCCTTCACATTGCCCACCTGACGGCGGAACACCCCGGCGGTGATCGGGAAATACATCTTCAGCCCGGCGACTTCGACCAGCGGTTTTTGCGCGGCGTCAAACATGGGCGGCTCCTGCAATCGCGTCGATCGGGCGCGGGGCGCCGGTGTCGAAATCCCAAAAACAGGCGGCGTCATGGCCGGGCCCGACGGGATAGCGCCGCGGGTTGGCCGTGGCGCACAGCGCGAAGGCCTGCGCGCAGCGGTCGCGGAACGGGCAGGCGGCAGGTTCGGCGCGCAGGATCGGCGGCTGGCCCTCGATCACGTTCAGCTTTGCCTCGCGCACGCCGCGCACCGAAGGCACGGTCTTCAGCAGCGCGCGGGTATAGGGGTGACGCGGGCGGTGGAACACCTCGGACACCGGGCCCTGTTCGACGATCTGGCCGCCATACATCACCATGATCCGGTCGGCGATGCCCGCGATCACGCCCAGATCATGGGTGATCCAGATGATCGCCATGCCCAGCTTTTCACGCAGCTCTTTCACCAGTTCCAGGATCTGCGCCTGAATCGTCACGTCCAGTGCGGTCGTGGGTTCGTCGGCAATCAGCACCTTCGGGTCACAGGCCAGCGCGATCGCGATCATCACCCGTTGCCGCATGCCGCCCGAAAACTGGTGCGGATAATCGCGCAGGCGCCGCGCCGCATCGGGAATGCCGACCAGTTCCAGCAATTCCTGCGCGCGTTTCTGGGCCTGCGCCTTGGTCATGCCCATGTGCTTGATCAGCGGCTCGCGCAGCTGGTAGCCTACGGTGAACACCGGGTTGAGCGAGGTCATCGGGTCCTGAAAGATGAAGCCGATCCCCGGGCCGCGCACCGCGCGCAGCTGATCGGGTGTGCAATGCAACAGGTCCAGCCCGTCAAAGCCGACGCGGCCGCCGCGCACATCGGCGGGCGGGCTCGGCAGCAGGCCGATCAGCGACATCATCGTCACCGATTTGCCAGAGCCTGATTCCCCAACCACGCCCAGCAATTCGCCGGGGCGCAGGTTGAACGAAACGGAATTGACGGCATGGACCTCACCGCCGCGGGTCCTGAATACAGTTTTCAGGCCCTCGACCTCGAGAACAGGCAGCGCCCCATCGGGCATATGGTAACCCCCAGTCGGTTGTTTTCGCAGTATTTTTACTGTCGTATTCTGTTCGCGCCGGGTTCCCGGTCGCGCATATTTGACCAAGTGTTAGGGATTTTGCCGCAGCGTGCAAGCGCGATTTTCGTCGCGGGAAGTGGCGTCATCCGGGCGGCCCGCGCGGCGGGGCGGCGCAAGGCTGGTTCCCGCAGGGCGGGGCTTGACGGCGGGCGATGCCGCGGCGCAGCTTTTGCGCAAACATGGAGAGTCCGATGACCGATTACGCCACTGCCCGCATGCTGCTTGACCGTCTGGTGGCGTTTCCCACCGTCAGCCGGGGCGGCAACCGCGATCTGATCGACTGGGTGGCAGGGTGGCTTTCCGGGCAGGGAATCGAGGCGGTTGTGGTGCCCGACCCGTCGGACCCGCGCAAGGCGAGCCTGTTTGCCCAGGTGGGGCCCGCGGTTCCGGGGGGCGTGGTGCTGTCGGGCCACAGCGATGTGGTGCCGGTCGAGGGGCAGGACTGGTCCAGCGATCCCTGGACCGTCACCGAACGCGACGGGCGGCTTTACGGGCGCGGCACCTGCGACATGAAGGGGTTCGATGCGCTGGCGCTTGCAGCGCTGGCGGCGGCGGCAAGGCGGCCCCTGAAGCGCCCGCTGCAACTGGCGCTCAGCCATGACGAGGAACTGGGCTGCATCGGCTGCATCCCGATGATCGAGGCGATGGCCGATCTGCCGCGCGCCAGTGCCGTGGTGGTGGGCGAGCCGACGATGATGAAGGCGGTCACCGGCCACAAGGGCGGCGTGGCCTTCTGGGTCAGGATGCGCGGCCACGAGGTCCACAGCTCGTTGATGCACACCGGCGTCAGCGCGATTCTGGAGGGCGCCAAGCTGTTGATGTGGGTCAATGAAATGAACGCGGCGGGGCAGGCGGCAGCCAAGGAAAGCCCCTTCGTGCCGCCCTGGACCACGGTGCATACCGGCGAGATCCACGGCGGCACCGCGCATAACATCACCGCCGGAAACTGCGAATTCGGGGTCGATTTCCGCGTCCTGCCCGGCGAAGACCCACAGGAGTGGCGGCGCAAGTTCCTGGCCAAGGTGGCCGAGGTCGAGGCGGGCATGAAGGCGATCCACCCCGATGCGGGCATCGAGGTGACCGAGAAATTCGCCTTGCCGGGGCTTGCCCCCGAAACCGACGGCGCCGCCGAGGCGCTGGTGCGCGCGATCACCGGCGACAATGGCAGCCAGGTCGTCAGCTATGGCACCGAAGCCGGGCAGTTTCAGGTGCGCGGCTGGTCGGCGGTGGTCTGCGGGCCGGGCGACATCGAACAGGCGCACAAGCCCGATGAATATCTGGAGGTGGCGCAGTTCCGCGCGGGCTGGGCCTTCATGGAAAACTTGCTCGAAAGGCTTGAGGCATGAGCTTCGTAATCTCGGCCGACAGCCCGGTCCGTTTTGACGCCCCGCAGCCCGAAGCCGCCGATGTGGTGGTGATCGGCGGTGGCATCGCCGGGGTGATGAGCGCTTATTACCTGGCGCAGGCGGGTAAGCGCGTGGTGCTGTGCGAAAAGGGCCGGATCGCGGCCGAGCAATCCAGCCGCAACTGGGGCTGGATCCGGCAGCAGAAACGCGACCCGGCCGAGCTGCCGATCATGATCGAATCGCTGCGGTTGTGGCAGGGGTTGGCGGCGCAGCTGCCGCCCGAACTGGGCTTTCGCCAATGCGGCGTGGCCTATACCACCCACGATCCCGCGCAGATGGAGGGCTACGCCCGCTGGGTCGCGCTGGCCGCCGAACATGGCGTCGAAAGCCGGTTGCTCAGCCGCGCGGACCTGCAGGCTCTGGTGCCCAACAGCGCCGGCTGGGTCGGCGGGCTGATTACGCCCTCGGACGCGCGCGCCGAACCCTTCGTCGCGGTGCCGATGCTGGCCGAACTGGCGCAGGCCGCGGGTGTCACGATCCTTGAAAACTGCGCGGTGCGCGGGCTGGACCGCGTGGCGGGGCAGGTTGCGGGTGTGGTCACTGAACGGGGCCGGATCGCCGCGCCGCAGGTGCTGCTGGCGGGGGGCGCGTGGTCGTCGATCTTCGCGCGGCGCGAAGGGGTCGAGCTGCCGCAGCTGATGGTGCGCTCGACCGTGGCGCAGACCGCGCCGATGCCCGAAATCACCCAGGTGTCGAACGCCGATAACGTGTTTGCCTGGCGCCGGCGTCTGGATGGCGGCTATACGCTGGCGCCCGGCACCTGGCACGATTTCTTCATCGGCCCCGACGCGTTCCGGCATCTGGGCGCCTATCTGCCGCAGATCCGCCGCGACATTTCAAAAACCGCGATGCGCCCCTGGTCGCCCGCGCGCGGCTGGCCCGATGGCTGGAGCACGCATCGCAACTGGTCGCAGGCGCGCCAAACCCCGTTCGAGGCGATGCGCGTGCTGGACCCCGCGCCCAACCTCAAACGCCTGCGCGAGGTGCAGGAGGCCTTCGCCCGCGCCTTCCCCTCGCTGGGCCGACCGCGCCTGCTGCGGGCCTGGGCGGGCATGATCGACGTGATGCCCGATACGGTGCCGGTGCTCGACCAAAGCCCGCTGCCGGGCTTCTGGATCGCCACCGGCCTGTCCGGCCACGGCTTCGGCATCGGGCCGGGCGTGGGCCGGGTGATGGCGGATCTGATGTGCGGGCGGCCTGCGGGCCACGACATGACACGCTTTCGCTTCGGTCGTTTTACCGACGGATCAAAAATCGACCTCGGACCGACGTTCTGAGGGTTGCGGGAGCGCGGGCTTTGTAACAGGTTGCACTCAAGGCGCGCCAAGGCGCCAGCAATTTCCAACACATCTGGGAGCCCCTCATGCCCGTCAAGAACCGCTTTGCCGAACTTTTGCCCGAAATCACCGCCTGGCGCCGCGATTTCCACGAGAACCCGGAACTCCTGTTCGAAGTGCATCGCACCGCAGGCAAGGTGGCCGAACTGCTGCGCAGCTTCGGCGTGGATGAGGTGGTCGAAGGCATCGGGCGCACCGGCGTTGTCGGCGTGATCCGCGGCAAGACCGACACGGCGGGCCGTGTGGTCGGCCTGCGCGCCGATATGGATGCGCTGCCGATCCTTGAAGCGACGGGTCTGCCCTATGCCTCGAAAACGCCGGGCAAGATGCATGCCTGCGGCCATGACGGCCATACCGCGATGCTGCTGGGCGCTGCCAAATACCTGGCCGAGACGCGCAATTTCGACGGCACCGCGGTGGTGATCTTCCAGCCCGCCGAAGAGGGCGGCGGCGGCGGTCGCGAGATGGTCGAGGATGGCATGATGGACCGGTTCGGCGTGCAGGAAGTCTATGGCATGCACAACTGGCCGGGCGTTCCGGTGGGCAGCTTCGCGATTCGTGAAGGCGCGATCATGGCGGCGGCCGATCAGTTCGAGATCATCGTCACCGGCAAGGGCGGCCATGCCGCGAAGCCGCATGAAACCATCGACACCACGCTGGTTGCCAGCCACATCGTCGTGGCACTGCAATCGATTGCCAGCCGCAACGTCGATCCGCTGAAACAGGTCGTGGTCTCGACCTGCACCTTCCGCACCGAATCCGAGGCGCATAACGTGATCCCGCAGACCGTGCTGCTGAAAGGCACGGTGCGCACGATGGACCCGGCCGTGCAGGATTTCGTGCAGGCACGGCTGAGCCAGGTGGCCGAACACACCGCCGCAGCCTTCGGTGCCACCGCAGCGGTAAAATACATGCGCGGCTATCCGGTCACCGTGAACGCGGCCGACAATACCCAGTATGCGATTGATGTGGCGCAGAAGGTCTCGGGCCAGGTGAACCCGGATGTCGCGCCGCAGATGGGCGCCGAGGATTTCAGCTACATGCTCAACGCCCGCCCCGGCGCCTATATCTTCCTGGGCAATGGCGATAGCGCGATGGTGCACCACCCGGCCTATAATTTCGACGACAACGCGATCCCCTTCGGCGCGAGCTGGTATGCCGGAATGGTCGAAGAACGGATGCCCGCGGCCTGAGCGGGCGGGCAGAGAGGGGCTCTGCCCCTCTTTTGCCTGCGGCAAAATTCACCCCGGGATATTTGGACCAAGATGAACCCGGTCTGCGTTCACCTTGGTCCAAATATCCCGGGGGGAGCGAAGCGGGGGGCGGCGCCCCCCGATCCCGTCCTTACCGCATCACCATGACAGAGCAGGGCGCATGGCGCACAACGCGCGCCGCGGTCGAGCCGATCAGGTAATCGCCATAGCCCGGGCGATGCGAGGCGATGACGATGCAATCGGCGCCGATCTCGGCGGCCATGTCCAGGATTTCATTGGCCGCATGGCCCTGCCGGATCACGCCGGCACCGTTCTCGAATTCGGCGGCCAGCTTGTCCAGCTCGCCCTGCAGGGTGCGTTTCAGATCGCTGGCATAGCCTTCGGGCATGTAGGAAATCGCGAATCCCGGCACATCGGCCATGACATGCAGCAAGGTCACGCGCGCCCCCGGCGCGGCCAGCGCACGGGCGATGTTGAGCGCGGCATCGGGGTTGTGGTCCTCGTCGAAGGCGAGGGGGATGACGATATTGGAATACATCGAGGGGCTCCTTTGTCGGTTGTGTCACAGTGGCCTAAATCGGGGGCGGTTGCCTTGATGCAGGTCAGGCGCCGCGGGGTCCTGTTTGCGGGCGGTTCAGCACTGCGATCAGCCAAAGATAGGCCAGCGCGGTCAGTGCCATCAAGGCAGGTGTCAGCACGGGCTGCCAGATCAGCGCGCCGAAGGTTTCGCCCGGCAGCCAGGCCGCGCCCTGATCGGCGGCAAATCGCGCGCCGACCCGATCGCCCGCCCAATACCAGCCGCCCAGCACCAGCGCGACGGCCAGCGCGCGCATCGGCCAGGGCCCGGCCAATGCTGCCAGCAGCGCCAGCGGCGGCACCAGCGGCGCGCTTGCCATCAGCGCATCGCGGGCCAGCGAAGCCCGGGTGATGGTCTGCGCCGGTGCCAGGGCATAGGGCTGCCCGGTCAGGGACTGGCCCGCGCCCCAGACCAGATCGAGCCAGATCGTGACCGCAACGGCCAGCGCGGCCAGCACCCCGGCGCCCAGGCCCCGCAAGGCCCGGCCGGCGGGCCCGATGTTGCCTGGCGCCGCTGCCATCACCCGCCCGTGTGGCTCATATGGCGGCGCATCTGGCCGGCCACTTGCTGGCGCGAATAGTCGAAATCATGGCCCTTGGGCTTGCGCGCGATCGCCGCGCGGATTGTGGCGATCAGCTGGGCGTCGTCGGGGCTGGCGCGCAGGGGCGCGCGCAGATCGGCCACGTCCTCCTGCCCCAGGCACATGAACAATTCGCCGGTGCAGGTCACCCGCACGCGGTTGCAGCTTTCGCAGAAGTTATGCGTAAGCGGCGTGATGAAACCGATCCGCTGCCCGGTTTCGCGCAGCCGGACATAGCGCGCCGGGCCGCCGGTGGTTTCGGCAGTCTCGTCGAGGGTGAAGCGTTCGGCAAGCCGCGCACGCACCTGCGACAGTGGCCAGTATTGATCCAGCCGCGTCTCTTCGCCCATGTCGCCCATCGGCATCACTTCGATGAAGGTCAGATCATGCCCTTCGGCACCGCACCAGGCGACCAGATCGAACAGCTCGTCCTCGTTGAAGCCCTTCAGCGCCACCGTGTTGATCTTGACCCGCAGCCCCGCTGCCTTGGCGGCCGCGATCCCTTCGAGAACCTGATCGAGTCGCCCCCAGCGGGTGATCGCCGCGAATTTGTCTGCATCGAGCGTATCAAGCGAGACATTGATGCGTCGCATTCCCAGTGCCGCCAGATCGGGGGCGAAGCGGGCCAGCTGGCTGCCGTTGGTGGTCAGCGTCAGTTCCTTCAGCGCGCCGGTTTCCAGATGCCGGGAGATGCGGCGAAAGAAGGTCAGGATGTCGCGCCGCACCAGCGGTTCGCCGCCGGTGATCCGCAGTTTCTCGACCCCGAGCCCGATGAAGGCCGAGCACAGCCGGTCGAGTTCCTCGAGGCTGAGCAGGTCTTTCTTCGGCAGGAACTGCATATGTTCGGCCATGCAATAGGTGCAGCGAAAATCGCAGCGGTCGGTGACCGAGACGCGCAGATAGCTGACGCGGCGGGCGAAAGGGTCGATGAGGGGCGCGTGATCCATGGCGGCAAACCTAGGCTGCGGGCGGCGCCGCGGCAAGGGGGCGTGGTGGCGGCTGACGGGGCTTGTGGCGGTGGGGGGCAGATGCTTAGGCTTGCGCAAGCAGGCAAACGGGAGGGTGGCATGGCAGTGCGCATGTTCAGGCCGGGAATGGCGACGGCGGGTATGGCGATCGCGGGGCTCGCGCTGGCAGGGTGTGGTCCGTTGGGGATCGGCGGCAGGCCTGCGGCGGCCCCCGCGCCGGTTCTGGCCGCGCCCGAGGCGGTCACGGTGGCGCCGCTGCCCAAGCCCACCGCGCGGGCGCCCGAAGAGTATGACACCACGACGCCCGCACAGCGCGCTGCTGCTGCGGCCGCGCCGGTTGCCGCCGAAACCCGTCTGGGCACCACCATTGCCAGTCTGGGCGATCCGACCGATCCGGGCTTTTGGCTCAAGACGCCGCTGGTCAGCGCGCCGGTCAAGGGGCGGGTCGCGGTGGCGGGCGGTGGCTCGGCGCAGGTCGACTTGCTGCCGTCGGGCGGGGCGCCGGGTTCGGGCAGCCAGATCAGCCTGCCCGCGCTGCGCCTGCTGGGGGTGGCGCTGACCGATCTGCCCGAACTGACGGTGTATCGGCAATGATGCCGCGCGCGCTGGATCTGCCGCCGCTGTGGATGGCGCTGTTTGCGGCGCTTGGCTGGTCGATTGCGCAGGCGGTGCCGGTGGGCCTGCCCTATGGGGGGCCGATCGGCGCCGCACTGGCCGTTTTCGGCGTGGGGCTGATGGCGGCGGCGGCGGGACAGATGGTGCTGCATCACACCACTTTCATTCCGCGCCGCGATCCGCAGGCCCTGGTCACCAGCGGCCTGTTCGCGCTGTCGCGCAATCCGATCTATCTTGCCGATGCCCTGATCCTGGCTGGCCTGCTGATCTACTGGCAGGGTGTGCTGGCGCTGCCCTTGGTTCCGCTGTTCATGGCCTTCATCACCCGGCGCTTCATTCAGGGCGAGGAGGCGCGGATCGCGGCCCGGTTCGGGGATGCGTTTCACGCCTATTGCCTGCGCACCCGCCGCTGGATCTGAGCCGCGCTGCCGCCCTGGCGCCGATGGTGTGGGCCCCCAAGGGGGCGACGCAACGGCAGATTCTGCGCCTGCGAAAAAATAGCGCAGCCCGGAGGGCTTTCGCCCCTTGGGTATATTGTGTTAAGATCTTGATAAGAAAAGGAGAAGTGTAGGTATACCACGGCACGCAAAGGTATACAATCAACCTGTGTCGCAAATGCAGCACTTTTCCAAGGATTTCAGAGACCTCGGCGCTTGTGAAACTTTATTGCGCGGTGCTATGGAGGCCTTCGCCACATTTGAATCCGTCGGGCTTTCCCGGCCCGAACGGTGTGAGAAGGGGGAGATGAGAGTGAAGATCGGCGCTCCGAAGGAGATTTTCGAGGGTGAATCGCGGGTCGCGATGACGCCCGAGTCCGCGCTGCAGCTGCAAAAGCTGGGGCACGAGTGTTTCATCGAGGCCGGCGCAGGCCATAGCGCGGGGTTCGAGGACACGGCCTATACCAAGGCCGGTGTCACCGTGGTCGGGTCGGCCGCCGAACTGTTCGGCGCGGTCGATTTCGTGGTCAAGGTGCGGCCGCCGACCGAAGAGGAAGTGGGGCAGCTGCGCAGCGACCAGACCCTGATCTCCTTCTTCTATCCTGCTCAGAACAAAGAGCTTTTGGAAGCCGCCCAGAAAACCGGCGCCTCTGTCATCGCGATGGATATGGTGCCGCGGATCTCGCGCGCGCAGAAGATGGATGCGCTGTCCTCGATGGCCAACATCTCGGGCTACCGGGCGGTGATCGAGGCGGGGAACAACTTCGGCCGCTTCTTCACCGGCCAGGTGACCGCGGCGGGCAAGGTGCCCCCGGCCAAGGTTCTGGTGGTGGGCGCGGGCGTGGCCGGTCTGGCCGCGATCGGCGCCTCGACGGCGCTTGGCGCGATCACCTACGCGTTCGACGTGCGCCCCGAAGTGGCCGAGCAGATCGAATCGATGGGCGCCGAGTTCGTCTATCTCGATTTCGAAGAACAGCAGCAGGACGGCGCCGCCACCGGCGGTTATGCCGCGCCTTCCTCCCCGGAATTCCGCGAAGCGCAGCTGAAAAAGTTCCGTGAACTCGCCCCCGACATGGATATCGTCATCACCACGGCGCTGATCCCGGGGCGCGATGCGCCGAAGCTGTGGCTGGCCGACATGGTCGCCGCGATGAAGCGTGGCTCGGTCGTGGTCGACCTTGCGGCCGAGCGTGGCGGCAACTGCGACCTGACCGTGAAGGACGAGAAGATCGTCACCGAAAACGGCGTGACGGTGATCGGCTACACCGATTTCCCGTCGAAGATGGCCGCGCAAAGCTCGCAGCTTTACGCAACGAACATTCGTCACATGATGACCGACCTCACGCCCGGCAAGGACGGCGTGGTCAATCACAACATGGAAGATGACGTGATCCGCGGCGCGACCGTGACCCATCAGGGCGCGATCACCTTCCCGCCGCCGCCGCCGAAAGTGGCCGCGATCGCCGCCGCCAAGCCGAAGGAAAAGCCCAAGGAGCTGACCCCCGAAGAGATCAGGGCCGCCGAGAAAGCCGCCTTCAAGAAGGCCACCCGCAACCAGATCACGCTTCTGGCGGTGGGCACGGCGCTGCTGCTGACGGTGGGGGCCTTCGCACCTGCCAGCTTCATGGCGCATTTCGTGGTCTTCGTGCTGGCCTGCTTCGTCGGCTTCCAGGTGATCTGGAACGTCAGCCATTCGCTGCACACGCCGCTGATGGCGGTCACCAACGCCGTGTCGGGGATCGTGATCCTGGGCGCGCTGTTGCAGATCGGCTCCGGCAACTGGCTGGTGGTGATCCTCGCGGCGCTGTCGGTGCTGATCGCTTCGATCAACATCGTCGGCGGCTTCCTTGTTACCCGGCGCATGCTCGCCATGTTCCAGAAATCGTAAGGGGAGGGTGCTGACATGACGATCGGTATCGTTTCCGCAGCCTATATCGCGGCTGCTGTTCTGTTCATCCTCTCGCTTGGCGGTCTGTCCGGGCAAGAGAGCGCCAAGCGCGCCGTGTGGTATGGTATCGTGGGCATGGGGATGGCGGTCATCGCCACCATCTTCGGGCCGGGCGTGGGGCACTGGTTCATCATCGCGCTGATGCTGATCGGTGGCTCGGCCATGGGCTGGTATGTGGCAAAAACGGTCGAAATGACCGAGATGCCGCAGCTGGTCGCGGCGCTGCACAGCTTCGTCGGTCTGGCCGCCGTGTTCATCGGCTATAACGCGCAGATCGAACTGACCCGCGTTCAGGGCATGGACGAGGCCGCACGCCAGGCGCTGCAAGGCTTCGCCGCGATCCTGGCGCACAAGACCCCGGTCGAGGTGGCGATCCTGAAGGTCGAGGTGTTCCTGGGCGTGTTCATCGGCGCGGTCACCTTCACCGGCTCGGTCGTGGCCTTCGGCAAACTGGCGGGCAAGGTCGACGGCAAGGCGAAAAAGCTGCCCGGCGGGCATCTGCTGAACGCCGCTGCCGCGCTGGCCTCGCTGGTGTTGCTGGTGATGTTCATGCAAGGCGCCGGCATCTGGACGCTGATCGTGATGACGCTGCTGGCCTTCTTCATCGGCTATCACCTGATCATGGGTATCGGCGGCGCCGACATGCCGGTCGTGGTGTCGATGCTGAACAGCTATTCAGGTTGGGCCGCGGCGGCGATCGGTTTCTCGCTCGGCAATGACCTGCTGATCGTGACCGGCGCGCTGGTCGGCTCTTCGGGGGCGATCCTGTCCTACATCATGTGCAAGGCGATGAACCGCAGCTTCATCTCGGTGATCCTGGGCGGCTTCGGTGGCACTACGGGCCCGGCGATGGAAGTCGAGGGCGAGCAGGTGGCGATCGACGCCGCTGGCGTGGCCGACGCGCTGAACGATGCCGACAGCATCATCATCGTCCCGGGCTACGGTATGGCCGTTGCGCAGGCGCAAAACGCGGTCAGCGAGCTGACCTCGATGCTGCGCGGGCGTGGCAAGAACGTGCGCTTCGCGATCCACCCGGTTGCGGGCCGTCTGCCGGGGCATATGAACGTGCTGCTGGCCGAGGCGCGCGTGCCCTATGACATCGTGATGGAGATGGACGAGATCAATGACGACTTCCCGGAAACGGATGTGGTCATCGTTATCGGCTCGAACGACATCGTGAACCCGGCCGCGCAGGACGATCCGAACTCGCCCATCGCCGGCATGCCGGTGCTGGAAGTCTGGAAGGCCAAGCAGGTCTTCGTGTCGAAACGCGGTCAGGGCACCGGCTATTCCGGCATCGAAAACCCGCTGTTCTACAAAGAGAACACGCGCATGTTCTACGGCGACGCGAAGAAATCGCTGGAAGAGCTGCTGCATCTGGTGCGGATGTAAGCAGACCTCTGAAAGACCGAAAGCCCCGCCACTCCGGCGGGGCTTTTGTTTGTCTGGCGGGCAGAGGGGCAGGCCCCGGGCTCAGCACCATCGCCAGTGCGGGGGGGAAGGGTCGGTTGCATCGGGCACTCCGTTTGACTGCGTGATGCAAGGGAATACGGGCACAGGCGCGCGGCCCTGCGCGCTTGCCGCGCGTTTTTGTCGCCGTATCGGGGGGATGCGCAGGATTGTGCACCGTGGTATGCTGATAAAGATTTGTTATTGCTGAATATTTTTGTTTACACGCGGGCATTTCGCGCTAAGCAGAAATTTCCCGGCAGGAGAGTTCCGATGACCGCCCCGACTGACGATCACCCGCTGCGTTATGCGCTGGTCAATGAATTGCACGCGCGCCCCTTTCCGCAGCTGGGCGTGCCGAGCCATGTGATCTATCTGGCGATCAAGGAACCGCATGACGCCGCCAACCGCGACCGGGCGCTCGATCACGCGCATCTGGTCGATCTGCTGGCCCGGCACGGGGCGCCGCACCCGTTGCCCGGCATCACCCATTACGCCGGGCAGATCGGGCGCCACACGCTGAAATGGGAAAGCCACACCGAATTCACCACCTATCTGGCACATGCGCCGGGGGTTTCGGCACGGCCTTTCGATCCGGCCGAGGCCGAGCTGTTCCCGGCCGACTGGATCGCCGCGGCCCCCGGCAAGCGCATCGCCGCCGTGGCGATCCGCATCGAGCCGCTGCCCGACGATCCGCTGGCCATCGCCCCGCAGCTGGAAGACTGGTTCGTGCCCGAAAGCCTGGTCTGTGCCTGGGTGCTGGACGGGGCGGCGGTGATCGCCACCGATTTTCGCATTGATCCGGCCGGGCAGATGCGGTTTGCGGCCTTCGTGCGCCCGGGCACCGGCCCCGGCCGGGTGGGGCGCATCGTGCAGCGGATCTGCGAGCTGGAAACCTATCGCGCGATGTCGATGCTGGGGCTGGGCCGCGCGCGGGCGCTGACCGCACGGCTCAATGCGCTTGACCCCGAACTCTCGGCGTTGGTCGCGGGGATGAGCGACGACACCCATCCGGCGGAAGAAACGCTTGATCGTCTGCTGGCGATCTCGGCGGATCTGGAAAGCCTGGCGGTGCAGAACTCGTTCCGCTTCGGGGCCACCGGCGCCTATGAGGCAATCGTGACGCAGCGGGTCGAGGTCTTGCGCGAAAGCCGGTTCGAGGGGCGGCAGAAGTTTTCCGAATTCATGCTGCGCCGCTATGATCCGGCGATGCGCACGGTGAAATCGGCCGAAGCGCGGCTGCGCACGATGCTGGAACGCGCGGCGCGGGCGGGCGAATTGCTGCGCACCCGGGTCGATGTCGAACGCTCGGCCCAGAACCAGGAGTTGCTGGCCTCGATGGACCGGCGGGCCGATCTGCAACTGCGCCTGCAACATACGGTCGAGGGGCTGTCGGTGGTGGCGATCAGCTATTACGCAGTCAGTCTGGCGGGTTATCTGACCTATCCGCTGGCCAAGCAGATGGGCATCTCCAAGGAAATGGCGGTGGCCGGGCTGACACCGCTGGTGATCCTGGGCGTCTGGCTGATGGTGCGCCGGATCAAGAAGGGGATGGGCGGGCACTGAACGCCCCATGAAAAAGGCGCCCCGCGGGGCGCCTTTCGATTCCGGGCAGGGGTTCAGATTCCGGTAGGGGCTCAGAGGCCCAGCTTGCGCGCCACGATCTCGTTCACCGCGGCCGGGTTGGCCTTGCCGCCCGAGGCCTTGATGACCTGCCCGGTGAACCAGCCCGCCAGTTTCGGGTTCTGCTTGGCCTTTTCCACCTGCGCGGGGTTGGCGGCGATGATGTCATCCACGGCCTTCTCGATGGCGCCCAGATCGGTGACCTGTTTCATGCCGCGCGCCTCGACGATGGCCGCCGGATCGCCGCCCTCGGTATAGACGATCTCGAACAGGTCCTTGGCGATCTTGCCCGAGATGTCGCCCGCCTTGATCAGCTTGACGATCGCGCCCAGCTGTTCGGGCGACACCGGGCTTTGGCCGATCTCGTGGCCTTCCTTCTTCAACCGGCCGAACAGCTCGTTGATGACCCAGTTCGCGGCCAGCTTGCCATCGGTGCCCTCGGCCACCTTCTCGAAATAGGCGGCGTTCTCGGCCTCGGCGGTCAGCACGCTCGCATCGTATTCGCTCAGCCCGAAATCCTTGACGAAACGCGCCTTCTTCTCGTCGGGCAGTTCGGGCATCGAGGCGGCGATATCGTCGACCCAGCCCTGTTCGATTTCCAGCGGTAGCAGGTCGGGGCAGGGGAAATAGCGATAATCATGCGCCTCTTCTTTCGAGCGCATCGAGCGGGTCTCGCCCTTGTCGGGATCGTAAAGACGGGTTTCCTGCACCACGCTGCCGCCATCCTCGACGATGGCGATCTGACGGCGTGCCTCGTATTCGATGGCCGCCTGGATGAAGCGCATCGAGTTCATGTTCTTGATCTCGCAGCGCGTGCCCAGATGGCTGAAATCCTGGGTTTCCTGATAGCGCTCATAGGCGCCGGGCGGGCAGACCGACACGTTCACGTCGCAGCGCAGGTTGCCGTTTTGCATGTTGCCGTCGCAGGTGCCCAGGTAACGCAGGATCTGGCGCAGCTTGCCCACATAGGCCGCCGCTTCCTCGGGGCCGCGAATGTCGGGGCGGCTGACGATCTCCATCAGGGCGACGCCGGTGCGGTTGAGGTCGACGAAGGACATGTTCGGGTCCATGTCATGGATCGACTTGCCCGCGTCCTGCTCCAGGTGGATGCGTTCGATGCGCACGCGGCGCGCAACTCCCGGGCCCATGTCGACGATGATCTCGCCCTCGCCCACGATCGGGTGGTACAGCTGGCTGATCTGATAGCCCTGCGGCAGGTCAGGGTAGAAATAGTTCTTGCGGTCGAAGGCCGAGAACAGGTTGATCTGCGCCTTCAGCCCCAGCCCGGTGCGCACCGCCTGCGCCACGCAGAACTCGTTGATCACCGGCAGCATGCCGGGCATAGCCGCGTCCACGAAGGCGACGTTGGAATTGGGCTCTGCCCCGAACTGCGTCGAGGCGCCGGAAAACAGCTTGGCGTTCGAGGCCACCTGCGCATGCACCTCCAGCCCGATCACCAGCTCCCAGTCGGATTTCGCGCCGGCGATCACTTTGGGTTTGGGGGCTTCGAAGGCGAGATGGTCAAGCATGATGCAGTCCTGTTTCCGGTGGCTATCCGCCTTCTAGGACAGGGCCGCGCGCGGGGCAAGCCTTGGGCGGGCTGCGCGTCTCCACGAGCGGGCGGGATTTGAGTATTTATGCCAAGAAGAAGCCCTTTCATCTTGGCATAAATATCCCGGGGTCCGGGGCAGAGCCCCGGCGCGCGTCCCGGGCGCCGCCTTAGCCCAGAAGCCGCGCGGTCATCTCGGACAGATCGCGGCTCAGCCCCGGTTGCGCGGCGATCCGTGCCAGTTCGGCGCGGATCAGCGCCTGCCGTCCGGCATCGTAGCGCGCCCAGGTTTCAAAGGCGGTGGACATCCGTGCCGCGGTCTGCGGGTTCAGCGGGTCAAGCCGGATCAGCCAGTCGGCAAAGAAGCGATAGCCCGCCCCGTCGGCCCGGTGAAAGCCCGCGTGATTGGCGGCAAACCCGCCCAGAAGCGCGCGGAAACGGTTGGGGTTCTTCCAGTCGAACAACGGATCGGCGGCCAACTGCTGCGCCAGCTCCGCCGCTTCCTCGGGCGGGCAGAGCGCGGCCTGCGTCATGAACCATTTGTCCATCACCAGCCGGTTGTCGGCCCAACGGGCGCGGAACTGCGCCAGTGCCTCGGTCGCCTGCCCGGCGGCGACCAGCACCGCCAGCGCGCCCATGGTTTCGGTCATGTTGTCGGCCCGCGCAAACAGCGCCTGCGCCCGTTCGCCACCATCGGTCCGGCCCAGCAGGTGCAGCGCCGCCAACCGCAGCGCGCGTTGGCCTGCAGGTGCTGCGTCGGGGGCATAGGGGCCGGGCACCGCCATCGCCTCATAGATCGCCGCCAGCGCCGCGCCGTGGCGGGTGGCCAGCGCATCCATCAGCCGCCCGCGGGCGGCATGGATCGCCTGCGGATCGGGGATCTGGCCCGCCTCATGCAATGCCTGGGCGATTTCATCTTCGCCGGGCAGCCGCAGGCACAGGGCGCGAAAGGCGGGTTCGGCGCCTTCGTCGGCAATCAGGCGACCGACCGCGTCCAGGTATTCGGCCTGCGGCGCGGCGCCCTGCGTCATCGCCATCAGGGTTTGCCGCGCCAGGGTGCGCCCCGCTTCCCAGCGGTTGAACGGGTCGGTGTCATGCGCCAGCAGGAAGGCCTGTTCGGCGGGGGTGGTGGCGCGATCCAGAACCACGGGCGCCGAGAAGCCGCGCAGGATCGAGGGGACCGGGCGGCTGGCCAGTCCAGGGAAGGTGAAGCGCTGCGTGGCTTCGGTCATTTCCAGCACGGTGGTCGGCAGCACCTCGTCACCGTTGGGCGACAACAGGCCCACCGCAATCGGGATATGGCGCGCGGGTTTTTCGGGCTGGCCCGGCGTGGGTTTGGTTTCCTGCGTGAATTCCAGTGTATAGGTGCCGTCGCTGAAATCCTCGGTCACGCTCAGCCGCGGCGTGCCCGCATCGGTATACCAGCGCTTGAACTGGCCCAGATCGCGGCCCGAGCTGTCCTCGAACACCTTGATCCAGTCCTCGATCGTGCAGGCCTGCCCGTCGTGGCGGTCGAAATACAGATCGAGCGCAGCGCGATAGCCTGCGTCGCCCACCAGCGTTTTCAGCATCCCCACCACCTCGGCGCCTTTTTCATAGACGGTGGGGGTGTAGAAGTTGTTGATCTCGCGGTAATGATCGGGGCGCGGGGGATGCGCCAGCGGGCCCTGATCCTCGCGGAACTGGCGCGCGCGCAGGGCGGCCACATCCTCGATCCGCTTGACCGCGCCTGCGCGCATGTCGGCGGTGAAGGATTGGTCGCGGAACACCGTCAGCCCCTCTTTCAGGCACAGCTGGAACCAGTCGCGGCAGGTGATGCGGTTGCCGGTCCAGTTGTGGAAATATTCATGCGCGATCACCGCTTCGATGCGTTCGTAATCGGTATCGGTCGCGGTTTCGGGGCTGGCCAGAACGAGTTTGGAGTTGAAGATGTTCAGCCCCTTGTTCTCCATCGCGCCCATGTTGAAATCGTCCACCGCGACGATGTTGAAGATGTCCAGATCGTATTCGCGGCCATAGGCGCGTTCATCCCAGGCCATCGAGCGTTGCAGCGCCCCCAAGGCGAAATCGCAGCGGTCCTGATCGCCCGGTCGCACCCAGATGTTGAGCGCGACCTCGCGCCCCGAGGCGGTGGTGAAGCTGCCCGAGGTTGCCACCAGGTCGCCCGCGACCAGCGCGAACAGATAGGCGGGCTTCGGCCAGGGGTCGTCCCATTCGGCCCAGCCGGGGCCCTGCGCCACCGGATTGCCGTTCGACAGCAACACCGGAAAATCGCCTTCGATGCGCACATGGAACGGCGCCATCACATCGGGGCGGTCGGGATAGAAGGTGATCTTGCGAAACCCCTCGGCCTCGCATTGCGTGCAATACATGCCGTTCGACATATACAGGCCTTCCAGCGCGGTGTTGCCTTCGGGCGCGATCTCGACCTCGGTTTCCAGCGTGAACGAGCCTTCGGGCAGCGCGGCGGGGTGGATCGTCAGCCCGGTTTCGGTCAGCAGGTAATCGGCGGGTGTCAGTGGCGTGCCGTCAATCGCCGCCCCGATCAGCCGCAGATCCTCGCCATCCAGATGCAGCGCCGTGCCGGGGGCCTGCGGCGTCAGCGACAGCCGTGCCTGAACCCGCGTGGCCCGCGGCGCCAGCCGGAAGGTCAGCGCGACCGTGTCCAGCGTGAAGGGATAGGGGGCGTAATCGGAAAGAAGCGTCGTGCCGTCCATGGAGTCCTGCCTGTGGCTGTTTTCGGTCAAGCTAGGCCTCGGGGGGCGGGGCTGCAAGGCGGGGCTCTGCGGAAAGCGCGGGCGAAAAATCGCCACGACCGCATGAATTGGTAAAATAATATCACCAAAAATGCCATTCCGGCGCAGTTTTCGCTGGACAGCCCGGCGGTGCTTGGCAAAAGTGCCCGCAACCAAGGGAGAATGAGATGACGACACGGGTTGATCGCGCGGGGCTGCAAGTGGCCGCCTCGCTGGCCGATTTCATCGAGACACGGGCGCTGCCGGGCAGCGGTGTCACGGCAGAGACGTTCTGGGCTGGATTTTCGGCGCTGGTTCACGACCTGGCCCCGAAGAACCGCGCGCTGCTGGAAAAACGCGAAGCTGTGCAGGCCCAGATCGACGACTGGCATCTGCATCATCGCGGCCAGGGCCATGATGCGGCGGCGTACAAGGCCTTTCTGACCGAGATCGGTTATCTGCTGCCCGAAGGGCCGGACTTCGCGATTGAAACCCCGGAAACCGACCCGGAATTCGCCTCTGTCTGCGGCCCGCAGCTGGTGGTGCCGATCATGAACGCGCGCTATGCGCTGAATGCGGCCAATGCGCGCTGGGGCAGTCTGTATGACGCGCTTTATGGCACCGATGCCTTGGGCGATCTGCCGACGGGCGGCGGGTTCGACGCGGCGCGCGGCGCGCGGGTGATAGCGCGCGCCAAGGCGTTTCTGGATGAAACCTTCCCGCTGGTTGCCGGGTCCTGGGCCGGGGTCAGCCGGATCTGGGTGCAAGATGGCGGGCTGTTCGTGCAGACCGACGAGGAAACCGGGCTGGCCGACCCCGCGCAATTCGCGGGCTTTGCGGGCGATGCCATGGCGCCCTCGGCGGTTGCTTTGAAAAACAACGGCTTGCACGCGATTGTTGATGTGAACGCCGATCACCCGATCGGCGCGACCGACCCGGCCGGGATCTGCGATCTGCGCCTTGAATCCGCGATTTCCTCGATCATGGATTGCGAGGATTCGGTGGCGGCGGTCGATGCCGAAGACAAGGTGCTGGCCTATGGCAACTGGCTGGGGCTGATGCAGGGCACGCTGGCCGAGCAGGTGGAAAAGGGCGGCAAGGTCTTTACCCGGGCACTGAACCCCGACTTGCAGTTCACCGCGCCCGAGGGGGATACGATCACCCTGAAAGGCCGCGCGCTGATGCTGGTGCGCAACGTGGGCCATCTGATGACCAACCCTGCGGTGCTGGATCGCGAGGGTCGCGAGGTGCCCGAAGGGCTGATGGATGCGATGGTCACCACCCTGTGCGCGATGCACGATCTGGCCAAGGACGGCGGCGCGCGCAATTCGGTCACCGGCTCGGTCTATGTGGTCAAGCCCAAGATGCACGGCCCCGAAGAGGTCGCCTTCGCCTGCGAGATCTTCGACCGGGTCGAAGACTGCCTCGGCCTGCCGCGCCACACCGTCAAGCTGGGCATCATGGACGAGGAACGCCGCACCAGTGCGAACCTGAAGGAATGCATCCGCGCCGCGCGTCACCGCGTGGCCTTCATCAACACTGGCTTCCTTGACCGCACCGGCGACGAGATCCACACCTCGATGGAAGCCGGGCCGATGGTCGCCAAGGCCGAGATGAAATCGCAGCCCTGGATTTCGGCCTATGAGGATCGCAACGTCGACATCGGGCTGCGCTGCGGGCTGGCGGGCAAGGCACAGATCGGCAAGGGGATGTGGGCCGCGCCCGACCGCATGGCCGAGATGCTGGAGGCCAAGCTGGGCCATCCGATGGCGGGGGCGAACTGCGCCTGGGTGCCCAGCCCCACGGCCGCCACGCTGCACGCCACGCATTACCACAAGGTCAATGTGCTGCAGCGGCAAAAGGAGATCGCGGCAATGAACCGCCCGGCGCGTCTGGACGATCTGCTGACGATCCCGCTGGCCACCGGGCGCAACTATTCCGAGGCCGAGATCACCGCCGAGATCGAGAACAACGCGCAGGGCATTCTGGGCTATGTGGTGCGTTGGGTCGATCAGGGGGTCGGCTGCTCCAAGGTGCCCGACATCCACGACATCGCGCTGATGGAAGACCGCGCAACCTGCCGGATTTCCAGCCAGGCGCTGGCGAACTGGCTGCATCACGGCGTGGTCAGCGAAGGCCGCGTGATGGAGGCGCTGCGCAAGATGGCCGCGGTGGTGGACCGTCAGAACGCGGGCGATCCGGCCTATCGGCCGATGGCGCCGGGCTATGACGGGCTGGCCTTCCAGGCGGCCTGCGATCTGGTGTTTCTGGGCCGCGTGCAGCCCTCGGGCTATACCGAGCCGGTGCTGCATCAACGCCGCCTGCAGGTGAAAGGAGCAAACTGATGACGATCACACTGGAAGCTGCCAACATGATCATGGCCGCCGTGCGCCACCATGGCACCGAGCGCGGCTGGAAGCCGCTGTCGACCGTCGTGCTGGATGCGGGGGGGCACCCGATCGCCTTTTCGCGGGCCGACGGCGCCAGCGCGGGCCGGTTCGAGATTGCCCGCGCCAAGGCCTATGGTGCGGTGATGCTGGGCATGGGCGGTCGGGCGCAGATGGCGCGGGCCGAGGCGCAGCCCTATTTCATGGCGGCGCTCAATGGTGCCTTTGGCGGGCAGGTTCTGCCGGTGCCGGGCGGCGTGCTGGTGCGCGATGCGGCGGGCCGGGTGATCGGCGCGGTCGGTGTGACCGGCGACACCTCGGACAACGACGCCGAGGCGGCGCTTGCGGGGATTGCCGCCGTGGGGCTGATCGGCGAGGCCTGAGTCCGCTCTGGTCACCGGGCAGGGGGCTGTGTCCCCCTGCGCGCGCTCATGCACAGCGCCTGCGCATCCGGGGGGCTTTCGTCCGTGCGCAGACTGTCCTAGCTTGATTGGCAAAGGAGATCTGCATGACCAGACCAGTCGTTGGCATTATCGGCAACCGCGGCCTCGTGAACGATCGCTACCCGGTCCATGAGGGCGGTCAGATCAATTCCGAGGCGGTCAGCCATGTGGCCGATTGCATCCCGCTGCTGATCCCGGCCGATCCGAGCTATGTTTCGGTTCAGGAATTGATGGAGGTGTGCGACGGCTTTCTGCTGACCGGCGGGCGGCCCAATGTCCACCCCGAGGAATATGGCGAGGTCGAGACCGACAAGCACGGCACCTTCGACCGCGCCCGCGATGCGATCACCCTGCCGCTGGTGCGCGCCTGTGTCGAAAGCGGCCAGCCGTTCTTTGGCATCTGCCGCGGTTTTCAAGAGGTGAACGTGGCGATGGGCGGCTCGCTCTATCCCGAGATCCGCGAATTGCCGGGCCGGATGAACCACCGGATGCCGCCCGAGGGCACGCTGGAAGAAGCCTTCGCCCTGCGGCACAAGGTGCTGCTGGAACCGGGCGGACGGTTCGCCCAGCTGTTCGGCGCAACCGAGGTGATGACCAACACGCTGCACGGGCAGGGGATTTGCCAGCCCGGGCCTCGCATCGTGATCGAGGGCCGGGCCGAGGATGGCACGCCCGAGGCGATTTATGTGCGCGATGCGCCGGGCTTCACCCTGTCGGTGCAATGGCACCCGGAATGGAACGCCGAGGCCGACCCGGTCTCGCGCCCGCTGTTTCAGGCCTTCGGGCAGGCGGTGCGCGACTGGGCCTTGAAGAAGCGTGGCGGCATCAAGGTCGCCTGAGGAGGGACTATGAAAACACTGACTGGCCTGACCCTGACCGGGCTGACGCTGGCTGCGACGCTGATCGCGGGCGCCGCCGGGGCCACCCATCCCGGGGGCAAGATGGTCCCCGTGGTGGTTCCCAATCTCTCGCCCGAGGCGATCCGCGGGGCGGCGCGCTTCGATGCGAAATGCGCGTCCTGCCATGGCACCGCTGGGGCGGGCAACGACATGGCGGGCCCGCCACTGATTCACAAGATCTATGAACCCGGCCATCATGGCGATGCGGCGTTCTATTTCGCGCCGTTGCGTGGCGCCCAGGCCCATCATTGGCGCTTCGGGGATATGCCGCCGGTTGCGGGCTTCACCGAGGAAGACGCGCGCCTGATCACGATCTATATTCGCGAAGTCCAGAAGGCCAACGGGATTTTCTGATCGCTCACAGGTATCTGGACGCTTCCTTGCGGGCAAAGGGCTTGAGGCTGTCGCCATGCGCGGCCAGCCAGTCGCGCACCGCCTGCGGGTCGTGTTTGGACAGATCGCGCAGCCACCAGGCCACCGCCTTTTGCAAGAACCACTCGGGGCTTTGCGCCAGTTCCGCGCACCAGCCCAGAACCCGGGCGCGGATCGCGCGGTCGGCCTCTGACGGGTGGTTCTGCTTGGTCCAGGGCAGGGTGATGACCAGCGCCGCGCGCCGCGTCCAGAGGTGATCGGACTGCACCCAGCCCGCCACCGTCTCGATCCGCGCGGGATCGGCCTGCAGCCGCTTTTCGCCCGCCTTGCACGCGTGATCGGCCAGCGCCCAGCCGTCGAAATCGGGCACCCAGGTGCAGATCAGATCCCAGACCGCCTGATCGGGGCGGATACGCGCCTGCGCCAGCAGTTTCGTGGCGGCCACCCGTGCTTCGTGGATGTCGCTGTCCCATAGGCCCGCGGCCAGTGCCAGCCGCTCGTCCAGCGTGGATTGCGCGCGCCACAGCCGCGCCATGTCCTCGATCAGCGGCACCGGCACGCCCAGATACCGGCGCGGCAGCTTGTGATAGGCCGCGGCCCCGGCGGCCTTGTCCGCATCGCCGCAGCACTCAAGCGCGGCAATCGCATCGGCGACCGAGGGCGGGGGGGGCAGGTCCTCTTCGGCCTCGGGCTCGTGATATTGCTCGTATTCCGCGTCGCTTTCGGCATAGGCACGGGCTTCGGCGGCCAGTTCGGCCTCGGCCTCGGTCAGGGGGCGGTCCTCGGCGGTGATGATCCGGGATTTGCGGGTGCGCCCCATCACTCCACCGTCACGGATTTTGCCAGATTGCGCGGCTGGTCCACATCGGTGCCCTTGGCGACGGCGGTGTGATAGGCCAGCAATTGCGCGGGCAGCGCGTAAAGGATCGGCGCGAAGGGCTCGGCCACCTCGGGCATTTTCAGCGTGGCCCAAGTGCCCTCGGACGCCGTGGCCAGCCCCTTGCCGTCCGAAATCAGCAGCACCTGACCATGCCGCGCCATCACTTCCTGCATGTTGGACACGGTCTTGTCGAACAACCGGTCGTGCGGCGCCAGAACGATCACCGGCACCTGCCGGTCGATCAGCGCGATCGGCCCGTGTTTCAACTCGCCCGAGGCATAGCCTTCGGCGTGGATGTAGCTGATTTCCTTGAGTTTCAGCGCGCCTTCCAGCGCCAGCGGGAACATCGCACCCCGGCCCAGGAACAGGATGTCCTGCGCCTCGGCCAGTCGCTCGGCCAGTTTTTCGATCTGATCCGAGGTGCCAAGTGCTGCATTCATCAGCCCGGGCAGCGCGCGCAGCGTGGCCAGATGCCCGGCCAGAGCGGCCGGCGCGATATGGCCACGGTCGACGCCCGCCTTCAGCGCCATCGCCGCCAGCACCAGCAGCTGACAGGTGAAGGCCTTGGTCGAGGCCACGCCCACCTCGATCCCCGCAAGGATCGGCAACGCCACGTCGCATTCGCGCGCGATGGACGAGGTCGGCACATTGACCACGGCCACGGTTTTCGAAACCTTTTCATGGCAATAGCGCAGCGCGGCCAGCGTGTCGGCGGTTTCGCCCGACTGGCTGACGAAGATCGCGAAGCTTTGGCGCGGCAGCGGCGGCTCGCGGTAGCGGAATTCCGAGGCCACGTCGATTTCGCAGGGCAGGCCCGCCAGCGTCTCGAACCAGTATTTCGCCACCGAACAGGCATAGAACGCGGTGCCGCAGGCGACCAGCGTCAGCCGGTCGAGATTGGTGAAATCCAGTTCGGCAGGCAGGTTCAACCCGTCGCCCTGCAGGTAATGGCGCAGCGCATCGCCCAGAACCACCGGCTGTTCGGCGATTTCCTTGGCCATGAAATGCTTGTAGCCGGCCTTTTCTACCCGGGTCTGACCAAGGTCGATCTTGACCTCTTCGCGGTTCGCGCGGCGGCCCTCGGCGTCGAAGATCTCGGCGCCCGCACGGGTGACGAAGGCATGATCGCCCTCGGCCAGATAGGTGATGCGGTCGGTCAGCGGCGCCAGCGCGATCGCGTCCGAGCCCACGAACATCTCGCCCGTGCCGTGGCCGATGGCCAGCGGGCTGCCCTTGCGCGCGGCGATCAGCAGATCGTCTTCGCCCTCGAACAGCCACAGCAGCGCGAAGGCGCCCTCCAGCTTGGCCAGCGTGGCCACGGCGGCCTCGCGCGGGGGCAGGCCCTGATCCATGAACATCCGGGTCAGCAGGACGACGGTTTCGGTGTCGGTTTCGGTCTCGGGCATCAGCCCGGCTTGCGACAGTTCTGCGCGCAGCTCGCGGAAATTCTCGATGATGCCGTTATGCACCACGGCCACCGGCCCCGAGCGGTGCGGATGCGCATTGCCCGTGGTCGCCGCGCCATGCGTCGCCCAGCGGGTGTGGCCGATCCCCGCCTTGCCCGCCAGAGGGTCATGCACCAGCAGGTCGGACAGGTTCACCAGCTTGCCCACCGCGCGCCGACGGTCGAGCCGACCGGCGTTGACGGTGGCAATGCCCGCACTGTCATAGCCGCGATATTCCAACCGCTTCAGGCTTTCGACCAGCAGGGGCGCGACTTCGTGCGTTCCCAGAACACCAATAATTCCACACATTTACGCGCCCTTCTTGATAGCGGCCTTCTTGGCCCGGAGCATCTCGAACAGTTTCACCGCAAGGCCCGGCTTGGTCACCTGCTTGGCGCGGCCCAGGGCCACGGCGCCCGCAGGCACATCCTCGGTGATGGTCGAGCCCGAGGCGGTCAGCGCCCCGTCGCCCACCGTCACCGGCGCCACCAGCATCGTATCCGAACCGATGAAGGCATTGGCGCCAATCGTGGTGCGGTGCTTGAACACGCCGTCGTAATTGCAGGTCACCGTGCCCGCGCCGATATTCGTGCCCTCGCCCACATCAGCGTCGCCCAGATAGGTCAGATGGCCGACCTTGACGCCTTCGCCCAGGATCGAATTCTTCACCTCGACGAAATTGCCGATATGCACATCCTCGGCCAGTTCGGCGCCGGGGCGCAGCCGGGCGAAGGGGCCGACGGTGGCCCCGCGCGAGATGTGGCAGCCTTCCAGATGGCAGAAGGCGGCGATCTCGGCCCCCGATTCAATCGTCACATCGGGGCCGAAGACGACATGCGGGCCGATCACCACATCGCGGCCCAGATAGGTGTCGAGCGCGAAATAGACGGTGGCCGGATCGACCATGGTCACCCCGTTTTCCAACGCCTCGGCGCGCGCGCGGGTCTGGAACAGCGCCTCGGCGCGGGCCAGTTCGGCGCGGGTGTTGATGCCCAGCGTTTCCGCCTCGGGGCAGGTGACGACCTCGGCCGACAGGCCGCGCGCACGGGCGGCGGCCACGATGTCGGTCAGGTAGTATTCGCCCGCCGCATTGTCATTGCTCAGGCCCCCCACCAGGTCGGCCAACAGTGCCGCGTCGCAGGCGATCACGCCGGAATTGCAAAGGGTTATGGCGCGTTCTTTATCCGTCGCATCCTTGAATTCGACGATCCGGTCCAGATCGCGCCCGCGCGCGATCAGGCGGCCATAGCGGCCCGGATCGGCGGCCTCGAACCCCAGAACGGTGACATCGGCGGGGCTTTCGGACAGCGCTTCCAGCGTCTCGGGGCGGATGAAGGGCGTGTCGCCATACAGCACGATCACCCGGCCCTCGAACCCCGTCAGCAGCGGCAGCGCCTGAGCCACCGCATGCCCGGTGCCCAGCTGTTCGCCTTGCAGCGCGATCTGCGCGTCGGGGTCGAGTTTCGCGACCGCCTTGCTGACCGCCTCGGCGCCGTGGCCCGCGACGACGACGACCCGCTCGGGGTCGAGCGCGCGCCCGGCGGCCAGCGCATGCGCCACCAGCGGCGCCGCCCCTAGCCGGTGCAGCACCTTGGGCAGGTCGGAATTCATGCGGGTGCCTTGGCCAGCGGCCAGAACGAGGAGTGCGATCGCCATCAGGGTGCCTTTTCTTCTGCGCGCCTTCGTTTTACCCATACCATATCTGGCCGCAAGGGGAGCGCGTTCACGCTATCTTTCGGGGTCGTAACAGGCGACGGGAAGGCAGGGACGCGATGCGCACGGTGGTTTTCGATCTGGACGGCACGCTGGCCGATACCTCGGGCGATCTGATCGCGGCGGCGAACGCCTGTTTCGTAGCGCGCGGTCTGGGCGCGGTGCTGGACCCGGTCGACGATGCGCTGATCGCCTTTCATGGCGGGCGGGCGATGCTGCGGGCGGGCTATACCCGGCTCGGTCATCCGCAGGCCGAGACGCTGACCGAAGCCGATTACGCGGTGCTGCTGCGTTATTACGGCGAAAATATCGACACCCATACGCGGCTTTATCCCGGCGCGGTGGCGGCGGTCGAGGCCTTGCGCGCGCAGGGTTTTGCCACTGCGATCTGCACCAACAAGCCCGAGGGGCTGGCGCGCGAACTGGTGGCGCGGCTGGGGATCGCGCCGCTGTTCGGCGCGCTGATTGGCGCCGATACGCTGCCCACCCGCAAGCCCGATCCCGCGCCCTATGCCGCCGCGGTGGCGGGCGTGGGTGGCAGTGTCGCGCGCTCGATCCTCATTGGCGACACGGGGACCGACCGCGAAACCGCGCGCGCGGCGGGCGTGGCCAGTGTTCTGGTCACCTTCGGCCCGGAAGGGCGCGGCATCGCCCGGCTTGCCCCCGAGGCGCTGTTGGATCATTACGATGACCTGCCCGGTCTGGCCGCCGCGCTGCTGCCCGGCTGAGCCGCCTGTCCGGGCCGCAGCGTGAGTATTTGACCCAAGAAGAAGCCCGTCGGTTTTAGCGGGGTGTCGTGGCGCCGTTACCAGAGCGTTGCACGGTCCCCCCGTCCGCGCAGAAGGAAAGATCCGATGACCCACCCCGCCAGCCGCTCTGCCACCGGATTCGTCCTGATGGCCGTGTTTCTGGACATGGTCGGTTTCGGGCTGATCATTCCGGTGCTGCCCACGCTGATCGAAAGCGTGGGGCATATGACGCTGGCCGAGGCGGCCTTCATCGGCGGCTGGATGTTCGCCGCCTTCAGCCTGGCGCAATTCGCCTTCGCACCGCTGATGGGGGCGCTGTCGGATCGGTTCGGGCGGCGGCCGCTGTTGTTGCTGGCGATTGGCGGGCTTGGGGTGGATTACCTGTTTCATGCGCTGGCCCCTTCGGTCGGCTGGCTGTTCGCAGGAAGGGTGATCGCCGGGATCTGCGGGTCGAGCTATGTAATCGCCAACGCCTATCTGGCCGATGTGACCCCGCCCGAGGGCCGCGCGCGGGCCTTTGGCCTGATGGGCGCGGCCTTTGGGCTGGGCTTCGTGCTGGGGCCAGCGCTTGGCGGGCTTCTGGGCAGTTTCGGCCCGCGGGTGCCGTTCTGGGTGGCGGCGGCGATTTCGGGCGCCAACCTTCTGTGGGGCTATTTCGTGCTGCCCGAAACCCTGGCGCCCCAGAGCCGCCGCGCCTTCCGCTGGCGCGAGGCGAACCCGCTGGGGGTGCTGGCGGTCTTTCGCCGCTATCCCGGGGTCTTGCCGCTGGGCGCGGTGCTGGCGGTCTATTTCTTCGGCTCGGCCGTCTATCCGGCGATCTGGGCCTTCTGGGGCATGGCAAAATTCGGCTGGTCCGAGGCGACGGTCGGCTTGTCGCTGGCGGGGTTCGGCATCGTGATGGCGGTGGCGCAGGGCACGCTGACCGGCCCGGCAGTCGCCCGCTGGGGTGAGCGGCGCGTGCTGCTGGTCGGGCTGATCGTGGCGGCGCTGGCCTGCGTGGGCTATGGCTTTGCCACCGGAATCGTCATGGTGCTGGTGCTGCTGGTGCTGCACGCGCCCGAGGGGTTTGTGCATCCGATGCTGGCGGCGCTGATGTCGCGCGCCGTCCCCGAGGATGCGCAGGGCGCGCTGCAGGGCGGGATTTCTGCGGCGATGAACCTGGCGATGCTGGCGGGGACGTTGTTCTTCACCCAGATCTTCGGCTATTTCCTGAGCGATGCGGCCCCCGTCCGCACTCCGAATGCCGCCTTCCTGACTGCGGCGGTGGTTCTGGCCGGGGCGCTGGCGATCTATGTCGTGTTGATGCAACGTCACAAAGGGCTGGGCGATGACTGATACCCCCGAGGTTTTCACCGGCAACTTCACCCAGCAGGAGCCGATCGCCGAAGACGCCATCGCCGCCGCCGTTGCGGTGCTGCGCTCGGGGCGGCTGCATCGCTACAATACCGTGCCCGGCGAAGCGGGCGAGGTCGCCTTGCTGGAAGAGGAATTCGCCGCCCTGACCGGCGCGCGCTATTGCCTCGCCGTGGCCTCGGGCGGCTATGCCCTGGGCTGCGCGCTGCGCGCCTTGGGGGTGGCACCGGGCGATGCGGTGCTGACCAACGGTTTCACGCTGGCGCCTGTGCCCGGCGCGATCGCGGCACTGGGCGCGCAGCCGGTCTTCGTGGAGATCACCGGGGATCTGGTGATCGACATGGACGATCTGGCCGCCAAGGCGCGCGCCAGCGGCGCACGGGTGCTGATGCTCAGCCACATGCGCGGCCATATCTGCGACATGGACGCGCTGATGCAGGTCGCGCAGGCACACGATCTGCAGGTGATCGAGGATTGCGCGCATACCATGGGCGCGGCCTGGGCGGGGGTGCCGTCCGGCCGCCACGGCGTGATCGGCTGCTATTCGACGCAGACCTATAAACACATGAATTCCGGCGAGGGCGGGCTGATCGTTTCGGACGATGCCGCGCTGATGGCCAAAATGATCCTGCTATCGGGCAGCTACATGATGTATCCGCGCCACCGCGCCGCGCCGGGCCCCGAGGCGTTCGAGGCGCTGAAATACGACACGCCCAATATCTCGGGGCGGATGGACAATCTGCGCGCCGCGATCCTGCGCCCGCAGATCCCGACGCTGGCGGGACGCATCGCACGCTGGAACGCGCTTTATCGCAGGCTCGAGGCGGGGCTGGCCGCCACGCCCGGGCTGCGGCTGATCCCGCGCCCGCAGGCCGAATCCTACGTCGCCTCGTCCTTCCAGTTCCTGCTGCCGGGCTGGGACGCGGCGCGGATCACCGCTTTCGTCGCCCGCGCCGCCGCCCGCGGGGTCGAGCTGAAATGGTTCGGCGCCGCGGAACCCGCGGGGTTCACCTCGCGCTACGACAGCTGGCGCTATGCCGCGCCGCAATCGCTGCCGGTGACGGACCGGGTGCTTGCCGGCCTGCTGGATCTGCGCCTGCCGCTGACCTTCACCGAGGCCGACGCGGCACAGATCGCGCGGATCATCGACGCCGAAGCACGGGGTTGAAACCGGGCAGGGGGGCGCTGCCCCCCGCTGCGCTCCCCCCGGGATATTTCGGCCAGAAAGAAGGCGTGCGGATTTGCCTTTCTTTCTGGCCGAAATATCCCGGGGGTGAAGGACCGCAGGTCCGAGGGGGCAGCGCCCCCTTTATTCGGAGCCGAACAGCGGCACGGTCGAGATCGACATCTTCGCCGAACCCTCGGTCAGTTCGTTCGCGTGGGTCAGGTAGATCAGCGTCTGATGATCTTCGTCGAAAATCCGGGTCATCCGCAGCGATTTGAAGATCAGCGAGCGGCTTTCGGAAAACACCTTCTCGCCCTTCGCGCCGCGCGCGATGTCGCCGATCTTGATCGGACCGGTCTGGCGGCAGGCGATCGAGGAATTCGACGGGTCTTCGAACCAGTTGCCCTGTGACAGCCGGTCCAGAAGCGAGCGGTCGAAATAGGCGATGTGGCAGGTCACGCCCTGCACCTTCGGGTCTTCGATCGCCTCGATGATGATATCGTTGCCGATCCAGTCGACGCCGACCTTGCCCACCGTTTCGGCATGGAGGGGGGCGGCGAGAGGGGCGAGCGCGAAGAGTGCGGCGGCGGCAAGCGGACGGATCATGGCAATCTCCTGAACGGGTTTTCTTTCAGATGGGGCCGGGCGCGCCGCGCACAAGGCTTGACGCGACTCGAATCGACGGGCATTAAATGAACAAGCGTTCAATAAACGGGGAGGAGACCGCATGTTTGCCGCTTCGATGAGTTTCGATCTGGGGGAAGACGTCAACGCACTGCGCGACATGGTGCATTCCTGGGCACAGGACCGGCTTGTGCCGATTGCGGCGCAGGTCGACCGTGACAATGTCTTCCCGCATGAGCTGTGGGCCGAGATGGGCGAGCTGGGCCTGCTGGGCATCACCGTATCCGAGGAATATGGCGGGGCGGGCATGGGCTATCTGGCGCATGTCATCGCGACCGAGGAAATCGCGCGGGTCTCGGCCTCGATTTCGCTCAGCTATGGCGCACACTCCAACCTCTGCGTGAACCAGCTGAAGCTGAACGGCAGCGATGCGCAGAAGGCGAAATACCTGCCCGATCTGGTTTCGGGCGCCAAGGTCGGCGCGCTGGCGATGAGCGAAAGCGGCGCGGGCTCGGATGTGGTCGGCATGAAACTGCGCGCCGAGAAGCGCAACGGCTATTATGTCCTGAACGGCCATAAATACTGGATCACCAACGGCCCCGACGCCGATACGCTGGTGGTCTATGCCAAGACCGACCCCGAGGCGGGATCGAAAGGCATCACCGCCTTCATCGTCGAGAAATCCTTCAAGGGGTTCTCGACCAGCCAGCATTTCGACAAGATTGGCATGCGTGGTTCGAACACGGCGCAGCTGTTCTTCGACAATTGCGAAGTGCCGTTCGAAAACGTGCTGGGTACCGAAGGGAAGGGCGTGCGCGTCTTGATGTCGGGGCTGGATTACGAGCGCGTCGTGCTGTCGGGCATCGGCACCGGCATCATGGCCGCCTGTCTGGACGAGGTGGTGCCCTATGCCAAGGAGCGTCACCAGTTCGGCCAGCCGATCGGGAATTTCCAGCTGATGCAGGCCAAGATCGCCGACATGTATGTCGCGATGAACACCGCGCGCGCCTATACCTACGAGGTGGCGAAAGCCTGCGACAAGGGGCAGGTGACGCGTCAGGATGCGGCGGCCACGGTGCTTTATGCTTCCGAACAGGCGATGGTGCAGGCACATCAGGCGGTGCAGGCCCTGGGTGGCGCAGGCTTCCTGAACGACTCGGTCGTCAGCCGGCTGTTCCGCGACGCCAAGCTGATGGAGATCGGCGCGGGCACCAGCGAAATCCGCCGCATGCTGATCGGCCGCGAAATCATGGACAAGGCCTGAGGGGCAGGGGGCGACAATGAAACTCAGCTCTTCCTTCCTGGCAGGGTCCGAACAGGCGCAGGCCAATCGCGCGGCGCATCTGGCGATGCTCGACACCGTGCGCGAGGCTGCGGCTCTGGCTGCGGCCGGTGGCGGGGCCGAGGCCACCGCCCGCCATATCGCGCGCGGCAAGATGGCCCCGCGCGAACGGGTCGCGGGGCTTCTGGACCCGGGCTCGCCGTTTCTGGAAATCGGCGCAACGGCGGCGCATGGTCTGTATGACGGCGCGGCGCCGGGTGCGGGCGTGATCGCGGGCATCGGCCGCGTGATGGGGCAAGAGGTGATGGTCGTCGCCAATGACGCCACCGTCAAGGGCGGCACCTATTACCCGATGACGGTCAAGAAACACCTGCGCGCGCAGGAAATCGCCGAGGAATGCGCGCTGCCCTGCGTCTATCTGGTCGACTCTGGCGGTGCCAACCTGCCCAATCAGGACGAGGTCTTCCCTGACCGCGACCATTTCGGCCGCATCTTCTATAACCAGGCGCGGATGTCGGCCAAGGGCATCCCGCAGATCGCGGTGGTGATGGGGTCGTGCACCGCGGGTGGCGCCTATGTCCCCGCGATGTCGGATGTGACGATCATCGTGAAGGAACAGGGGACGATCTTCCTGGCCGGCCCGCCCTTGGTGCGTGCCGCAACCGGCGAGGTCGTCACCGCCGAAGATCTTGGCGGCGGCGATGTCCACACGCGGCTGTCGGGCGTGGCCGATTACCTGGCCGAGGATGACGCGCACGCGTTGGCCCTTGCCCGCCGCGCGGTCAGCCACCTGAACCGTGCCAAGCCCGCCACGGTGCAATGGCAGGCCAGCGAAGACCCCGCCTATGACCCTGACGAGCTGTTCGGCGTCGTGCCTGCCGACCTGCGCACCCCCTACGACATCCGCGAGGTGATCGCCCGCGTGGTCGATGGCTCGCGCTTCGATGAATTCAAGCCGCGCTTCGGGGAAACCATCGTCACCGGCTTTGCCCATGTGCAGGGCTGCCCGGTGGGGATCGTGGCCAACAACGGCGTGCTCTTTTCCGAAGCCGCGCAGAAGGCCGCGCATTTCATCGAACTGTGCAGCCAGCGCGGGATTCCGCTGGTGTTCTTGCAAAACATCACCGGCTTCATGGTCGGGCGCAAATACGAAAACGAAGGCATCGCGCGGCACGGCGCCAAGATGGTGACCGCGGTTGCCACCACCAATGTGCCGAAGATCACCATGCTGGTGGGCGGGTCCTTCGGGGCAGGCAATTACGGCATGTCCGGGCGCGCCTATCAGCCGCGCTTCCTGTGGACCTGGCCCAACTCGCGCATCTCGGTGATGGGCGGCGAGCAGGCCGCGGGCGTTCTGGCCACCGTCCGGCGCGACGGGATCGAGCGCAAGGGCGGCAGCTGGTCGGCGGAAGAGGAAGCCGAGTTCAAGCGCCCGACGATCGAGATGTTCGAACGGCAAAGCCACCCGCTCTATGCCTCGGCGCGGCTTTGGGACGATGGCATCATCGACCCGCGCCGCACCCGCGAGGTGCTGGCGCTGTCGCTCTCGGCCAGCCTGTGCGCGCCGATCGAACCCACGCGCTTTGGCGTGTTCCGCATGTAACAATGATGCCTCCGGCGGGGATATTTGAGCCAAGCTGAAAACCGATGTGGTTCATCTTGGTCAAAATATCCCGGGGGGCTCCGCAGGAGCGGGGGCAGCGCCCCCTCGCGGTTCCAAGGGGAGGAAACCGATGTTTCACAAGATCCTGATTGCCAACCGGGGCGAGATCGCCTGCCGTGTGATCGACACCGCGCGCCGCATGGGCGTGGCGACCGTCGCCGTCTATTCTGATGCCGATGCGGGCGCGCGCCATGTCGCGCTGGCCGATGAGGCGGTGCATATCGGCGGGCCGCGTCCGGCCGACAGCTATCTGCGCGGCGATGCGATCATTCGTGCCGCACTCGACACCGGCGCGCAGGCGATCCATCCGGGCTATGGGTTTCTGTCCGAAAACCCCGGTTTCGTCGATGCGGTGCAGGCGGCGGGGCTGGTGTTCATCGGTCCCTCGGGCGATGCGATCCGGGCGATGGGGCTGAAGGATGCGGCCAAGGCGCTGATGGTCGAGGCGGGCGTGCCCGTGGTGCCCGGCTATCACGGCACCAATCAGGACCCCGAGCATCTGGCGGGCGCGGCCGATACGGTGGGCTATCCGGTGCTGATCAAGGCGGTGGCGGGCGGTGGTGGCAAGGGCATGCGCCGGGTCGATCACCCGCGCGATTTCGCCGCCGCGCTGGCCAGCGCCCAGGGCGAGGCGCAGACCGCCTTCGGCAACCCCGATGTGCTGATCGAGAAATACGTCGAGAAGCCGCGCCATATCGAGGTGCAGGTCTTTGGCGACGGCACCCGCGCCGTGCATCTGTTCGAGCGGGATTGCTCTTTGCAGCGCCGCCACCAGAAGGTGATCGAAGAGGCCCCAGCGCCCGGCATGACGCCCGAGATGCGCGCCGCGATGGGGCAGGCCGCCGTGCGTGCCGCCGAGGCGATCGGCTATTCGGGCGCGGGTACGGTGGAATTCATCGTCGATGCCAGCGACGGGCTGCGCGCGGATCGGTTCTGGTTCATGGAAATGAACACCCGTCTGCAGGTCGAGCACCCGGTGACCGAGGCGATCACCGGCGTCGATCTGGTCGAATGGCAGCTGCGTGTGGCCTCGGGCGAGCCCTTGCCCGCGCGGCAGGAAGATCTGAAAATCACCGGCCACGCCTTCGAGGCGCGGCTTTATGCCGAAGACGTGCCTGCGGGCTTCCTGCCCGCCACCGGCACGCTGGCGCATCTGCGGTTTGCCGATCACTGCCGCGCTGACACCGGCGTGCGTCCGGGCGACACGATCAGCCCGTGGTATGATCCGATGATCGCCAAGCTGATCACCCATGGGCCGACCCGCGCGGTGGCGCTGGCGCAGCTGGCACAGGCGCTCGATCAGACCGAGGTTGCGGGCACGGTAACGAACCTGGGCTTTCTGGGCGCGCTGGCACGGCATCCGGGGTTTGCGGCAGGCGATGTCGATACCGGGCTGATCGCGCGCGATCTGGATGCGCTGGTGGCCCAGGGCGCGCAGCCGCCGGCGGCGCAGGCGCTGGCGGTGCTGGCGGCGGCGGGGTTGCACGAGGGCGCGGGCAGCGGCTTTGCGCTGTGGGGCGCGCTGCGCCGGATGGTGCCCTTCGCCTGCGAAGCGGCGGTGCGGGTGCATGGTCCGGGGCAGGTCACGGTCGAGGTGGACGGCGCGGTGCATGACTGCGTGCTCAAACCGGACGGCTGGTGGGTCGACGGGGTCAAGACCGGCGCACGGCTGCATGTCGGCACGGACGAGATCACCGTCTTCATGGGCGGCGCGCATCGTTTCGCCCGGGTCGACCCGTTGGCGCGGGTGGCCGAAGGCGCGGCCTCGGATCTGACGCTGGCGCCGATGCCCGGCCTGGTGAAGGCGGTCTTTGTGGCGCCCGGGCAAGAGGTCGCGGCGGGTGACCGGCTGGCCATTCTGGAGGCGATGAAGATGGAGCACACGATGCTGGCCGCGCGTGCCGGCGTGGTGGCCGAGGTTCTGGTGGCCCCGGGTGTGCAGGTCGAGGCGGGCGCGGCGCTGATCCGGTTGGCGGACGAGGCCGCAGACGAGGCCGCGGCATGAGCGTGCTGCACCACGTCCCCGGCTCGCGCAGCCTGCGGGTGCTGTGGCTGCTGGAGGAACTGGCCGAGCCGGTCGATCTGCGGATCTGGTCGCTGACCGATGGCAGCCTGCGTAGCCCCGAGTTTCGCGCATTGTCTCCGGCCGGGCGGATACCGGCACTGGAAGTCGACGGGCGGGTGATTTTCGAATCCGGGGCCATCGTCGAATATCTGACCGAGACGCGCGGGCGGCTGGCGCCCGCGCCGGGCAGCGCCGAGCGGGCCGATTTTCTGGAATGGCTGCATTTTGCCGAAACCCAGGCGAATATCCTGCAAAGCCTGAACATCCACCACATCTTCCTGCGTCCCGAAAGCGCGCGCTCGGTGCCGCTGATGCGGCTGGATACCAAGCGGCTGGCGGTGACGATGCAGGCGCTGGAGGCGCATCTGACCGGGCGCGACTGGATCTTGCGTGATTTCTCGGCCGCCGATTGCATGCTGGCCTTCAACATCGACGCGATGTTCCGCTTCGTCCGGGCCGAAGGATTTCCGGCGATCGCGGCCTATCGCGCGCGGGTGCAGGCCCGTCCGGCCTATCAGCGCGCGCTGGAGCGTGCGGGCGGCGACACGATCTATACCCAGGAATTTTACGAGCTGACCGATGGCTGAAAGCGTTGAAATCTTTGAAATGGCGCCCCGCGACGGGTTGCAGAACGAAAAGCGGCTGATCCCGACCGCCGAGAAGATCGCGCTGGTCGATTGCCTCAGCCGCGCGGGGTTCCGCCGGATCGAGGTGGCCTCTTTCGTGTCGCCCAAATGGGTGCCGCAGATGGCCGACAGTGCCGAGGTTCTGGCGGGGATCACCCGGGCGCCGGGCGTCCGCTATGCTGCGCTGACGCCGAACCTGCGCGGCTATGAAGGTGCGCGTGCGGCGCGGGCCGATGAGGTGGCGATTTTCGCCTCGGCCTCGGAAGGGTTTTCGAAGGCCAATCTGAACTGCACGATTGCCGAAAGTCTGGAACGGTTCGCCCCGATCATCGAGGCGGCGCAGGCGGATGGCATGCCGGTGCGCGGCTATGTCTCGGTCGTTACCGATTGCCCCTATGATGGGCCGACCGCGCCCGAAAGCGTGGCGCGGGTCGTGGCGGCGCTGCGGGACATGGGCTGCTACGAGGTCAGTCTGGGCGACACCATCGGTCAGGGCCGCCCCGAGACCATAGACGCCATGCTGCGCGCGGTGCTGAACGAACTGCCCGCCGACCGTCTGGCCGGGCATTACCACGATACGGCCGGGCGCGCGCTTGCCAATGTCGATGCCAGCCTCGCGCTGGGGCTGCGGGTGTTCGACGCGGCGGTGGGGGGGCTGGGCGGCTGCCCCTATGCGCCGGGCGCTGCGGGCAATGTGGCGACGGAAAAGCTGGCTGCGCATCTGGCAGCCCGCGGATTTGATACCGGGCTTGATCCGGCGGTTCTGAATGAAGCCGCCGCATTGGCGCGGGCGATGAAAGGGCAGGGCAATGACTGAGACGATCAGGGTCGAGACCGATGCGCGCGGTGTGGCGCGGCTGGTGCTGGCACGCACGGAAAAGCACAACGCGCTGAGCGCGCAGATGATGGACGAGATCACCGCGGCGATCACCGCGCTTGGCGCCGATCCGGCGGTGCGGGTCGTCGTGCTGGCCGCCGAGGGCGGCAGTTTCTGCGCGGGGGGCGATCTGAAATGGATGCAGGCGCAGATCAACGCCGATGCCGAGACGCGGGCGGCCGGGGCACGGAAACTGGCGGGGATGCTCAATGCGCTCGACAGTTGCCCCAAGCCGGTGATCGGCCGGGTCCATGGCAATGCCTTCGGCGGCGGCATCGGCATGATGTCGGTCTGCGATGTGGCGGTGGGGGTCGAGGGCGCGCGCTTCGGCCTGACCGAGACGAAGCTCGGGCTGACGCCCGCGACGATCTCGCCCTATGTGGTGGCGCGGATGGGGGCGGCCAAGGCGCGGCGCGTCTTCATGTCGTCGCGGCTGTTCGATGCGGCAGAGGCGCGCGATCTGAACCTGCTGGCGCGGGTGGTGGCGCCCGACGACCTGGATGCCGCGATCGAGGCCGAGGTGGTGCCCTATCTGTCCTGTGCCCCCGGCGCAGTGGCCGATGCCAAGGCATTGGTGCGCAGCCTCGGGCCGCGGATCGAAAGTGACATCGTGGATGCGACAATTCGGGCCCTTGTCGCCCGCTGGGAAAGCCCCGAGGCGATCGAGGGAATCACCGCCTTCTTTGACAAGCGCGCGCCCGGCTGGATCGGCTGATGCGCCACCCGGCGGCGGAAAAAATTGTGCCGGCTTGACTTTGATCATGGGCGGGAGAGGCAGTGGCCCTTCCCGCCCGTTTCTTTCCTGCACCCCAGCCATGGCAGCGCAGGCTGTGATGCCTGATCCGGTGTGCAGCGGTATACAATTTGCACTTTTCGCTCCCAAATCCGGCGGCTCTCGGTTGACCCGGGGCAGTGGCGGGGCTATTGGTCGGCACAGCCGGAACCTGCGCGACAACTGGTCGCGTCACGAGGGAGCCAACCAGTGCACGACATGCTGCGTGAATATCTTCCCATTCTCATCTTTCTTGCCATGGCTATTGGTCTGGGGCTTGTCCTGATCCTTGCCGCCGTGGTGCTTGCCGTGCGCAATCCCGACCCTGAAAAGCTGTCGGCGTATGAGTGCGGTTTCAACGCTTTCGACGACGCGCGGATGAAGTTCGATGTGCGCTTCTACCTCGTCTCGATCCTGTTCATCATCTTCGATCTGGAAGTCGCATTCCTGTTCCCCTGGGCGGTGGCCTTCGGCGGGCTCAGCATGGTCGCGTTCTGGTCGATGATGGTGTTCCTGGGCGTGCTGACCGTGGGCTTTGCCTATGAATGGAAGAAAGGGGCGCTGGAATGGGCGTGATGACCGGAGCCAACACCGCGGCCGCGGATATGGATGTGGCGACTGCCGCGCTCAACCGCGACCTGCAGGACAAGGGCTTCATCCTGACCTCGGCCGAAGACATCATCAACTGGGCGCGCAACGGCTCGCTGCACTGGATGACTTTCGGTCTGGCCTGCTGTGCGGTGGAAATGATGCACACCGCGATGCCGCGCTACGATGTGGAACGCTACGGCTTCGCCCCGCGCGCCAGCCCGCGCCAGTCCGACGTGATGATCGTCGCGGGCACGCTGACCAACAAGATGGCCCCAGCGCTGCGCAAGGTCTACGACCAGATGCCCGAGCCGCGCTATGTCATCTCGATGGGCAGCTGCGCCAACGGCGGCGGTTATTATCACTACAGCTATTCGGTGGTGCGTGGCTGTGACCGGATCGTGCCGGTCGACATCTATGTGCCCGGCTGCCCGCCCAGTGCCGAGGCGCTGATGTATGGCATCCTGCAGCTGCAGCGGAAGATCCGCCGCACCGGCACGCTGGTGCGCTGAGGAGGGACGAGTAATGACCGAACAGCTGCAAGAACTCGCCGCCCATATCGAACTGAAGCGGGGCGCCGATGTGCTCTCGACCGAAGTGGCCTATGGCGAGTTGAACGTCACCGTCACCCCCGGTTCGATTGTCGATTTCGTGGACTTCCTGCGCGAGGACCCGAACTGCAAATTCTCGACGCTGGTTGACATCACCGCGGTCGACTACCCGTCCCGCCCGGCGCGGTTCGACGTGGTCTGGCATTTCCTGTCGATGTATCGCAACCAGCGCATCCGCGTGAAGGCGGCCGTGCGCGAGGACGAGATGTGCCCCTCGATCACCGATGTGCACCCCTCGGCCAACTGGTTCGAACGCGAAGTCTTCGACATGTTCGGCATCCTGTTCTCGGGTCACCCGGACCTGCGCCGTCTGCTGACCGATTACGGCTTCCGTGGCCATCCGCTGCGCAAGGATTTCCCCACCACGGGCTATGTCGAGCTGCGCTATGACGAGGCGCAAAAGCGCGTCGTTTACGAGCCGGTCAACCTGACGCAGGAATACCGTCAGTTCGACTTCCTGAGCCCGTGGGAAGGTGCCCATTACATTCTGCCCGGCGACGAGAAGCAGGGCTGAGCCAGCCAGGGGCCCCCGGGCCCCGGCCATCGGCAAGACAAAGGTAAAGATCATGGACGGCGACATCCGGCAAAATACCTACGATGACGGCTCGAAGGACTTCCTGACCGGCGAGCAGCGGATTCGTAACTTCAACATCAACTTCGGGCCTCAGCACCCGGCCGCGCACGGCGTGCTGCGGATGGTTCTGGAACTCGACGGCGAGATCGTGGAACGCGCGGACCCGCATATCGGCCTGCTGCATCGCGGCACCGAGAAGCTGATGGAAAGCCGCACCTATCTGCAGAACCTGCCGTATTTCGACCGCCTCGACTATGTGGCGCCGATGAACCAGGAACATGCCTGGTGCATGGCCATCGAACGGCTGACCGGCACCGTGGTGCCGCGCCGCGCCTCGCTGATCCGGGTGCTCTATTCGGAACTGGGGCGCATCACCAACCACCTGCTGAACGTCACCACGCAGGCGATGGACGTGGGCGCGCTGACCCCGCCGCTGTGGGGCTTTGAAGAGCGCGAGAAGATCATGATCTTCTACGAACGCGCCTGCGGTGCCCGTCTGCACGCCAACTATTTCCGTCCCGGCGGCGTCCATCAGGATCTGCCCGAGGCGCTGATCGACGACATCGAGGAATGGGCCAATGCCTTCCCGCAGGTGCTGGACGACATCGAGGGCCTGCTGACCGAAAACCGGATCTTCAAGCAGCGCAACGCCGACATCTGCATCATCACCGAGAAAGAGATCCTCGACTGGGGCTATTCGGGCGTGATGGTGCGTGGCTCGGGCTTTGCCTGGGACCTGCGCCGCAGCCAGCCCTACGAATGCTATGACGAATTCGATTTCAAGGTGGCGATCGGCAAGAACGGCGACTGCTACGACCGTTACCTCGTGCGTATGGCCGAGATGCGGGAATCGACCAAGATCATCCATCAGGCGATCGCGAAACTGCGCGCGCCCGAAGGCAAGGGCGACGTGCTGGCGCGCGGCAAGATGACCCCGCCCAAGCGCGGCGACATGAAAACCTCGATGGAAAGCCTGATCCACCACTTCAAGCTTTACACCGAAGGCTTCCACGTCCCCGCAGGCGAGGTTTACGCCGCGGTCGAGGCGCCCAAGGGCGAATTCGGCGTCTATCTGGTGTCGGACGGCACCAACAAACCCTATCGCGCCAAGATCCGGGCTCCGGGCTATCCGCACCTGCAATCCATGGACCACGTGGCCAAGGGCCACCAACTGGCCGACGTGTCGGCTATCATCGGCACGATGGACATCGTGTTCGGGGAGGTTGACCGCTAATGCTCCGTCGTCTTCATCACGAGCAACCCAGCTCTTTCGCTTTCACCCCCGCCAACCTGGAATGGGCGCAGGGGCAGATCAGCAAGTTCCCGGTCGGCCGTCAGGCCTCGGCGATCATTCCGCTGCTGTTCCGCGCGCAAGAGCAGGAAGGCTGGCTCAGCCGTCCGGCGATCGAATATGTCGCCGACATGCTGGACATGCCCTATATCCGCGCGCTTGAAGTCGCGACTTTCTACTTCATGTTCCAGCTGGCCCCGGTCGGTTCGGTGGCGCATATCCAGATCTGCGGCACCACCAGCTGCATGATCTGCGGCGCCGAAGACCTGATGAAGGTCTGCAAGGAAAAGATCGCCGCGCATCCGTTCGAGATTTCGGCCGATGGCAAGTTTTCCTGGGAAGAAGTCGAGTGCCTGGGCGCCTGCGCCAACGCGCCGATGGCCCAGATCGGCAAGGACTATTACGAAGACCTGACCGAAGAAAGCCTGGCCAAGCTGATCGACGACATGGCGGCGGGCGGCAACCCGAAAGCCGGCTCGCAAGTCGGGCGGTTCAGCTCGGAACCGGCGTCGGGCCTGACCTCCTGCACCGAGACCAAGGGCGACAAAGAGGCGAACAACGGTTCGGTCAATCTGGCCGTGACGATCGGCGACTCGATCAAGCGCATCGACGGCACCGAAGTGCCATTCTCGGCGCCGTGGCAGTCCTCGGGCCAGTTCCCGGCGATCGGCATCATGGGCGCGAACCGCCCGAAATCGGCCGTGCAGCAGGCGGCAGCGGCGAAAGCCGCGGCACCCGCTCCGGCTGCCGCACCTGCGGCGGCGGCCCCCGTCAGTGGCGCCAAGCCCGCAACGCTGGCGGCTGCGCGCGAGGGCAAGGCCGATGATCTGAAGATGATCAAGGGCGTCGGTCCGAAGCTTGAAGCGCTGCTCAACAGCATGGGCTTCTTCCACTTCGACCAGATTGCGGCCTGGACCGAGGCGGAACTGGCCTGGGTCGACGAGAACCTCGAAGGGTTCAAGGGCCGGGCGTCGCGTGATGAATGGGGCGCACAGGCGAAACTTCTGGCCGGTGGCGCCGAGACGGAATTCTCGGCCCGCGCCAAGAAGGACGGGATTTACGAGGCGTAACGCGCAGGATCGGGACGAAGGGGCACGATGGCGATGTATGACGATGGATGCCGGGGCAAAGCTTGGATCGGGGGCGCGGTAACGGGCCTTCTGGTCATGCTGTTGCTGCTGACCATGGGTCATCAATCCTTCGCCGCCGCGCTGTTCCTTGGGCTGGTGGTGTTCCTGCTGTTCGGCGCACTTCTGGTCTGGCTGTTCTGCGATGGCCGCGATCCGGGGCTGGGCGTGCCGCGTGCGCTGTCCACGCCGGTTGCGGCTCCGGCGCCTGTCACCCCGGCTGCCGATCTGCCGACACCCGCGCCGGTCGAGGCCGAGCAGCCCAAGGCAGAGGCCCCGAAAGCTGAGGCGCCAGCGGCAGTGGCTCCCGAAGCTCCGGCCCCGAAGGCCGCGCCGGTGGCGGCGTCTGATGCCACGGGCGAGGGGCGCAAGCCTGCGGGTCTGCCGGGGCCACGCAACGGCCAGGCCGACGATCTGAAGAAGATCGAAGGCATCGGCCCGAAACTGGAAGAGCGCCTGCATCGCTGGGGTGTGTTCCATTTCGACCAGATCGCGGGCTGGGGCCCGGAAGAGATTGCCTTTGCCGATGCGGCGATGCCGCGTTTCAAGGGCCGCTGCACGCGCGACAAATGGGTCGCGCAGGCGAAGATCATCGTGGACGAGGGGCTTGAGGCCTTTCTCGAACGCGCCAAGACGAATGACTACTGAGACCCCGCAACGGGGGCTCTGAACGACAGATTTCGCGCCGGGCAACCGGGGCAACAGGCGCCGGGCTCCGGTGGCCCGGGCAACTGAGGGAAACGACATGCTGAAAGATCAGGACCGGATCTTTACCAACCTCTACGGGATGCACGACCGCTCCCTCAAAGGGGCGATGATGCGCGGCCACTGGGATGGCACGGGCGAAATTCTGTCCAATGGCCGGGATTGGATCATCGAGCAGGTCAAGGCTTCGGGGCTGCGCGGGCGCGGTGGCGCGGGCTTCCCGACCGGCCTGAAATGGTCGTTCATGCCCAAGCAATCCGACGGCCGCCCCGCCTATCTGGTGGTGAACGCCGACGAATCCGAGCCGGGCACCTGCAAGGACCGCGAGATCATGCGCCACGATCCGCATACGCTGATCGAGGGCTGCTTGATCGCCGGTTTCGCGATGGGCGCGCGCGCGGCCTATATCTATATCCGCGGCGAATATGTGCGCGAGAAAGAGGCGCTGCAGGCCGCGATCGACGAATGCTATGACGCGGGTCTGATCGGGCTGAACGCCAGCAAGTCGGGCTATGATTTCGACGTTTACCTGAGCCACGGCGCGGGCGCCTATATCTGTGGCGAGGAAACCGCGCTGATCGAAAGCCTGGAAGGCAAGAAGGGCATGCCGCGGATGAAACCGCCGTTCCCGGCCGGTTCGGGGCTGTATGGCTGCCCGACCACGGTGAACAACGTGGAATCCATCGCCGTTGTGCCGACGATCCTGCGCCGCGGTGCTGCGTGGTATGCGTCCTTCGGGCGCCCGAACAACACCGGCGTGAAGCTGTTCGCGATGTCGGGCCACATCAACACCCCCTGCGTCATCGAGGAATCGATGTCGATCAGCATGAAAGAACTGATCGAGAAACACGGCGGCGGCGTGCGCGGCGGCTGGAAGAACCTGAAGGCCGTGATCCCCGGCGGCGCCAGCTGCCCGGTGCTGCCCGCGCATCTGTGCGAAGATGCGATCATGGATTACGACGGCATGCGCGAGCTGAAGTCGAGCTTCGGCACCGCCTGCATGATCGTGATGGATCAGCAGACCGACATCATCAAGGCGATCTGGCGGCTGTCGAAATTCTTCAAGCACGAGTCCTGCGGCCAGTGCACGCCCTGCCGGGAAGGCACCGGCTGGATGATGCGCGTGATGGACCGTCTGGTCCGCGGCGAGGCCGAGATTGAAGAAATCGACATGCTGTTCGAGGTGACGAAACAGGTCGAGGGCCACACGATCTGTGCGCTTGGCGATGCGGCGGCCTGGCCGATCCAGGGCCTGATCCGGCATTACCGCGAGGAAATCGAAGACCGCATCAAGGCCCGCAAAACGGGCCGCATGGGTGCGATGGCGGCGGAGTGAAGCAGGTGAACGCAGCGCTTCCCCTTGGTGTCGTGACGCTGGCCCTGTCGGGCTGTGTCGCCATGGCGCCGGGCAACACGGTCTACACCGCGCCCGAGGGCTATGCGGTGACGGCCGAGGGGAGCGCGCTGCGGGTGACCCGCACGGCGCAGGCTTTCGGTTATGCCGATGGGGCCGAAGCGCGCCGCGCGGCCGATGCGTTCTGCCGGGGCAAGGTGAAGTCCTCGCCCGAAGACAATTTCCAGGCGGGTGCCTGGGTCTACCCGGGGGGCTGCGCATGAGCGGCACCGCGGCACTTGTAACGAAATTCCGCGCGGGTCACCGCGCCTTTGGCAACTGACGGATCAGAGCATGTCGAACACGCGCAAAATCATCATCGACGGCCATGAGGTCGAGGTTGATCCGAACCTGACCCTCATTCAGGCCTGCGAGCAGGCGGGCATCGAAGTGCCGCGCTTCTGCTATCACGAGCGCCTCTCGATCGCTGGCAACTGCCGGATGTGCCTGGTCGAGGTCGTCGGCGGCCCGCCGAAACCCGCCGCCAGCTGCGCGATGCAGGTCAAGGACTTGCGCCCCGGCCCGAACGGCGAACCTTCGGTGATCAAGACCAATTCGCCGATGGTCAAGAAGGCCCGCGAAGGGGTGATGGAGTTTCTGCTCATCAACCACCCGCTGGATTGCCCGATCTGCGATCAGGGCGGCGAATGCGACCTGCAGGACCAGGCGATGGCTTACGGCGTCGATTTCTCGCGCTATCGCGAACCCAAGCGCGCCAGCGAGGATCTGAACCTCGGGCCGCTGGTGTCAACCTGCATGACCCGTTGCATCAGCTGCACCCGCTGCGTGCGCTTCACCAGCGAAGTCGCCGGCATCACCCAGATGGGCCAGACCGGCCGCGGCGAGGATAGCGAAATCACCAGCTATCTGAACATGACGCTGGACAGCAACCTGCAGGGCAACATCATCGACCTGTGCCCGGTCGGCGCGCTGACCTCGAAACCCTATGCCTTCACCGCCCGTCCGTGGGAGCTGACCAAGACCGAGACGATCGACGTGATGGACGCGCTCGGCTCCAACATCCGGGTCGATACCAAGGGCCGCGAAGTCAAACGCATCGTGCCGCGCAACCATGACGGCGTGAACGAGGAATGGATTTCCGACAAGACCCGTTTCGTCTGGGACGGTCTGCGCCGTCAGCGTCTGGACACGCCCTATATCCGGGAAAACGGCAAGCTGCGCAAAGCGACCTGGGCCGAGGCCCTGTCCGCCGCGGCCTATGCGATGAAGGGCAAGACGGTTCTGGGTCTGGTCGGCGATCTGGCCTCGACCGAAGCGGCCTTCAGCCTGAAAACGCTGATCGAGGGGCTGGGCGGTCGCGTCGAATGCCGCATCGATGGCGCGCGTCTGCCGGTGGGCAACCGGTCTGCCTATGTCGGCAATGCGGCGATTGCCGATATCGACAGCGCCCGCAACATCGTGCTGATCGGCACCAACCCGCGCACCGAAGCGCCGGTGCTGAACGCGCGCATCCGCAAGGTCTGGGTCGCGGGGGCGCAGGTTTCGGTGATCGGGCCGGATGCGGACCTGACCTATGACTACACCAAGCTGGGTGAAGACCGTGACGCGCTGCTGCGCGCGGTGGCCGAGGCGCAGCCGGTCGAAGGCTCGCTGGTGATCGTGGGGCAGGGCGCCCTGAACGAGGCCGATGGTGAGGCGGTTCTGGCGCAGGCGATGGCGCTGGCCGAGAAACTCGGCGGCAAGATGCTGGTGCTGCACACCGCTGCGGGTCGTGTCGGCGCGATGGATGTGGGCGCGGTCACCGAAGGCGGGCTGCTGGCCGCCGTCGAAGGCGTGCAGACCGTGTTCAACATGGGCGCCGACGAGGTCGAGATCGCGCCGGGCCCGTTCGTGATCTATCAGGGCAGCCATGGTGATCGGGGTGCCTCGCGCGCCGATGTGATCCTGCCCGCCGCCGCCTATACCGAGGAAAACGGCCTGTTCGTGAACACCGAAGGCCGCCCGCAGCTTGCGTTCCGTGCGGCATTCGCGCCGGGCGCAGCCAAGGAAAACTGGGCGGTGCTGCGCGCGCTTTCGGCCGAACTGGGCGCGACGCTGCCCTGGGACAGCCTGGCCGGTCTGCGCAAGGCCATGGTCGCGGCGGTGCCGCATCTGGCACAGGTCGACAAGGTCGTGGACAACGGCTGGACCGCGCTGGAGCTGCGCGCGCCGGGCAAGGCCAGCTTCCGTCACGCGATCCGCGATTTCTATCTGACCAACCCGATTGCGCGGGCCTCGGTGCTGATGGCTGAACTTTCGGCCAATGCCAAGGCGCGTGCGGCCCAGGCGATGGCGGCGGAGTAAACGGATGCACCAGACCCTGCCCCGCGCGTTCAAGCTTGCCCCCGGCCTTCTGGCCGGGCTGGCGGCCTGTGCGCCGGCCGAAGGGGCAGGCACGGCTGTTGCAAAACCCGTCTATCGTGGGGTCGAGACGCGGCTGCTGGAAGGCGATCTGGTCAATTTCCACGTCACGGCCTCGGGCGGGGCCGGCGAAGAAACGGTGGTGGCCTATGCCACCTGTGCGGCGGCGCAATATGCGCTGATCCGCGGATATGGCTTCGCGCGGCACGTCCGCACGAAGGTCTCTGAACACGGTGGCATCTGGCGGGCAGATGCGGTTTACACCATTTCGCCCGCGCTGCCCCGCGGCTTGCGGACGATCGACGCGGAAGTGACGGTCGCCGATTGCGCGGATCAGGGAATACCGACGGTTTGAGAATAAGGCGGTCTGAGGGACAACATGGCTGAGTTTCTGGCAACACCACTGGGCACGGCGCTTCTGATCGCGGTGCAAGGTCTGGGGATCATCGCGTTCGTGATGCTGTCCCTGCTGTTCCTGGTCTATGGCGACCGCAAGATCTGGGCCGCGGTCCAGATGCGCCGCGGTCCGAACGTGGTGGGCGCCTTCGGCCTGCTGCAATCGGTGGCCGACGCGCTGAAATATGTGGTCAAGGAAATCGTCGTGCCTGCGGGCGCCGACAAGTTCGTCTTCTTCCTGGCCCCGATGCTGAGCCTCGTGCTCGCCATTCTGGCTTGGGCTGTGATCCCGTTCAACGAAGGCTGGGTTCTGGCCGACATCAACGTCGCGATCCTGTTCGTCTTTGCCGTGTCGTCGCTGGAAGTCTACGGCGTGATCATGGGCGGCTGGGCGTCGAACTCGAAATACCCGTTCCTTGGCTCGCTGCGCTCGGCCGCGCAGATGATTTCGTATGAGGTCAGCCTGGGCCTGATCATCGTCGGTGTGATCATCTCGACCGGCTCGATGAACCTGTCGGCCATCGTCGAGGCGCAGCGCGGCAATATGGGCCTGTTCAACTGGTATTGGCTGCCGCACCTGCCGATGGTGGCGCTGTTCTTCATCTCGGCGCTGGCTGAAACCAACCGCCCGCCCTTCGACCTGCCCGAGGCGGAATCGGAACTGGTTGCGGGCTTCATGGTGGAATATTCCTCGACGCCTTACCTGCTGTTCATGGCCGGCGAATATATCGCGATCTTCCTGATGTGCGCGCTGATCTCGATCCTGTTCTTCGGTGGCTGGCTCAGCCCGATCCCGGGTATCGCCGATGGCGTGCTGTGGATGGTCGCCAAGATGTGGGTGATGTTCTTCATGTTCGCCATGGTGAAGGCAATCGTGCCGCGCTACCGCTACGACCAGCTGATGCGCATTGGCTGGAAGGTGTTCCTGCCGCTGTCGCTCGTCTGGGTGGTTCTGGTGGCGTTCCTGGCAAAATTCGAAGTGTTCGGCGGCTTCTGGGCCCGCTGGACGATGGGGGGCTGATCCATGGCTTTCGATTACGCACGCGCTGCGAAATATTTCCTGCTGGTCGATTTCATCAAGGGTTTCGGCCTGGGCATGAAATACTTCTTCGCGCCCAAGCCCACGCTGAACTACCCGCATGAAAAGGGGCCGCTGTCGCCCCGCTTCCGCGGCGAACACGCGCTGCGCCGCTATCCCAATGGCGAAGAGCGCTGCATCGCCTGCAAGCTCTGCGAGGCGATCTGCCCGGCGCAGGCGATCACCATCGACGCGGAACCCCGCGAGGACGGCAGCCGCCGCACCACGCGCTACGACATCGACATGACGAAATGCATCTACTGCGGCTTCTGCCAGGAGGCCTGCCCGGTCGATGCGATCGTCGAGGGACCGAATTTCGAATTCGCGACCGAAACCCGCGAAGAGCTGTTCTACGACAAGGCCAAGCTGCTGGACAACGGTGCCCGCTGGGAGGCCGAAATCGCCCGCAACCTTGAAATGGATGCGCCCTACAGATGACCGAAGAATTCCAGAAACTTTTCGCCACGATGATGGAGCAGGGCCAGGAAATGGCCCGGATGTTCAACCCTGGGCTGGAAAGTTTCAACCCCAGCGCATTCGAGAAACTCTTCCCCACCATGTCGAAGGACATGATGGAGATGTGGTTCGGCAAGACCTTCAACCGCGAGGGGCTGGACGCGCGCACGCGCCTTCTGGTCACCATCGCGGCGCTGACGGTGCTGGGCGCGCAGGCAGAGGCGCAGCTGCGGCTGACCATCCGCCACGCGATCGCCGCCGGGGCAACGCAACGCGAGATCGCCGAGGTGATCTTTCAGATGAGCATGTTCGGCGGGGTGCCCGCCATGACCAAGGCGCTGGATATTGCCCGCTCGGTCTTTGACGAAAATTCGGGGGAAAACACATGACGGTGTTTGCATTCGCCTTTTACCTGTTCGCCGTTCTGGCGGTGGTGTCGGGCTTCATGGTGGTCGTGTCGAAGAACCCGGTCCACTCGGTTCTGTGGCTGATCCTGACCTTCCTGTCGGCTTCGGGGCTCTTCGTGCTGCAGGGCGCGGAATTCGTCGCGATGCTGTTGATCATCGTCTATGTCGGCGCGGTCGCGGTGCTGTTCCTGTTCGTGGTGATGATGCTCGACATCGACTTCGCCGAGCTGAAGGGCGAGTTGGCGCGGTTCATGCCGCTCGGGCTGCTGGTCGGCGTCGTGATGCTGCTGCAACTGGGCGCGGCTTTCGGGGCCTGGCAAACGGCCGAGGGCGCCGACAACCTGCATGTCGCACCGATGGTAGAGGGGGTGGACAACACCACCGCGCTCGGCCTCGTGCTTTATGACCAATATCTCTTCCTGTTCCAGGCGGCGGGTCTGATCCTGCTGGTCGCGATGATCGGGGCGATCCTGCTGACGCTGCGCCACCGCAAGGATGTCAAACGCCAGAACGTGATTGCACAGATGCACCGCGACCCGGCCAAGGCGCTGGAACTGGTCGATGTGAAACCGGGGCAGGGGCTGTGATGACACCTGCACGCATGAAGAAATCGGGCACGAACCCGGAGGGACAGCGATGATCGGACTTGAACATTACCTTGGTGTGGCGGCGGCTTTGTTCGTCACGGGCATCTTCGGCATCTTCGTGAACCGCAAGAACGTCATCGTCATCCTGATGTCGATCGAGCTGATGCTGCTGGCCGTCAACATCAACATGGTGGCCTTCTCGGCGCATCTGGGCGATCTGGCGGGGCAGGTGTTCACGATGTTCGTGCTGACCGTGGCCGCGGCAGAGGCCGCCATCGGGCTTGCGATCCTCGTGGTCTTCTTCCGCAACCGCGGCTCTATCGACGTCGAAGACGTCAACGTGATGAAGGGGTAAGGGCTTATGGAAACGATCATCCTCTTTGCCCCGCTTCTGGGGGCGATCATTGGCGGCTTCGGCTGGCGCGTGATCGGCGAGAAGGGCGCGATGGCGCTGACCACGGGCCTGCTGTTCCTGGCCTGTGCGCTCAGCTGGGTCGTGTTTCTGGGCCATGACGGCCAGACCCATCACATCGAGATCCTGAAATGGATCCAGTCGGGGGTGCTCGATACCTCCTGGGGGATCCGGGTCGACCGTCTGACCGCGATCATGCTGATCGTGGTGACCACGGTTTCCGCGCTGGTTCACCTGTATTCGTGGGGCTACATGGCCCATGACGACAACTGGGGCCATCACGAGCATTACAAGGCGCGCTTCTTCGCCTATCTGTCGTTCTTCACCTTCACCATGCTGTCGCTGGTCACTGCCGACAACCTGGTGCAGATGTTCTTCGGCTGGGAAGGCGTGGGCGTGGCCTCCTATCTGCTGATCGGCTTCTACTACAAGAAGCCCTCGGCCAATGCCGCCGCGATCAAGGCCTTCGTGGTCAACCGCGTGGGCGACTTCGGCTTCATGCTGGGGATCATCGGTCTGTTCTACATGACCGGCTCGATCAAGATGGACGACGTGTTCGCCGCCGCCCCGCAACTGGCCGAGACCTCGCTGCACTTCCTGTGGCGTGACTGGAACGCGGCCAACCTGCTGGCGGTGCTGCTGTTCATCGGTGCGATGGGCAAATCGGCGCAGCTGTTCCTGCACACCTGGCTGCCGGACGCGATGGAAGGCCCGACCCCGGTGTCGGCCCTGATCCACGCGGCAACCATGGTGACCGCGGGTGTGTTCCTGGTCTGCCGGATGTCGCCGCTTTATGAATACGCCCCCGAGGCGAAGATGCTGATCGTCTATCTGGGCGCCACCACCGCGTTCTTCGCGGCGACCGTGGGTCTGGTGCAGAACGACATCAAGCGCGTGATCGCCTATTCGACCTGTTCGCAGCTGGGCTACATGTTCGTGGCGGCGGGCGTTGGCGTCTATTCGGTCGCGATGTTCCACCTGCTGACGCATGCCTTCTTCAAGGCGATGCTGTTCCTTGGCGCCGGTTCGGTCATCCATGCGATGCACCATGAACAGGATCTGCGGAACTACGGCAACCTGCGCAAGAAGATTCCGCTGACCTTCTATGCGATGCTGATCGGCACGCTGGCCATCACCGGCGTCGGCATTCCGCTGACCACGATCGGTTTCGCGGGCTTCCTGTCGAAGGACGCGATCATCGAGAGCGCCTTTGCCAGCGGCAACGGCTATGCCTTCTGGCTGCTGGTGATCGCGGCGGGGATGACCTCGTTCTACTCGTGGCGCCTGATGTTTATGACCTTCTGGGGCAAGGAACGTGGCGATCATCATGCGCATGAGCATGCCCACGAAAGCCCGATGGTGATGCTGGTGCCGCTTGGTGTTCTGGCGCTTGGCGCGGCGTTCGGCGGCATGGTGTGGTATAACAGCTTCTTCGGCGATCACGCCAAGGTGCTGAGCTTCTTCGGCATGCCGCACCACGAAACGGCGATGGCGGAAGGCGAACATGCGGCGGCCCCGGCCGAGCATGGCACGGCCCCGGTCGAGCATGTCGCCGCCACCGAGACGCATGCCGCAGAGGCGCCCGCCACCGAGGGCCACGGCCCGGTTGCCGGTGTCGCCCCGCAAGGCGCGATCTTCATGGCCGAAACCAACACCGTGATGAACGACGCGCACCACGCGCCCGCCTGGGTCAAGGTTTCGCCCTTCATCGCGATGCTGATCGGTCTGGCGCTGTCCTACCTGTTCTACATCGTCAACCCGAAGCTGCCGGTCAAACTGGCCGAGGCCCAGCCTGCGCTTTACCAGTTCCTGCTGAACAAATGGTATTTCGACGAGCTGTATGATGCCATCTTCATCCGCCCGGCCAAGTGGCTTGGCAACTTCCTGTGGAAGAAAGGCGATGGTCGCGTCATCGACGGGCTGATCAACGGGGTTGCCCTTGGCGTCGTGCCGTGGCTGACCCGTCTCGCGGGTCGGGTGCAGTCCGGCTATCTGTTCCACTACGCTTTCGCCATGGTCATCGGCATCGTGGTGCTCATGTTCTGGGTCGTCCTGACCGGGGGGTCGCACTAATGGAAAACCTGCTTTCCATCATCACTTTCATTCCCCTGGTGGCAGCGGCCATTCTGGCGCTGGTGCAACGCGGCGGCGGCGAGGCGGCGGACCGCAACGCGAAGTGGTTCGCGCTGACGGCCACCACCGTGACCTTCCTGGTCTCGCTGTTCGTGCTGGCCGGGTTCGATCCGCAAAACACGGGCATGCAATTCGTGGAAGAGCGCGCCTGGATCATGGGTCTGCACTACAAGCTGGGCGTCGACGGGATCTCGGTTCTGTTCGTGATGCTGACGACCTTCCTGATGCCGCTGACCATCGCCTCGTGCTGGGGTGTGGAAAAGCGCGTCAAGGAATACATGATCGCCTTCCTGGTTCTGGAAGGGCTGATGATCGGCGTCTTCGTTGCGCTGGATCTGGTGCTGTTCTACCTGTTCTTCGAAGCCGGTCTGATCCCGATGTTCCTGATCATCGGTATCTGGGGCGGCAAGGAACGGATCTACGCGGCGTTCAAGTTCTTCCTTTATACCTTCCTCGGCTCGGTGCTGATGCTGGTGGCGATGATCGCGATGTATATGGATGCGGGCACGACCGATATGGTCACGCTGCTCAGCCACGAATTTTCGTCGCAAACCATCCATGTGCTTGGCTTCTCGGTGATGGGCGGCATGCAGACGCTGCTGTTCCTGGCCTTCTTCGCATCGTTCGCGGTGAAGATGCCGATGTGGCCGGTGCACACCTGGCTGCCCGACGCGCACGTTCAGGCCCCGACCGCGGGTTCGGTCGTGCTGGCGGCGGTGCTGCTGAAGATGGGGGGCTATGGCTTCCTGCGGTTCAGCCTGCCGATGTTCCCCGTCGGCTCCGAAGTGATGGGCCCGCTGGTGCTGTGGATGTCGGCCATTGCCATCGTCTACACCTCGCTGGTGGCGCTGGCGCAGTCGGATATGAAAAAGCTGATCGCCTATTCGTCGGTGGCCCACATGGGCTATGTGACGATGGGGATCTTTGCGGTGAACCAACAGGGTATCGACGGCGCGATTTTCCAGATGCTGAGCCACGGCTTCATCTCGGGCGCGCTGTTCCTGTGTGTGGGCGTTATCTACGACCGCATGCACACCCGCGAGATCGAGGCCTATGGCGGCCTTGTGAACCGCATGCCGGCCTATGCGCTGATCTTCATGTTCTTCACCATGGCGAACGTGGGCCTGCCGGGCACCTCGGGCTTCATCGGTGAATTCCTGACGCTGATGGGTATCTTCCAGACCAACACCTGGGTTGCCGCAGTGGCCACCTCGGGGGTCATCCTGTCGGCCGCCTATGCGCTGTGGCTCTATCGCCGCGTTGTTCTGGGCGAGCTGATCAAGGAAAGCCTGAAATCTATCGTCGATATGGACCGCCGTGAAAAAGCGATCTTCGCACCGCTGGTGGTGATGACCCTGCTGCTGGGTGTCTATCCCAGCCTCGTGACCGATATCATCGGGCCTTCGGTGGCCCAGATTGTGACTGACTACCACGCCAGCCTGCCTGCCGAACTGACGGCAGTGGCCGGGCATTGAGGGAGAAACGACAATGACTTCTGCGGATTTCTCCACGATCCTGCCGGAATTCCTGCTGGCCGTCTTTGCGATGGTGGCGCTTCTGGGCGGCGTCTGGGGCGGTAAGGACAAGATCGCGGGCGCTGTGCTTTGGGCCACGGTCGCGGTGCTGGTGCTGGTCGGCGTCTGGACCGGGCTGCGCGGCGGCGAAGCGGTCAGCGCCTTCAACGGCATGTTCATCGACGACGCCTTCGCCCGGTTCGCCAAGGTGGCGATCCTGCTGTCGGCGGCGGCCGTTCTGGCAATGAGCGCCGATTACATGGCGCGCCGCGACCTGCTGCGCTTCGAATATCCGATCCTCGTCGTTCTGGCGGTGATCGGGATGATGATGATGGTCTCGGCGGGCGATCTGATGTCGCTTTACATGGGGCTGGAGCTGCAGTCGCTGGCGCTTTACGTCGTGGCCGCCCTGCGCCGCGACAGCACCAAGTCGTCCGAAGCCGGTCTGAAATATTTCGTGCTGGGCTCGCTCAGCTCGGGGCTGCTGCTCTATGGCGCGTCGCTGACCTACGGCTTCGCGGGCACCACCTCGTTTGCGGGTATCATCACCGTGGTTCAGGAAGGTCACCTGCCGCTGGGCGTTCTGTTCGGCCTGGTGTTCATGGTCACGGGTCTTGCGTTCAAGGTTTCGGCCGTGCCGTTCCATATGTGGACGCCCGACGTTTACGAAGGCTCGCCGACCCCGGTCACCGCCTTCTTCGCCACCGCGCCGAAAATGGCGGCGATGGCGCTGATCGCGCGGCTGGTGCATGACGCCTTCGGCCATGTCACCGCCGAATGGGGGCAGGTGATCGGGCTGATCGCGGTGGCCTCGATGTTCCTTGGCTCGATCGCGGGTATCGGGCAAAAGAACATCAAGCGCCTGATGGCCTATTCGTCGATCGCGCATATGGGCTTTGCGCTGCTTGGCCTGACCGCGGGCACCGCCGAGGGCGTGCAGGCGATGCTGCTGTACATGACCATCTATGTGGCGATGAACGTCGGCACCTTCGCCTTCATCCTGTCGATGGAACGCGATGGCCAACCGGTGACCGATATTTCGGCGCTGAACATGTATGCCAAGAACGAGCCGGTGAAGGCGCTGGCGCTGCTGGTGCTGTTCTTCAGCCTCGCGGGCGTGCCGCCGATGCTGGGCTTCTTCGCCAAGTTCGCGGTGCTGAAAGCCGCGCTCGGGGCGGGGTTCATCTGGCTGGCGGCGCTTGGTGTGGTGGCATCCGTGATCGGGGCCTTCTACTACCTGCGCATCGTCTACTACATGTATTTCGGGACCGAGACCGAGGCGCTCGACACCCGGATGCCCGCGGTGCAATGGGTGCTGCTGATGTTGTCGGCTTTCGTTATGGTTGCCGGCGCATTCAACCTGTTCGGAATCGAGGGGGCCGCACAGGCAGCGGCAGCGGCGCTTGTGCGCTGACCTGACAGCCTGGCCCGAGGGTGTGGCCCGCCATGCCTTGGGCCGGGTCGACAGCACCATGTCCGAAGCATCCCGTCTGGCCCCGCATCTTGCGGGGCCTGCATGGATTCAGGCACGCGAGCAGACCGAGGCCCGTGGCCGGCGTGGCCGCGAATGGCGGATGCCGCCGGGCAATTTCGCCGCGACCTTGGTGTTCCGTCCGCAGGGCGGCCCGGCCGAGGTCGCGCGCTTTTCCTTCGTCGCGGCGTTGGCGCTCAACCAGACGCTGGCGCGGTTGGCCGGCCCGCATGCGCGGCTGGCGATCAAATGGCCCAATGACGTGCTGCTCAATGGTGGCAAGGTTGCGGGCATCCTGCTGGAAAGCATCAGCGCCGGGGCAGGGGTGTCGAGCCTTGCAATCGGGATCGGCGTCAACCTGGTCGAGGCCCCGCCCGCCGATACGGTCGAACCCGGCGCGGTTCACCCGGTCAGCCTGCTGGGCGAAACCGGCGTGCGCATCACACCCGAAGAGTTTCTGCCCCCGCTGGCCACCGCCTTTGCCGGGTTGCAGGCACTTTACGAGCATTTCGGCTTTGCCCCGATCCGCAGCGCCTGGCTTTCGCGGGCGGCCCGGTTGGGGGAACGGGTGACTGCGCGCACCGGCACCGAAACCCACGAAGGGATCTTCGACACGATCGACGAGACCGGCGCGATGGTTCTACGCACATCTGATGGCCTGCGCGCCATCCCCGCAGCGGATGTGTTTTTCTGAGGAGACGGCTCATGCTGTTGTGCATCGACTGCGGGAATACCAATACGGTATTTTCGATCTGGAATGGCGAGGATTTCATCTCGACCTGGCGGATCGCCACCGACCACCGCCGCACCGCGGATGAATATTATGTGTGGCTCTCGACCCTGATGACCCTGAAAGGCATCAAGCCGCATATCTCCGAGGCGATCATCTCCTCGACCGCGCCGCGGGTGGTGTTCAACCTGCGCGTGCTGTGCAACCGCTATTACGACTGCCGCCCGCTGGTGGTGGGCAAACCCGAATGCGCGTTGCCGGTGGCGCCGCGGGTCGATCTGGGCACCACTGTCGGGCCTGACCGTCTGGTGAATACCGTTGCGGGGTTCGACCGGCACGGCGGCGATATCATCGTGGTCGATTTCGGCACGGCGACCACCTTTGACGTTGTGGCCCGCGATGGCGCCTATATCGGCGGGGTCATCGCACCCGGTGTGAACCTGTCGCTCGAGGCGCTGCACATGGCGGCGGCCGCGCTGCCTCATGTCGATGTGACGCATCCGGGGCAGGTGATTGGCACGAATACGGTGGCCTGTATTCAATCGGGCGTCTATTGGGGGTATATCGGTCTGGTCGAAGGTATCGTCCGCCAGATCCGCGCCGAACGCGACCGCCCGATGAAGGTCATCGCGACGGGCGGGTTGGCGGCGTTGTTCGATCAGGGGTTTGATCTGTTCGACGCGGTCGAGGACGACCTGACCATCCATGGGCTGCGGCTCATCAGTGATTACAACAAGGGGCTGAGCGCGTGAAAGAACGGCTGATCTATCTTCCTTTGGGCGGGGCCGGTGAAATCGGCATGAACGCCTATGTCTATGGCTATGGCGCCGAAGGGAAGGAACGGCTGATTGTCGTCGATCTGGGCGTGACCTTCCCGGACATGGACGGCTCGCCCGGGGTCGATCTGATTATGGCCGATGCCGGCTGGCTGGAAGAGAACGTCGACCGGATCGAGGCGGTGTTCATCACCCACGCCCACGAAGACCACATCGGCGCGCTGCCGCATCTGTGGCCGCGTCTGAAGAAACCGATCTATGCGCGCCGCTTCACCGCCAAGATCGGGGCGCTGAAACTGGAAGAGGCGGGCATCGCCTCGGATCAGATCCATGTGGTCGAACCGCGCCCGCAGGTGATCGAGGCGGGCCCCTTCAAGGTGCAATTCGTCCCGGTCAGCCATTCGATCCCGGAAAGCTCGGCCCTGGTGATCGACACGCCCGCGGGGCGCGTGGTGCATACGGGCGATTTCAAGCTGGATGGCAACCCGATCGTGGGCGAGGCCTTCGACCCGATGCTGTGGCACCAGATCGCCAAGGAAGGTGAGGGCGTCAAGGTTCTGGTCTGCGACTCGACCAACGTCTTCTCGCATCAGCCGGGCCGGTCGGAGGCCACGCTCGCCGCGCCGCTGACCGAGCTGATCGCCGCGCAAGAGGGCATGATCGTCGCCACCACCTTCGCCTCGAACGTGGCGCGACTGAAAACCCTGGCCGAGGCCGGGCGCGCCGCGGGCCGTTCGATCTGTCTGCTGGGCCGTGCGATGAAAAAGATGGTCACCGCGGCTGAAGAAACCGGCGTGCTCAAGGGCTTTCCGGGCACGATTCCGGCCGAACAGGCGGTGGAAATCCCGCGCAACAACCTGATGCTGATCGTCACCGGCAGCCAGGGCGAACGCCGCGCGGCCTCGGCCCAGCTGAGCCGCGGCAAATATCTGGGGCTGGAGATGAAGGAAGGCGACACCTTCCTGTTCTCGTCGAAAACCATTCCGGGCAACGAGCGCGGCGTGATCCGCATTATGAACGCGTTTTCGGAAATGGGCGTCGATGTGGTCGATGACCATGGCGGCAAATACCATACCTCGGGCCATGCCAACCGCCCGGACCTGGAGGCCGTGCACGACCTGCTGCGTCCGAAAATGTTGGTGCCGATGCATGGCGAACACCGCCACCTGCGCGAACATGCCAAGATCGCGATGTCGAAAGGGATCGCCTCGGAAGTGGCCACCAATGGCACGATGCTGGACCTGACCGGCGATGCGCCGAAAGTGGTCGAGTACATCGAGGCGGGCCGCACCTATCTGGATGGCTCGGTGCTGATCGGGGCGCTGGACGGCGTGGTGCGCGACCGGATTCGGATGGCGCTGAACGGTCATGTGCTGATCACCGTCATCATCGACGAGGACGACGTGCCGCTGGGCGATGCCTGGGTCGAGCTGATGGGCCTGCCCGAGACCGGCAAACGCGGCGTGCCGCTGGCCGATCAGATCGAGGACGAACTGGCCGAATTCCTGGAACGCGCGCCCGACAAGGTGCTGGCCAATGACAGCAAGATGGACGAGGCGATCCGGCGCATCGCCCGCCAGGTCTCGATGGAAGAGATCGGCAAGAAGCCCGAAGTGACCGTCGTCGTTTCGCGCCTTCTGGCGGAATAACGCCTCCGGCGGGGATATTTGGACCAGAGAGATCGTGCATTCTTTCTGGCCGAAATATCCCCCGCGGAGCGGCCCCCCGCGCCAAAGGCGCTTTGCGTAAATGGGAAGCGCATGAAAAAGCCCCGGCCGCGTCACCGCGCCGGGGCTTTTGTTTCTGTCTAGGGCACGATCAGCTCTCGCTGGTCTCTTCGACCTCGTCGGCGGTGGGCTCAGCCGGTTTCGTCGTGCGGAAGCTGCGCAGGATGAAATCGGGTACGTGATCGCCCATGCCGACCACGGCGGGGCCGTTGTCACGGTTGCGCCCGCCACGCTCGCGGCGGTCTTCCCGGCGATCCTCGCGACGTTCTGCGCGGTCTTCGCGGACGGGGGTGGCGGCCGGGGCTTCGGCGACGACGGGTTCGAAAGGCACCATCGGCGCGGGCGGCGCGCTGCTTTCCTTGGGCGTGCGATCCCGGCCACGCGACGAACGCGAACGCGACGAGCGCCCGCCGCGGGGTTCGCTTTCGTCCCGCGGACGCGGCGCACGGGTCGCTGCCTCGCTCAGCGAGAAGCCCTCGGGCAGTTCCGCGCGCGGGATTTCCATTTTCACCAGCGCCTCGATCTGGCTCAGGTATTTCTCGTCGGCAGGGCTCGCCAGCGAGATCGCGGTGCCCTTGCGCCCGGCCCGCCCGGTGCGGCCGATGCGGTGGACGTAATCTTCGGCATGGCTGGGCAGGTCGTAGTTGAACACATGGCTCACGGCCGGAATATCAAGCCCGCGTGCGGCCACGTCCGAGGCGATCAGCAGTTGCAACGAGCCGTCGCGGAAGCTGTCGAGGGTTTTCATCCGCTGGCTTTGTTCCAGGTCGCCATGGATCGGGGCGGCGTTGAACCCATGCGTTTTCAGCGATTTGGCGACGATGTCCACATCCGACTTGCGGTTGCAGAAGACGATCGCGTTGGTGCAGGCCTCTCCCTCGGCACTGATCAGTGCGCGCAGCAGCTCGCGTTTTGCTTTGGCGGTCTGGTCGCGGCGTGCGGGGGTGATCTGCACCAGTTTCTGGGTGATCGTCTCGCTGGTGGTGGCCTGACGGGCCACCTCGATGCGCGCGGGCGCGTGCAGGAAGGTGTTGGTGATCCGCTCGATTTCCGGCGCCATCGTGGCGCTGAAGAACAGCGTCTGGCGGGTGAAGGGCGTCAGCTGGAAGATCCGCTCGATATCGGGGATGAAGCCCATGTCGAGCATCCGGTCGGCTTCGTCCACCACCATGATCTGCACGCCGGTCAGCAGCAGCTTGCCGCGTTCGAAATGGTCCAGCAGGCGCCCGGGCGTCGCGATCAGCACGTCGACGCCACGGTCGATCAGCTTGTCCTGTTCGCCAAAGGACACGCCGCCGATCAGCAGCGCTTTGGTCAGTTTCGTGTGCTTGGCATAGATATCGAAGTTTTCGGCCACCTGGGCGGCGAGTTCGCGCGTCGGGCACAGCACCAGGCTGCGCGGCATCCGCGCCCGCGCCCGGCCCTTGGCCAGCAGGGTGATCATCGGCAGGGTGAAGCTTGCCGTCTTGCCGGTGCCCGTCTGCGCGATGCCCAGCACGTCCTTGCCTTCCAGCGCATGCGGGATCGCCCCGGCCTGGATCGGCGTGGGGGTTTCGTAGCCCGCTTCGGAAATGGCGGTCAGGACCTTGGGGTCCAGTTTCAGATCAGAAAATTTGGTCATTCGCGTCCTATGTGCGGTATCGGACCGCAGGGTGAAGGGACGCAATGTTCGGGCGCCCCGGTCTTGTCCCGCCGGATGCGGGTGGGCATGTGCTAGCCGATCTGTGCAAAAAGGTCAATCAAGGCGCAACTGCGGGCGTGGGTGCTTGCATCGGGTCCGCGAACCTGCCTTGTTTGGGCGAACTGGAGGACGGCAGACGATGGCGACAGAGGTGGCGGCAGGGCTTGGCCCGGTGATGGCTTTCGCGCTGGTGGGGGTCTGCGGGGTCGGGGCGCAGTGGCTGGCCTGGCGGCTGCGGCTGCCGGCGATCGTGCTGATGCTGGCGGTTGGTCTGCTGGTCGGGCCGGGGCTGGGGCTGCTGATCCCGGCGCGGGATTTCGGCGCGCTGACCGGGCCGTTGATTTCGCTGGCCGTGGCGGTGATCCTGTTCGAGGGTGGGCTGAGCCTTGATCTGCACCGGCTGGGCGATGCCCGCGCCGGGGTCAGGCGGCTGGTGCTGATCGGTGCGCCGCTGGGGTGGCTGATGTCGACGCTGGCGCTGGTCTATGCTGCAGGGCTGAGCTGGGAGGCCGCCACCGTCTTTGGCGGCATCATGATCGTCACCGGGCCGACCGTGATCGCGCCCCTGCTGCGGCAGGCGCGGCTGGCGCGTCGCCCGGCGCAACTGCTGCAATGGGAAGCGATCGTCAACGATCCGATCGGCGCGCTGGCCGCGGTGCTGGCCTTCGAGGTGGTGCTGGTGCTGCATTCGGGGCTTGGTGTGACCGAGGCGGTGCTGGATCTGGCCATTGGCATCGGTTTTGCGGCCGCTCTGGGGGCCGCTGCGGGCTATTTCGGCATCGCCCGGGCGTTCCGGCGCGGGCTGGTGCCGGAATACATGAAGGTGCCGGTGCTGTTCGTCACGCTGCTTGCCGTTTTCGCGGTCTCGGATGCGGTGCTGCATGAAAGCGGGCTGCTGGCGGTGACGGTGATGGGGCTGGTGATCGCCAATGCCGATCTGCCCTCGATGACGGAACTGCGCAGGTTCAAGGAACATGCGACCGTTCTGCTGGTCTCGGGGGTGTTCATCCTGCTGGCGGCCGGGCTCGATCTGGCGCAGGTCGCGCAGCTGGACTGGCGCGCGGCGGCTTTCGTGGGGGCGGTGATCCTGCTGGCGCGGCCCGCAACGGTGCTGCTGGCGCTGCTCGGCACGGCGTTGCCCTGGCGCGAGCGGGCCTTCATCGCGCTGACCGGCCCGCGCGGGGTCGTGCTGGTGGCGGTGGCGGGGCTGTTCGGGCAGCGGCTGGCCGAGGCGGGCGTGGCGGATGGCGCGCGCATCGGGCCGCTGGCCTTCATCCTGGTGCTGTCCACGGTTGTGCTGCACGGCTTCACGCTGGGGCCGATGGCGCGGCGCTTCGGGCTGGCCGGGACGGATGCGCCGGGGCTGCTGATCGTGGGCGGTTCGCGCTTCACCACCGATCTGGCGCAGACCCTGGCCAAGGCCGATCTGCCGGTGCTGATCACCGATCCGAACCACGCCCATCTGATCCGCCCGCGCGCCGCCGGTTTGCGCACCTTCTATGGCGACGTGCTGGGCGAGGCGGCCGAGGACAGCATCGAATTGCTCAGTTTCGGCACGGTGCTGGCGGCGACCGACAATGACGCCTACAACACGCTTGTGGCTACCGATCTGGCGCCGGAGCTGGGCCGCGAGGCGGTCTGGCAGATCGCCCGCCAGAAGGAAGACCGCCCGCGTCATGCACTGCCCAAGCAACTGGGCGGGCGGCCCTTCGGTGGCGGGCGCACGCTGGCGGCGTTCGAGGATCTGCTCGATCAGGGTTGGCGCTTCCGCCTGACCCGCCTGACCGAGGAATACCGGCTTGACGACTGGCGGGCCAAACGTCCCGGGGCGCTGGCGATCTTGCGCATCGACGCCAAGGGCGCGCTGCGCTTCGTCAGCGACACCGACACGATGAAAGCCGAGCCGGGCCAGCGCATTCTGGCGCTGCTGCCGCCCGAGGCGCAGGATGCGCCCGTCGTTCCGCAACCCGCAGCATCTGATACGCCCGCCCCGGCCCCGGCCGCACCGCTGCCTTGAAGGGGCGGCCGGACAGGGCAGATCGCGCGGCGGTTGCGGGCATCCCTGTGGTGCGGGCGGCCCGTGTCCCGGGCTGACCATTGACGCGGGACGCTGGCTCTGGCAGGGGAAGGGCAACGAAGGATGCCTGAAATGAACCTCTTTGCCGATATCCGCGGTGCCGTGATCGCCGCGCTGGACACCCTGATTGCCGAAGGGCAGCTGCCCGCGGGCCTTGATTTCGCCAATGTGGCGGTGGAACCGCCGCGCGATGCGCTGCATGGCGATATGGCGACCAATGCCGCGATGGTGCTGGCCAAGCCCGCCGGTCTGAAGCCGCGCGACATCGCCGAGGCGCTGGCCGCGAAGCTGGCCGCCGATCCGCGCATCGCCGCGGCCGAGGTGGCGGGCCCGGGCTTCCTGAACCTGCGGCTGGAGCCGGGCGTCTGGGCCGAGGTGCTGCGCGCCGCCCTGACCGCGGGTCCGGCCTTCGGGCGTTCGACGCTGGGGCGGGGCGTTCGGGTCAATGTCGAATATGTCTCGGCCAACCCCACCGGCCCGATGCATGTGGGCCATACCCGGGGCGCGGTCTTTGGCGATGCGCTGGCGGCCCTGCTGGATTTCGCGGGCTACGATGTCACGCGGGAATATTACATCAACGACGGCGGCGCGCAGGTCGATGTGCTGGCGCGCTCGGCCTATGAGCGCTATCGCGAGGCCTGCGGGCTGGAACCCGAGATCCGCGAGGGGCTGTATCCCGGCGATTACCTGATCCCCGTGGGCGAGGCGCTGAAGGAAAAATACGGCACCAGCCTGCTGGACAAGCCCGAAGAGGACTGGCTGGCCGACATCCGCACCTTCGCGACCGACGCGATGATGGATATGATCCGGGCCGACCTGGCGCTTCTGGGGGTGAAGATGAATGTCTTCTCGTCCGAAAAGGCGCTTTACGGCACCGGCCAGATCGAGGCGGCGCTGCAGCGGCTGGAAGATCTGGGCCTGATCTATACCGGCACGCTGGAGCCGCCGAAAGGCAAGCTGCCCGAAGACTGGGAAGAACGCGAACAGGTGCTGTTCCGCTCGACCGCGTTCGGCGATGACGTGGATCGCCCGGTCAAGAAATCGGATGGCAGCTGGACCTATTTCGCCCCCGACATCGCCTATCACTGGACCAAGATCGCGCGCGGCTTCGATCAGCTGATCGACGTGTTCGGCGCGGACCATGGCGGCTATGTCAAGCGGATGAAGGCCGCCGTCGCGGCGCTGAGCGAGAACAAGGTCTCGCTCGACATCAAGCTGATCCAGCTGGTCAAGCTGTTCAAGAATGGCGAACCCTTCAAGATGAGCAAACGCGCGGGCACTTTCGTGACGCTCCGCGATGTGGTCGAGCAGGCGGGGGCAGGGGTCACCCGGTTCCACATGCTGACCCGCAAGAACGACGCGCCGCTGGATTTCGATTTCGACAAGGTGCTGGAACAGTCCAAGGACAACCCGGTCTTCTATGTGCAATATGCGCATGCCCGCGTGGCCTCGGTGCTGCGCAAGGCGGCGGAACTGGGCATCGACGTGTCCGACGCCGCGCTGATCGGCGCCGATCTGTCGCGTAACACCCACGAGGCCGAACTGGCGCTGGCCAAGAAGATTGCCGAATGGCCGCGTCAGGTGGAAATCGCTGCGCGCGCGAACGAACCGCACCGGATCGCGTTCTTCCTGTATGACATCGCGTCGGACCTGCACGCGCTGTGGCATCGTGGCAATGACGAACCCGGCCTGCGCTTCGTGCAGGACGGCGACGTGGCCGCGACCTCGGCGAAAATCGCCCAGGCCCGGGCCTGTGCCGTTGTTATTTCCGCAGGCCTTGCTATTCTGGGCGTGACCCCGGCCGAAGAGATGCGCTGAAGCGCGCCGCCGCCGGGTGATTGGCAGTAAGGCCGGGCGAGCCGGCGGCGAGGCAGAGATGGCGAGCATGCAGTACCGCAACAGCGGCGCTTACGGCTATGACGGCGCGGAGCCTTCCGCGCCGCAGCCCGTCGTGGCCCCCGCATCGCGTCTGGTGCAATATGCCGGGGCGGCAACCTCGATTGCGTTGATCCTTGGTGTGGTGGTCTGGGGCTACAAGCTGGCGGTGCGCGATGTGACCGGGGTTCCGGTGATCCGCGCGCTGGAAGGGCCTGCCCGTATCGCGCCCGAAGATCCGGGTGGGGATCTGGCGCGTCATGTCGGGCTTTCGGTGAATGCGGTGGCGGGCACCGGGGTGGCCGCGCCTGCCCCCGATCAGGTCATGCTCGCCCCCGAGCCCGCCGATCTGACCGACGCCGACCAGCCGATGACGAAACTGGCGCCGCTACCCAACCCGCGCCGTCCCGCGCCCGAGGCTGTCCCGATGCCCGCCGCGGCGCCCGCGCTGCCGGTGGCCGATCTGCCGGCGGGTGCGACGGCCTTGGCCCTGCAGCCCGAGGCGCTGCCCGATGCCGAGGCCGCGCAGGCCGAGGTCGAAGGGGCGGCCGTTCTGCCCAATGAGACAACCGCGCCCGATCCCGCCGCCGAGGCCACGGTTGAAACCGCTGCCATGCCGCAATCCGCCGATGCGATCCCGGTCACGGTGCCGGGCGTCACCGCATCGCCGCGCCCGCTGCCGCGTCCGGCGCTGGATCTGGTGGCCGAAAGTGCCGCCGCCGAGGTCGCTGCGGCCCTGGGCGGGGCGGCGCCCGAGGTGGTCGATCTCGACCCCGCCAGCCTGCCCGAAGGCACCCGGCTGGTGCAACTGGGCGCCTTCGACAGCCCTGAAATCGCGCGCAAGGAATGGGACCGGGTCGCAACCCGGTTCGAGGCGCTGATGGCCGGCAAGAAACGCGTGGTGCAGCAAGCATCCTCGGGCGGACGCACCTTCTACCGGCTGCGCGTGCAGGGCTTCGACAATGTCGACGAGGCGCGCCGGTTCTGCGCGGCGCTTGTCGCCGAACAGACCAATTGTATCCCCGCGCTGGTGCGCTGATGACCGCTGGCGCCACGATTTTCGGCTGTGCCGGACTGCGCCTGGGCGCCGACGAGGCCGCGTTTTTCCGCGACGCCGACCCCTGGGGCTTCATCCTGTTTGCCCGCAATGTCGACACCCCCGATCAGCTGCGCGCGCTCTGTGCCGATCTGCGCGCTGCGGTGGGGCGCGACGCGCCGATCCTGATTGATCAGGAAGGCGGTCGGGTGCAGCGTCTGCGCGCCCCGCACTGGCGCGAATGGATGGCGCCGCTTGATCAGGCTGCCTTGCCCGGTGCCGAACGTCACCTGTGGCTGCGGGCACGCCTGCAGGCCGCGGAATTGCGCTCGGTGGGGATCGACGCCAATTGTGCGCCCACCTGCGACATTGCCGGGCCGCGCACCCATCCGTTTCTGCGCAACCGCTGTTTCGGCACCGATGCCGCCACCGTCACCCGCAATGCCCGCGCCACCGCCGAAGGCCTGCTGGCGGGGGGCGTTCTGCCGGTGGTCAAGCATATCCCCGGTCATGGCCGGGCCGAGGCTGACAGCCATCTGCACCTGCCCGTGGTGGATGCGCCCGCCGAGGAATTGGCGGCCAGCGATTTCGCGCCCTTCGCCGCGCTGGCCGACATGCCGATGGGGATGACCGCGCATATCCGCTACACCGCCTTCGACGAGGCCCCCGCCACGCAATCGCCCCGGATGATCGGGCTGATCCGCGAGCAGATCGGGTTTCAGGGCCTGCTGATGACCGACGACATCGGGATGGAGGCGCTGGCGGGCAGCATGGCCGAACGCGCGCACGCCTCGATCGCGGCGGGGTGCGATGTGGTGCTGCATTGCAAGGGCGATCTGCCCGCCATGGTTGCCGTGGCGGGGGCCGCCGGAACGATGACGCCCGCCGCCGCCACCCGGGCCGAAGCGGCACTGGTGCAACGCGTGGCGCCCGAGGCGGTTGACATGTGCGCGCTGGAGGCTGAACTTGAAAGCCTTCTGAATGGCGCGGAGCATGGCTGAACCCGAAACCCATCTGTTCGAGGCACAAAGCATCAGCGACCGGCTGCAGGCCGAGGCGCTGATCGTCGATGTCGAGGGGTTCGAGGGGCCGCTCGACCTGCTGCTGACGCTGTCGCGCACGCAGAAGGTGGACCTGCGGCGGATTTCGGTGCTGCAGTTGGCCGAACAATATCTGCGTTTCGTCGACAAGGCGCGGGCGCTGCGTATCGAACTGGCGGCCGATTATCTGGTGATGGCGGCCTGGCTGGCGTTTTTGAAATCGCGCCTGCTGCTGCCGCCTGAACCGGGTGCCGAAGGCCCCAGTGCCGAAGACATGGCCGCGCATCTGGCCTTCCAGCTGGAGCGGCTGGCGGCGATGCGCGAGGCGGCGGCGCAGCTGATGGCGCGCGATCGTCTGGGCCGCGATTTCTTTGCCCGGGGGCGCAGCGAAGAGGTGGCGCTGGTGCGTCAGGTTCGCTATTCGGCCAGCCTTCTGGATCTGATGCAGGCCTACGCCCGGATCCGCACACGCGACGAATTCCGCCCCTATGCGTTTGATCGCAAGGATGTTTTCACAATGGAACAGGCGCTGGACCGGATGCGCGGGCTGATCGGGTTTGCCGGCAGCTGGACCGATCTGGTCAGCTATCTGCCCGAAGGCTGGGGCGGTGATCCCAAACGCCGCCGCTCGGCCACCGCGGCCACTTTCGCGGCCTCTCTTGAACTGGCCAAGCAGGGCCATATCGAGATCCGCCAATCCGAAACCTTCGCGCCGATTTCTATCCGCGCCCGCACTACACCGCGCAGCACATGACCGACAAAACCGCCCCCTCGCTGTTTGACGCCCCGCCGATCGCCGAGCAGGAGCGCATGGTCGAGGCGATCCTGTTCGCCTCGCCCGAGCCCGTGAGCCTGCGCGAGATGGAAGAACGCATGCCCCATGGCTGCGATCCGGCCGAGGCGCTGGCCCATCTGCGCCGCCGCTATGAAGGGCGCGGTGTGCGGGTGGTCAAGGTCGGCGAGGCCTGGGCGCTGCGCACCGCGCCCGATCTGGCCTTCCTGATGCAAAAGGAAACGGTCGAGCATCGCAAGCTGAGCCGTGCGGCGATCGAGACGCTGGCGATCATCGCCTATCATCAGCCTGTGACCCGCGCCGAGATCGAGGAAATTCGCGGCGTCGCGGTCAGCCGGGGCACCATCGACCAGTTGCTGGAGATGGACTGGATTCGCTTTGGCCGCCGCCGGATGACGCCGGGCCGCCCGGTAACCTTTGTCGTGACGCCCGAGTTTCTGGACCAGTTCGGTCTGGAATCCGCGCGCGACCTGCCGGGGCTGAAGGAACTGCGCGCGGCCGGGTTGCTGGACAGCCGCCCGATGCCGGGCACGGACCGCGAGGAGGACGAGGCCGACGCCAGCCTCAGCGGCCAGTCGGAACTTTTCGAGGAATGAAGAGGACGCAATGACTTTGGACCGGCTGATTACCACGGCGATCAACACGATCATGCGCCGCCTGCTGAACCTTGGCATCACCAAGGGCATCGACATGGCGGCGGGCAAGGGCAAATCGCAGGCCCAGATGACACCCGAGGAACGCAAGCAGGCGCAAAACGCCCGCGCGGCGGTGAAACGCGCGCGCCAGGCCGCCCGGATCACCCGCCGCCTGCGCTGAGGCGCGCGAGGCGCGATTTGCGCTCAGGCGGGGCCGTGCGGCAGGGCGGGCGGCGTCTTGTCCTGGCTGATCTGCGGCTGGTCTTCCCACAGGATCTGCGCCCCGCCCAGTTTTCGGGTCGCGCGTTCCAGCGCCAGATCGCGGGCGGCGCGGCTGTCATTGCCCTGCAGGAAGGCCGACAGCGCGTGCAGGCTGCGATAGGCGCCGCGCCCGAACCAGATGCGGATCGCCAGCAGCGCGGGCGTCAGGATCAGCGTCAGCACCGTGGCGATACCCAGCCCGAAGACCACCGCCGTTGCCAGTTGCTTCCACCACAGCGCGGTCGGGCTGTCGACCGAATAGCCGCCGTTAAAGAAATCGAGGCTCAGCCCGAACATCATCGGCGCCAGCCCCGCCATCGTGGTGATCGTGGTCAGCGCGACCGGGCGCAGGCGTTGTTCCGCAGTGCGGATCACCGCCTCGATCGGGGGCATGTAGCGGGAAAATTCCTGAAATGTGTCGATCAGGATGATGTTGTTGTTCACCACGATCCCGGCCAGCGCGACGATGCCGACCCCGGTCATGATGATCGAAAACTGCTGGCCCATCACCAGCATGCCGACCAGCACCCCGGCGGTGGACAGGATCACGGCCAGCAGGACCAGCACCGCGTTGTAAAAACTGTTGAACTGCGCCAGCAGGATCACGAACATCAGCGCCAGCGCACCGGCAAAGGCGGTGGTCAGGAAGGCCTGGCTTTCGGACTGGTCGACCATGTCGCCCGCCCATTCCCAACTGACCCCGGCTGGCAATTGCGCCTCTGTTTCCAGCCATTTGCCCAAGGCCGCGATCCGCTCGTTGCCGTTGATCGGCGCGCCTGCGTCATTCACCAACCCGTCGAGCACATCGGCCTTCACGTCGAAATAGCGGGTCTGATCGACCCGGTCGATGCGCCCGAGTTTCGGCACCGGGGTGCGGGTGATGAAATTGGCCAGCGGCACCAGCCCCTGCGCGGTGCGCAGTTTCAGCGTATCGAGCGTGCTGAGAACCCGGTCCCCTTCGGGAAGGCGCACGCGGATGTCGATTTCCTCGTCCGAGCTGTCGACCCGCATCGTATCCAGCAAGATGCCGCGCGTGACCAGCTGCACCATCCCGCCCACGGTGGCGACATCCGCGCCGAAGCGGCCTGCGCGGGTCACGTCCACGTCGATTTCCCAGTCGATGCCGGGCAGGGGGCGGGTGTCCTCGATCGCGGTGATGCCGCGCATGCCGGCCAGATGCGCCTCGACATAGTCGACCGCCTGTCCGAGCGTGGTGAAATCGTCGCCCTTCAGGCGCAACTGGATCGGCTTGCCCGAGGCGGGGCCGCGGTCCTGCGCCAGAAACTCGGCCTTGATCCCGGGGATCGTGCCGATCCGGGCCATGATGCCTTCCATGATCTGCTGGCCGGTCTGAAAGCCCGGATCGTCGCGCCGGTCTTCCCAGCGGGTCATTTCGACCTGGATCTGGCCGATGGTGTCACGCGGGGCGACGGCGCCGCCGGTGTTCTGATTGAGCCCGCCTTCGCCCGCGAAGGAAAACACCGCCGCCACGCCCGGTGTGCCCAGAACCTGCGCCTCTGCCGCGCGCAGAAGCGTGTCTTTTTCGTCCAGGCTCAGGTTGCCGCGGGCGCGGACATAGATGATGCCCTGTTCGACCTCGCTGTCGGTGAAGAACTGGGTGCCGTTGTTGTGCTGGCCGTAATAGCCGAAGATGAAGACGACCGCGCCGACCACCGCGGCCAGAACCACCAGCGGCATCACCGGGTTGCCCGCGATGGCGGCGGTGAAATGGCCAAACAGGCGGCGCTGATAGGCCGGTTCGACCGGCTGCGGCCCGCGCGCGGGCCGGAGGGCCGTAAAGGCGACCGAGGCGGCCATCGTGGCCAGCGTGAACAGGATCGCCCCCGGGATCGCCGCGCGCCAGCCGCTGCCCTGAACGCCCAGCAGCCCGGGGTTAAGAAGCGCCAGCCCCCCCACGAACACCCCCGCCAGCGCCACAGACGCCAGCGCCAGCCGCGCGGCCAGCGGCCAGCCCGCGAAAACCTGCGCGATCATGTGCAGGCGGCGCGAAATCCGCCCGGCGACGCCGCCCACAACCGGCACATAGATCAGCGCAACGACCAGACTGGCCGACAGCACGAAGATGATGGTCACGGGCAGCATCCCCATGAACTCGCCCGGCACGCCCGGCCAGAACAGCATCGGCAGAAAGGCACACAGCGTGGTGGCGGTCGAACTGACTACGGGCCAGAACATCCGCCGCGCGGCTTCGGTATAGGCGCGCATCGGGCCGGCGCCTTGGGCGATCCGCATGTCGGCATATTCGACGATCACGATGGCGCCATCAACCAGCATCCCCACCGCCAGGATCAGCCCGAACATCACGATGTTGGAAATCGCCACCCCCATTGCGCCCAGCAGAAGGAAGGTCAGCAAAAACGAGGTCGGGATCGAGAAGCCGACCAGCAGCGCCGAGCGGGTGCCCAGCGTCGCCAGCACCACGATCATCACCAGCGCAATCGCGGTCAGCACAGAGCCTTCCAGCTGGCTGACCATCGCGCCCACGGTCTTGGACTGATCGAGCGAGACACCGACATCCACCGCCTCTTGCAGGGCGGCGGGCCAGCGCGCCTGTTCTGCCGCCACCGTGTCGCGCACCAGCGCCACCGTGTCGATGATGTTGTAGCCCTTGCGCTTGACGATCTGCAGCGCGACGGTCGACTTGCCGTTGAAGCGCGCGGTGCCGGTGCGGTCCTCGAAGGTCAGCCGGATTTCGGCCAGATCGCCCAGTGTCACCACCCGTTCGCCATTGGTTTTCACCGGCAGGGCGTAGATGTCGGCAGCCGTGTCGAAACTGGACGGGATCTTGACCGAGAAGGCACCGCCCGGGGTTTCGATCTCGCCCGCCGCGATCAGCTGGTTGTTTTGCTGCACCACCGCAATCAGTTCGGGCGCGGTGACGTTATAGGCCTCCAGCCGCAGCGGGTCGATCAGCACCTCGACCATTTCATCGCGGTGGCCTGCCAGCGTGGCCTCGAGCACGGGTTCGAGCCCTTCAAGCCGGTCCTGCAACTCCTTGGCCAGCCGCAGCAGGGTGCGTTCGGACGCGCGGCCCGACAGGGTGACGACGACCACCGGAAATTCCGAGAAGTTGATCTCGTTGATCGTGTATTTCTCGGCCCCGTCCGGGAATTTGCCCTCGGCCGTGTTCATCGCATCGCGCACATCGGCGATGATCTTGGTCTTGTCCCAGCCGAAATCGAATTCCAGCATCAGCCCGGCATAGTTTTCCAGCGCGGTGCCGGACATGGTTTTCAGCCCGTCCAGATCGGCCAGTTCGGTTTCCATCGTCTTGACCAGCAATTTCTCGCTGTCGGCGGCGGAAATGCCGGGGAAGGGGACCGAGATGAACAGCGTCGGGATTTCGATATCCGGCTCGCCTTCCTTGGGCAGGCCGGTATAGGCGAACAGCCCTGCGATCACCGTCATCGCGACGAAGGCCAGGACCATGCGCGCCCGGGCGGCGGCCCAGTCGATCAGCCCGCTCATTGTTGCGGCTCCGGCACCGTTGCTGCGGGGGGCGTGTCGCGCAGGGTGACGGTTAGCGCGGTGCCGTCGGTCACATAATCCTGCCCGACCACGATCACGTCGATCGCCGCGGGCAGGCCGGTCAGCCACACGCCCTCGGGGGTGTCGCGCAGGAAGGTGGCGGGCAGGAAGCGCGCCACGCCATCCTGCGCGACCCGCAGCCCCAGATCGCCCGCATCGTTCAGCGTCAGCGCCGAAGCCGGCAGGAAATGTGCCTGCGTGCCCTCGGCCATGATCCGCATCTCGACGGTCTGACCCTCGCGGATCGTGCGGTCGGGGTTGTCGACCGCGGCCTCGATGCGGAAGGTGCGGGTGGTGGCATCGGCGGACCGTGACAGATAGGTGACCTGCCCGGTCACCTCGCGCCCCGTCGCCAGCCGTGCCGCGACCGGGGCCCCCGGCGCGATGCGGTCGATTTCGGTTTCCGCCACGAAGCCCACCAGCCGGATCGGGTCCAGCGCAATGACCGTGGCACACAGGCTGCCCGCGCTCAGCAGGCTGCCCAGTTCGGCGCTGTCGTCTTCCAAAATCCCGTCGAAGGGCGCGGTGATGGTCAGCCGCCCGATTTCGCGCGTGGCGGCCTCCAGCCCGGCCTGTGCCTCTTGCAGGCTGGCCGTGGCCGCCGCCGCGGCGGTCTCCGAGCGATAGCCGCCCGCCTGCAGCTTTTCGGCGGCGGTGGCGTTCAGCTGCGCCTCTGTCAGTTTTGCGCGCGCCTCGGCCAGGGCCGCCAGCCGGGTGCCGGGATCAAGCTGGCACAGCACATCGCCGGCCCGCACCTCGGCGCCGCGCCGCAACGGGTCCGAGATCACCCGCGCGCTGGTTTCCGAACGCACCTCGACCCGGCGCGCGGCCTCGGTCTGGCCGCGGGTCAGCACCGCCTGATCGACCGGGCGCGCGACCGAATGCACCGCCTGCACCGCCACCGCCTGTTGCGGCGGCGCCTCGGCGGGGGTGGCGGTTTCGGGGGCCGGGGGGCTGCCGACAAATCCCATCAGCCGGTCGCGTTCGAAGACCAGTGCGTAGAGCGTTGCACTGACCAGAACCGCGTTGACGAGGGGAATGAATTTCATCGGAAGGCTCCGGATTTACAATACAGAAACGGGTGTTTTACGGGGCCACAATGAACGACCCGGTTCACCTTACGTTGGGGTCACTTTGCGCTCAAGGCAAATCGGCCTTGCGTTTCGCGTCGCTCTGCCGCAGGCCGGGCGTGCCCTTGGCAAGGGCTTGGCAATGCGTATAAGAAGGCTCCAGAGCGAAGGAGAACCGCCCGTGGACGAGACCGACAGCTTTATTGACGAGGTGACCGAAGAGGTCCGGCGCGACAAGATCTTCGCGGGTCTGCGCAAATACGGTTGGATCGGGGTTGTCGCGGCGCTGGCGATCGTTGGCGGCGCGGGGTTCAACGAATGGACCAAGGCCAAGGCACAGGCCGAATCCGAGGCCTTCGGCGATGCGATTCTGGCGGCGGTGCAGGCCGATACGCCGCGCACGGCCTTCGAGGCGATTTCCGCCGAGGGCGCGCGCGCCAGCGTGGTTGCGCTGATGGCTGCGGCCGAGGCCACCGCCGATGGCGATATGGAGGCGGCTTTGGCGTCTTATCGTCAGATCGCGGCCGACCCGGCGACGCCTGCCAGCCTGCGCGATCTGGCGCGGCTGAAGGCGGTGATCGTGACCGGCGCGGCAATGGAACCGGCCGAGCGCGAGGCCGAACTTGCCGCGCTGGCGCAGCCGGGTTCGCCTTATCGTCTGCTCGCCATCGAGGCGCAGGCCGACGCGGCGCTGGCCGCGGGCGATCCCGACCGGGCGATTGCGCTGGCCCGGCAGATCCTGAGCGATGCAGAGGCGACGGCGGGCTTGCAACAGCGCGCAACAGAGTTGATTGTGGCGCTCGGGGGCGATCCGGCCGCCAGTTAAACGGCGCGGACCGCGCCGGGGGCGCCGCATCTGCGGCTGTCAGGACGAATGCAGGGGGAAGAAGCGGTGAAGCTGATCCGGGGAATTGCCGTGCTGGGCATGGCGGTGGCACTGACGGCCTGCGAGAAGGAAGTGATCTTGCAGGGCGAGCGGATTGATCCGCGCGCGGTTCTGGCGGGAGAGGCGGCCCCCGAAACGGCCTTGTCCACTGCGCTGAGCCTGCCGGCCGCGCAAGCCAATGCCGAGTGGACCCACCGCGCGGGCAGCGCCAGCCATGCGCTGGTCAACCCCGCACTGGGTGCGGGCACCGAACGGATCTGGTCTGCCAGTATCGGCGCCAGCGCCGGGCGCAAGCACCGCATCACCGCCGACCCGATCGTCGCGGCCGGACGTATCTACACGATGGACAGCCGCGCCCTGGTCACCGCGACCGGGCTGAACGGCGCGACGCTGTGGCAGGCCGATCTGACGCCCGCCAGCGACAATGCCGATGACGCCTCGGGTGGGGGCATCGCCTTTGCCGAAGGCCGGGTGTTCGTGACCACCGGCTTTGGCGAGCTGGTCGCGCTGGATGCCGCCACCGGCAAGGTGGTCTGGCGGCAGGAATTCGATGCGGCGATCGGTGGCGCGCCCACGGTGGCCGATGATCTGGTCTATGTCGTCGCCCGCGATTCCTCGGCCTGGGCGGTCCGCAGCAGCGACGGCAAGGTGCAGTGGCAATTGCCCGGCACGCCCTCGGTCTCGGGGATGACGGGGGTTTCCGCGCCCGCGGTGAACAGCCGTCTGGTGGTGTTCCCCTTCCCCTCGGGAGAGATGGTCGCGGCGCTGAAAAAAGGCGGCATGAACCTGTGGCAAGGCAAGGTCGCGGGGGCCCGTCTGGGCCGGGCCTTTGCGACGGTGACCGACCTGACCGGCGATCCGGTGATCCTGGGCGATGTGGTTTATGCGGGCTCGTCTTCGGGCAAGACCGGCGCCTTCGACGTGAATACGGGCGAACGGATCTGGACCGCGACCGAAGGTGCGGTGTCGCCGGTGCAGGTGGCGGGCGGTGCGGTCTTCCTGGTATCGGACGAGGCACGTCTGGTGCGGCTGGATGCGGCCACCGGCGAAACCGTCTGGGCGCGCGATCTGCCCTATTTCGTCAAGGACAAGGTCAAGAAACAGGCCAAGGTGTTTGCGCATTACGGGCCGGTTCTGGCAGGCGGCAAGCTTTACCTCGCATCGACCGACGGTCTGCTGCGGGTGTTCGACCCGGTCTCGGGCGATCTGATCGGGCAGGCCGAAATCCCCGGCGGTGCGGCCACCAACCCGGTCGTGGCGGGTCGGGTGCTTTATGTCGTGGGCATGAACGGGCAGCTTCACGCTTTCCGTTGATCGAAAAGCAGTGTAAGGGGGGCGCTTCGATCTGCCCAAGGAGGGCATCATGAGCTTCACTCTGGCCATTGTCGGCCGCCCCAACGTGGGCAAATCCACCCTGTTCAACCGGCTCGTCGGCAAGCGTCTGGCGCTGGTCGACGACACCCCGGGCGTGACCCGCGACCTGCGCGAAGGCGATGCCCGGCTGGGGGATCTGCGCTTCATCGTGATCGATTCGGCGGGGCTGGAACTGGCCGAGGACGACAGCCTGCAGGGCCGGATGCGCCGCCTGACCGAACGCGCGGTGGAAGAGGCCGACATCTGCCTGTTCGTGATCGACGCGCGGGTGGGCGTGACCCCGGCCGATGAGATTTTCGCCGACATCCTGCGCCGCAAGAACGCCCATGTGATCCTGGCCGCGAACAAGGCCGAAGGCCACGCGGGCGATGCCGGCGCCACCGAGGGCTGGAGCCTCGGTCTGGGCGAGCCGCTGAAACTCTCGGCCGAACATGGCGAGGGGTTTGACGACCTTTACACCGCGCTGCTGCCGCTGGCCGATGAATTCGCTGCCAAGCACGCTGCCAACATGCCCGAAACCGATGTCGACATCGAGGAAGGCTCGGAAGACGAAGACACCTATCACGCGCCCAGCAAGGCCAAGCCGCTGCAACTGGCGGTGATCGGGCGCCCGAATGCGGGCAAATCGACGCTGATCAACAAGATCCTGGGCGAAGACCGGCTGCTGACCGGCCCCGAAGCGGGGATCACCCGCGACGCGATCTCGGTGCAGACCGATTTCATGGGCACGCCGATGCGGATCTGGGACACGGCGGGCATGCGCAAGCGCGCCAAGGTCAACGACAAGCTGGAAAAGCTGTCGGTGGCCGATGGGTTGCGCGCGGTGCGCTTTGCCGAGGTGGTCGTGGTGCTGCTGGATGTGGCGATCCCCTTCGAGCAGCAGGATCTGCGGATCGCCGATTTCGCCGAAACCGAGGGCCGGGCGGTCGTCGTGGCGGCGAACAAATGGGATCTGGAAGAAGACAAACCCGAGAAGCTGAAGGAACTGCGCGAGGCGTTCGAACGGCTGCTGCCGCAGCTGCGCGGGGCGCCGATGGTCACCGTCTCGGCCAAGACCGGCAAGGGGCTTGACCGGCTGCATAATGCGATCCTGAAGGCACATCAGGTCTGGAACCGCCGGATCTCGACCGCCAAGCTGAACACCTGGCTTGGCGCGATGACCGAGGCGCACCCGCCGCCCGCGCCCGGCGGACGCCGCATCAAGTTGCGCTACATGACGCAGGTCAAGACCCGGCCGCCGGGATTTGTGGTGATGGCGACGCATGTCGACAAGCTGCCCGAAAGCTATTCGCGCTATCTGGTCAACGGGTTGCGCGAGGCTTTCGACATGCCCGGCACGCCGATCCGGTTGACCTTCCGCGATCAGGGCGCGAAGAACCCCTACAAAGACCGCAAGAAGTCGATCCCCTCGCGGCTGAAAAAGCACGTCGATGCGAAGAAGCACGAAGATCGCAAATCGCGCGGGCTGGCGAGCAAACCCAAGGACTGAGCCTTTGGCGCGCGATCTTTGAGTATTTGTGCCAAGAAGAAATCACAAAACCCGCAGGGCTGGCGCGCTGCGGGTTTCTTCTTGGCTGAAATACTCCCGCCGGAGGCATGGCTGCCTCTGGCGCAAGGTTTCAGATGAAGCCCAAATGATCGAGCATCTTCTGTGCGACTTGCCGATCCTGCGGATCGCTGCTCAGGCTGGCGGAATTGATCTGGCCGACCAGTTTCGACAGTGCCTTCCGGGCGCGCAGTCCTTCGATGAAGTTCGGGATTTCGTCGGCGCCAAGATCAAGGATCTTGCGAGCCTGAAGATCAAGGTCACGGCGGTTCTGGTCCATGGCAGCCCCCAGTATGAGTCTGATCGTCCCCCCAGAAGGAAGTGTTAATGCGATATGACGATTCTGTCACGGCGGTTTCCTCCGGGTGCGTAAAGATTACGCACCCGGAGGGAATTTCTGTGCAAGTTCAGCAGGTTCAGACGAGCTTGCCATCCACCAGACGGGTCTTGCCGCCCAGATAGGGATGCAATGCGGCGGGCAGGGTGACCGAGCCGTCGGCCTCTTGCCCGTTTTCCAGCACCGCGATCAGGCAGCGCCCGACGGCCAGGCCAGAGCCGTTCAGCGTGGCCACGAATTCCGGTTTGCCGCCGTCGCGCGGCTTGAACCGGGCGTTCATCCGGCGCGCCTGGAACGGGCCGCAGGTCGAGACCGAGCTGATCTCGCGGTAGGTGTTCTGGCCGGGCAGCCAGACTTCGAGGTCATAGGTCTTCTGGCTGCCGAAGCCCATGTCGCCCGCGCACAGCACGATCCGGCGATAGGGCAGGTTCAGCCGTTCCAGAACCGCTTCGGCGCATTTCACCATCCGTTCGTGTTCGGCGATCGCCTCGGCGGGATGGCAGATCGTCACCATCTCGACCTTCTCGAACTGGTGCTGACGCAGCATGCCGGCCGTATCCTTGCCCGCCGACCCGGCTTCGGAGCGGAAGCAGTTGGTATGCGCGCACATGCGGATCGGCAGGGCGCTTTCCTCCAGCACGGCGCCCGCGACGAAATTGGTCAGCGTCACCTCGGCCGTGGGGATCAGCCACCAGCCATTGGTGGTTTCATAGCTGTCCTCGGCGAATTTCGGCAACTGGCCGGTGCCCAGCATCGCCTCGGGGCGGACCAGCACCGGGGTCAGGTTTTCGGTCAGCCCGTGTTCCTCGCCGTGCAGATCGAGCATGAACTGCGCCAGGGCGCGATGCACGCGCGCAACGCCGCCCTTGAGCACCACGAAACGCGCGCCCGAAAGTTTGGCGGCGGTTTCGAAATCCATACCGGCACCTACGGCGGGCAGCTGGTAATGTTCGAGCGGTTTGAAGTCATGGGCGCGCGGCGTGCCCCATTTGCGGACCTCGACGTTCTGGGTCTCGTCCACGCCATCGGGCACCTCGTCGAGCAGCGCGTTCGGGATCAGCATCAGCATGTCGCGCAGCTCGGTGTCCAGCCGGCCGGCCTCGGCCTGCATCGCGGCCACTTCGGCCTTCTTCTCGGCGACCAGCGCGCGCAGCCGTTCGAATTCGGCGTCATCGCCCGCGGCCTTGGCGGCGCCCACCTGTTTGGACGCGGCATTCTGGGCGGCCTGCGCGGTTTCAGCGGCCAGAATGGCGGCCCGGCGCGCCTCGTCCAGCGACAAGATCGCCTCCGACATCGGCGCGGCGCCCCGGCGGGCCAGGGCGGCATCGAATTGGGCGGGGGTCTCGCGAATGGCGCGGATATCGTGCATGGGCTCACCTCTTTGAGTTGCGCTTACGCCTTTAACGCGGAAATGTGCGGCATGAAAGCCCCGGCGGGCGCGCGGCTGATTCAGGTCAAGGCGCGGATGCTTGCGGGGCAGTTGTATATTGGTGTAAAGGGCACACATTCAAAAACCGGAATGCATACTCCGGTCGGAGTGGCCCGTCAGGGGATTTGCACCCGAAAGGGAAGGGAACGCGATATGAAATCCATCATCTTGCCGCTGGCGCTGCTGGCGCTGGTTCTGCCGCAGGGCGCCAAGGCCGAAGGCGGTTTTGTTGCCACACCGACCGAGGTGACGGATTGGAAGGCGGTCTACGGCCGTGTCGAGGCCAAGGATTCGATCCCGGCCCGCGCGCGTCTGGGGGGCACGCTGGTCGAGCTGAGCGCGACCGAGGGCGATCTGGTGCAGGCGGGCACCCCCCTTGGTACCATCGTCGACGAGAAGATCGCGTTCCAGCTGGGCGCGGTCGATGCGCAGCTGGAATCGCTGGGCGCGCAGTTGACCAATGCCCAGGCCGAACTGGCCCGGGGCGAGACCTTGCTGAGCCGCGGCGTCAGCACCGCACAGCAACTCGACAGCCTGCGCACCGCGGTCAACGTGATCGAGGGCCAGATCGCCGCACAGCAGGCGCAACGCAAGGTGATCGAGCAGCAGGCGACCGAAGGTGCGGTTCTGGCGCCGATCAGTGGCCGGGTGCTGAGCGTGCCGGTGGCCAAGGGCGCGGTGGTGATGGCGGGCGAGACCGTGGCCACGATCGGTGGCGGCGGGTTCTTCCTGCGCGTTTCCGTGCCAGAGCGTCACGCCCACACGATGGCCGAAGGCGATGCGATCACCATCGAGACCGCGACCGGCACCGCCGAAGGGCATCTGGCCAAGATCTATCCGCAGATCGAGAATGGCCGCGTGATCGCCGATGTCGAGGTCGCCGATCTGGACGCGAGCTATGTCGATGCGCGGGTGCTGGTGCGTCTGCCGATGGGCACGCGCGAGGCGATCCTGCTGCCCGCCGATCTGATCAAGACCCATTCCGGGCTGGACTTCGTCATGGTCGAGCAAGACGGTGCCATGCTGGAACGCGTGATCGTGCCGGGCACGCGCACGCAGGTGGACGGTGTCGAGATGGTCGAGATCGTGACCGGTCTGAGCGGCGGCGAGACGGTGGTGCGCGATGAGCAGTGATCTGAACGCCGGGCCGGAAGCCCCGGAAATTGCAGAAGAAAAACTGGGTATCGCCGGCAAGCTCACGCGGGCCTTCATCCGTTCGGCCTTGACGCCGCTGATGATCCTGGCGGCGATTGCCGTGGGTCTGGTGGCGCTGGTGTCGCTGCCGCGCGAGGAAGAGCCGCAGATCTCGGTGCCGATGGTGGACATCCACATCCAGGCCCCCGGTCTGAAGGCCGAAGACGCGATGAAGCTGGTGACCGAGCCGATGGAGACCATCGTCAAGGGCATCAACGAGGTCGAACATGTCTACAGCCAGACCTCGGACGATTACGCGCTGGTGATGGCGCGCTTCGTCGTCGGCACCTCTTCGGATGCGGCGATCCTGCGCGTGCATGAAAAGGTCAAGGCGAACATGGATCGCATCCCGGTGGGGATCGACGAGCCGATGATCGTGGCGCGCGGCATCGACGATGTGGCGATCGTCTCGCTCACCCTGTCGGCCGCGCCGGACAGCGGGCTGGGCGCCAATGACCTGACCCGGATCACCCGCGAGTTGCAGACCGAGGTCACCAAGATCGAGAATGTCGGCCTGACCTACATCATCGGCGAGGCGACCGAGGCGATCCGTATCGAGCCCGACCCCGAAAAGCTGGCGCTTTACGGCATCACGCTGCAATCGCTGAGCTACAAGGTGCAGCAGGCGAACCGGTCGTTCAGCACCGGCAAGCTGCGCGACAAGGGCGAACAGATCGACCTGGTGGCGGGGCAGACGCTGGTTGCCCCCGCCGAAATCGCGGGCCTTCTGCTGACCGCGCGCGATGGCCGCCCGGTCTATGTGGCCGATGTGGCGAAGGTGTCCTATGTCGGCGACACCTCGGATCAGATCGTGTCCAACGTCACCCGCGACGGCGATACGCTGCAGCGCACCCCGGCGGTCACGCTGGCGATTGCGAAACGCGCGGGGGCCAACGCGGTGGTCGTGGCCGAGCAGATCCTGCACCGGGTCGAAGAGCTGAAGGGCGAATTGATCCCGGCGGGCGTCGAGGTGCAGATCACCCGCGATTACGGCGAGACGGCGAACGAAAAGGCCAACGAACTGCTGTTCCACCTGGGGCTGGCGACGATCTCGATCATCGCGCTGGTGCTGTTTGCGATCGGCTGGCGCGAAAGCATCGTGGTGGCGATCGTGATTCCGGTCACCATCCTGCTGACGCTGTTTGCGGCCAATATCATGGGCTACACGCTCAACCGGGTGTCGCTGTTCGCGCTGATCTTCTCGATCGGGATTCTGGTCGATGACGCGATCGTGGTGATTGAAAACATCGCGCGACACTGGGGCATGAAGGGGCCGGGCGACCGCGTTCACAAGGCGATTGCCGCCGTGGCCGAGGTCGGCAACCCGACCATCGTCGCCACGCTGACGGTGGTGGCCGCGCTGTTGCCGATGCTGTTTGTCAGCGGGCTGATGGGGCCCTACATGTCGCCGATCCCGTCGAATGCCAGCGCCGCGATGATCTTTTCGTTCTTCGTGGCGGTCATCATCACGCCCTGGCTGATGGTCAAGATCGCGGGCAATGCGCCGCTGCATCACGACGACGGCCACCATGGCGGCAAGCTTGGCGCGCTTTATGAAAAGGTCGCGCGCCCGGTGCTGAAAACCAAGGGCACGGCCTGGATGTTCCTGGGCGCGACGATCGTGCTCAGCTTCGGGTCGCTCGGGCTGCTGTACACCAAGGATGTGACGGTCAAGCTGCTGCCCTTCGACAACAAGTCGGAACTGAGTGTGGTGATCGACCTGCCCGAAGGCGCCAGTGTCGAGGCGACCGACGCCGTGGCGCAGCAGATCGCCGCCGAGGTCACCAAACTGCCCGAGGTGATTTCGGTGCAGACCCATGCGGGGGCTGCGGCGCCCTTCAACTTCAACGGCTTGGTGCGGCACTATTACCTGCGCCAATACCCCTGGCAGGGCGATGTGCAGATCAACCTGACCAACAAGACCGAGCGCGACCGCACCAGCCACGATCTGGCGCTGGTGATCCGCGAGATGGTCGGCGCGCTGGATCTGCCCGCGGGCACCAGCGTGAAGACGGTCGAACCGCCGCCCGGCCCCCCGGTGATCGCGACGCTCTTGGCCGAGGTCTATGGCCCTGATGCCGAAACCCGGCGTGCGGCGGCTGCCAAGATCCGGCAGGCGTTTGAATCGGTGCCCTATATCGTCGATGTCGACGACAGTTTCGGCGTGCAGGCGCGCCGACTGCGGGCCACGGTGAATTCCGACGATCTGGAGTTCTTCGAGGTCTCGGAAGGCGATGTCTTCGATACGCTGGCGCTGCTCAACGGCTCCACCACGGTGGGCTACAGCCACCGCGGCAATGAACGCGCGCCGCTGCCGATCGTGATGGAACGCTCCAAATCCGCGCGGGTGATGGACGAGGCGACGCTCTCGACCCCGATCCCGGCCAACCTGCTGCCGGGCGCGCGCGGCGTGGTGGAACTGGGCGATGTGGTCTCGATTGCCGAGGAAAAGGCCAGCTTCCCGATCTTCCGTCACAACGGGCGCGAGGCCGAGATGGTCACCGCCGAACTGGCGGGGCAGTTCGAGGCGCCGCTTTACGGCATGATCGCGGTGTCCGATGCGCTGGAGTCGATCGACTGGGCCCCGGGCGAGAAACCCGAGGTCAGCCTGCATGGCCAGCCAGAGGATGAACAGAAGGTCACCCTGCTGTGGGATGGCGAATGGGAAGTGACCTGGGTCACCTTCCGTGACATGGGCGCGGCCTTCGGCGTGGCGCTCTTGGGGATCTATATTCTGGTGGTGGCGCAGTTCGGATCGTTCCGCCTGCCGCTGGTGATCCTGACGCCGATCCCGCTGACCTTCCTGGGCATCATGCTGGGGCACCTGATCTTCCACGCGCCGTTCTCGGCCACCTCGATGATCGGTTTCATCGCGCTGGCGGGGATCATCGTGCGCAACTCGATCCTGCTGGTCGATTTCATCCGCCATGCCGACCGCACCGGCAAATCGGATATCGACATCCTGATCGAGGCGGGCGCGATCCGCTTCAAGCCGATCCTGCTGACCGCGGTCGCGGCGATGATCGGCGCGGTGGTGATCCTGGCGGACCCGATTTTCCAGGGGCTGGCGATTTCGCTCTTGTTCGGGCTGCTCAGCTCGACCTTGCTGACGGTGCTGGTCATTCCGGCGATCTACCGGATCTTCAAAACCTGAGCCGGACAGAAAAACGAAACGAAAAGGGGGGCGCCTGGCGCCCCCTTTGCTTTAGCCTGCCGGAACCGGCTGTGGCCCGGACAGGTCGCTCCGCGGGGAGTATTTGGGCCAGGAGAAGCGCATAGGTCCAGACCCTGACGGGGCGGGGCGCATGGTCTTCTTCTTGGCATAAATACTCAAATCACCGCTTCGGCTCCGCGCGGCGTGCCGGACAGGGGCGCGGCGGGTGCGGCTCAATCCGGCTGGAAGCCGCGGATCAGTTGGCGCAGGCCCAGCAGCCCGCCCGCGGCGATCGCCGCCAGCGTGACCGGGGCCGAGAAGGCCATCACCGACATCGCGCTGACGCCCTGACCGACCGAACATCCCAGGGCGATCGTGCCGCCGATCCCCATCAGGGCGGCGCCGCTGATCTGCCGACCCAGTTCGCGCGGGTCCTCGCAGGCCTCCCAGCGGAACAGCCCGCGGATCATGGACCCCAGGAAGGCGCCCCCCAGAACACCGGCGACCAGACCCACCGAAAAGGTGATGCCGCCTGCGGTCGAGGTCATAAAATACAGGATCGTGCGGCCCAGCGGCGCGGTGAACGAGGGGGCCTCGACGCCGATCTCGCCAAAGCTTTCGCGGGCCACCAGCGTGGTGCCGATCAGACACCAGACCACGGCTGCCCCCGCCGCCACGCCCCAAAAGATCTTGCGGCGGTCGGCGCGCAGCGGCGCATAGGCCAGCGCCCAGATCAGGAGCGCCGCCGCCGCCGGCAGCGCGAAGACCAGCGGCGCCAGCCCGGTGCGTGCGCCCAGCCAATGCGCGATGCCCTGGGGTGCGCTGGCATCCACCTGCGGGAACAGCGCGATGCGTAGCGGCGCCAGCGGCCCGGACAGGGTGACGAAGGCGAAGATCCCCATCACCACCACCACCACGAGCGAGCGCAGATCACCCCCGCCGAACCGTGCCAGCGCGCCAAAGCCGCAATTGCCCGCCATCGCCATGCCATAGCCGAACATCAGCCCGCCCACGATCGAGGCCAGAGGGTTCCACTGGATCGACTGATAGAAGCTGGCGGTCAGATCGGCATAGCCCAGGGCCTCGGCCCCGAAGGCGCCGGTGATCGCCACGGCCAGCACCACACCCCACAGGCGCAGGCGTCGCTGATCTTCGCCATAGGCCGCCGATTCCAGCGCGCCCAGCGTGCAGAAATCGCCCAGCCGGGCGGCCAGCCCCAGCACGGCGCCCCCGATCAGCCCGACCAGCGCGGCGATTGCCCCCATCGGCAGAGTGTCCATGAATTCCCCCTTGGCCGGTCGTCAGGCGCCGCTGCAGAACATGTCGTAAACCAGCTCCACCACCCGGGCTGCGCGCGGGTCGCTGAGCGAATAATAGATGGCCTTGCCCTCGCGCCGATAGCTGACCAGCCCTTCCAGACGCAGCCGCGCCAGTTGCTGGCTGACGGCGGCCTGCCGCGATTCCAGCAGGTTTTCCAGCTCGGTCACCGATTTCTCGCCCGAGGTCAGATGGCACATGATCATCAGGCGGCCTTCATGGGCCAGTGCCTTGAGCAGATTGGCCGCATCCTGTGCGCGCCCCATCAGCTCTTCGGCATCCAGACGTGCGCAGCGTTCGCTGCGGTCCGCGGTGGCATCCGCCTCTGCGGTTTCCTGATACTGATCACGCCCGTCGGGTGCCATGGATCGCACCGACCCCCCTTGCTTCGCCTGAACGGCCCGCGACAGTGTGCCCCGGGCAGATCCGATTGATCCCCGCGCATAGCACGCTCGTTACCCAGAATCGAGTGGCAAGAGGCCAAATGCGCAGGTCTTGCGCGGCGTCAGATCGTGTTATTGCGGGGCAGGCAGGTCTGCACCCGCCTTGCGCAGGGCCATGCCCAGCAGGCCCCAGAAAAAATCCTGCCCCGGATAGCCTTCGATCCGGTCGACCTCGGCGCCATCCTGAATCAGGATGAAGGTCGGTGTGAAGACCGGCGCGCTGCGAAAGCTCAGCCCTTCGGGCAAGGGGGCGCGCAATTGCACCCGTTCCAGCGGTGCGAGCTGGCCTTCGGGGGTTTTCGGGTAGATTTCGGCCAGTTCTGCATCCCAACGCGCGCAATAGGCACAGCCGGGCTGTTCAACCATCACCAGGCGGAACGGCGCTGCGGTTTGTGGCTCGGCGGGGGTGACGGTGGCGCTATGCGCTGCTGCGGCGGCGGTCTGGGCCTGCGCGACAATGGCCGTTCCGGGCCCGAGAATCAGCCCAAGAACAAAAACCGCCGCAAATGCACTGCGCATGATTGACGCACCCCCCTGTTACATATGAATATCGTAATGTGTTTGCGGGAGGGGATCAAGGAATCGATCCCGAGGAACGATCCAGGGAGCCCGCGGGGAGGACACATGATCATGGACCCGACCTTCGGGGGCGCGCTGCTGGCGGGCCTTCTGTCATTCCTGACACCTTGCATCTTGCCGATGGTGCCGTTCTACCTGAGCTACATGGCCGGCATCTCGATGGCCGAGCTGCGCGGCACGGGGCAGGGGGCGGCGCAGATCGCGCCCGGTGCCCAGCGTCGTCTGGTGGTTTCGGCCGTGGCCTTTGCGCTTGGCGTGACCACGATCTTCATGCTGATGGGGATGGGCGCCACCGCACTGGGGCAGGCGTTCCGGGCCTGGATGGGGCCGCTGAGCTATGTCGCTGCCGCGATCCTGTTCCTGTTCGGGCTGCATTTCCTGGGCGTGATCCGCATTCCGTTCCTGTATCGCGAGGCGCGAATCGAAGCCAAGGCCGACCCGTCGACGATTTTCGGCGCCTATGTCACCGGGCTTGCCTTCGGCTTCGGCTGGACGCCCTGCGTGGGCCCCGCGCTGGCGGCGATCTTGATGGTGGCCTCGGGGATGGGGGATCTGACGCGCGGCACGATGTTGTTGTTCTTCTACGGCATCGGCATGACCGCGCCCTTCATTCTGGCGGCCTTCTTCGCGCGGCCGTTCCTGGCGCTGATGGCGCGCCACCGGGCCAAGCTTGCCTATGTCGAAAAGGCGATGGGGGTGATGCTGATCGTCTTTGCCATCCTGATCGCCACCAATACGCTCAGCTATATCGCGGATTTCCTGATCAAAACCATGCCCTCGATCACCAGCCTGGGCTGACAAAGGAGGATACCATGCGCCATTTTCTGACGACCGCCTTCACCCTTCTTGCCCTGGCCCTGCCGGCGGCTGCCGCCGAATTGGGCGACGACGGGCTGCACAAGGAACCCTGGATGCGCGACACCTTCCGCGACATGCGCGAGGATCTGGCCGAGGCCAACGCCGAAGGCAAGCGCCTGCTGGTGATCTGGGAACAGCGCGGCTGCATCTATTGCAAGAAGATGCATGAAGAGGTCTTCCCGGACCCCGAAATCAGCCAGCTGATTACCGACAACTACTTCGTGGTGCAGATGAACCTGTTCGGCGATGTCGAGGTCACCGACTTCGACGGCGACCAGCGCCCCGAGAAGGACATGGCGATGAAATGGGGCGTGATGTTCACGCCGACAATGATGTTCTTCCCCGAGGAGGTGGGCGCGGACATGACGGCCCCGAAGGCGGCTGTCGCACAAATGCCGGGGGCCTTCGGCAAGGGCACCACCAAGGCGCTGCTGACCTGGGTGAAAGATCATGGCTACAACTCTGGCGAGAATTTCCAGAAATTTCTTGCGAGCCAGATGGCTACGCAATGAAACTGCGCGTGCTGCACTGCAGCACACATATGCAGATGTGTGAATTTTACTGTTGCGCCACAGTGTCGCAGTCGTCTAAACAGGAATCGGGAGAAGAAATGGGAGGTCTTCGATGAAACGCCACGTCGTGCTGGCAGCACTCGCCGCCACACTCGCAGCCGGTTCTGCAATCGCTGAAACCGCACCCACGGATGTCATGTTCGAAGAGGGCGCGGTGGCGCAATCGCTGACCGGGGCCCCGGGCAGCCCCGAAGCGGGTGCCGAGGTCGCATCGACCCGGGCTTTGGGCAATTGCGTGGCGTGCCACGTTGTGTCGGCCCTCAGCGCGGATTTCCAGGGCAATATCGGCCCCGAGCTGAACGGTGCCGCCGACCGCTGGTCGGAAGCGCAGCTGCGCGGGATCGTGATCGACGCCAAACACACCTTCCCGGAGTCGGTGATGCCGGGGATGTATAAAACCGGGCCGTTCATCCGCCCGGGTGACGCCTACACGGGCAAGGCCGCGCCTGCCGATCTGCCGCCGATCCTGACGGCGGCGCAGGTCGAGGATGTGGTCGCCTTCCTGCTGACGCTCAAAGAGTGATCGGCGCGAGAACTCAAGAGGAGAAACTGATGAAACTTTCCAGACGTGATGCGCTGGGTCTGGCCTTGGGCGGCGTTGCCGCTTCGCTGCTGCCGGCCCGTGCGATGGCCGATGCCGCCGCCGACGCGATTGCTGCCTTCACCGGCGGCGCCGCCCCTGGCGAGGGTGGGCTGACCCTGACCGCCCCCGAGATCGCCGAAAACGGCAACACCGTTCCGGTGTCCGTCGACGCGCCCGGCGCGGTGTCGATCATGCTGCTGGCCTCGGGTAACCCGACGCCGCAGGTCGCGACCTTCAACTTCGGCCCGGCGGCCGGTTCGCAGATGGCCTCGACCCGCATCCGTCTGTCGAAAACGCAGGACGTTGTCGCCATCGCGAAAATGGCCGACGGCAGCTTCGTGCAGGCCAGCTCGACCGTGAAGGTCACCATCGGCGGCTGCGGCGGCTGATTTCGGAATTCGTGGAGAAAACACATGGCAGATAACGTCAAACCGCGCGTCAAGGTGCCCTCGAAGGCGAAAGCCGGCGAAGTGGTGGCGATCAAGACGCTGATCTCGCACCCGATGGAATCGGGGCAGCGCAAGGACAAGGACGGCAACCTGATCCCGCGCTCGATCATCAATCGCTTCACCTGCGAATTCAACGGCGCCCTCGTGATCGACGTCACGCTGGAGCCGGCGATCTCGACCAACCCCTATATCGAGTTCGACGCCAAGGTCGACGCCTCGGGTGACTTCAAGTTCACCTGGTACGACGACGACGGCTCGGTCTACGAGGACAAGAAGTCGATCGAAGTGGCCTGAGGCCTCTGGCCCGGACTGCGGGCGCGTGAGGGAGCGCGCCGGACCAAGGAAAGCCACGCGCCCGGAGATCGGGCGCGGGCGACACCCAGGGAGGATCAAGGAATGACGCTGCGCACCCGCGCCACCATGTTTGCCGCCGCCGCTGCCGCCGCTCTGGCCTGCGGTTTTGGCCCCGCCATGGCCGACCCGGCCGAGGCCGAGCTGGTCGTGAACGAAGAGCTGACCATCACCACCACGGCCCCCGCCGCGCCGCATCTGGAAGGTCATCTGGACACCGTCTATTCGGGCTGGCTGTTCCGCGAGGATGAAACCCGCAAGATGCAGATGGACGACTTCGACAACCCGATGTTCGTCTATGCCGAACGTGGCCAGGAAGCCTGGGATACGGTCGAAGGCACCGAAGGCAAGTCCTGCGCCAACTGCCACGGCGATCTGGCCGAAGGCATGAAGGGTGTGCGCGCCGTGATGCCCAAGATCAATGCTGCGGGCGCTCTGTGGTCGATGGAAGATTACATCAACGACTGCCGCACCAACCGGATGGGCGCCGAGGCCTGGAAATGGAACTCGGACGACATGAAATCCATGACCACCGCCGTGTCGCTGCAATCGCGCGGGATGCCGGTTGCCGTGGCCATCGACGGGCCGGCCGCCGAGTTCTGGGAACGCGGCAAGGAAATGTATTACACCCGTTACGGCCAGCTGGAACTCAGCTGCGCCAACTGCCACGAGCAGAACTACGGCAACTTCATCCGCGCCGATCACCTGAGCCAGGGCCAGATCAACGGCTTCCCGCTCTATCGTCTGAAGGATGCGGCCGCCGTGTCGATCCACCAGCGCTTCGTCGGGTGCATCCGCGATACCCGCGCCGAAACCTTCGCCGCCGGCAGCCAGGAGTTCCGCGAGCTGGAGCTGTATGTCGCTTCGCGCGGCCTGGGTCTGGACATCGAAGGCGCTGGCGTTCGCCCCTGACACCAGACGCGGGGCAGGGCTGTGCCTTGTCCCGCGTTTTTCTATCTGAACATATTCAATATTCACTATCTGTTTGAATTCGTTAGTCAATTTACGGATGCAAACCACCCCGGGCAGGCCGGGAAAAGAGGAGAAAACCATATGATTTCCCGGCGGGAGTTCATTCAGGCGAGCCTTGCGGCCTCGACCATCCTTGGCACTTCGGGCCTGTCGCGCTGGTCGCGGGCCATGGCGCAGCAATCGCTGACGCAGGACCAATTGCTGCAATTCGACGCCTTCGGCAATGTCACGCTGATCCACATCACCGACATTCACGCCCAGGCCAAGCCGATTTATTTCCGCGAACCCGAGATCAACCTCGGCGTGGGCGAGGCCAAGGGCCGTCCGCCGCATGTCGTGGGCAAAGAATTCCTCGACATGTTCAAGATCACGCCGGACAGCCCCGAGGCCTATGCGCTGACCTATGAGAACTTCACCGATCTGGCCAAATCCTATGGCAAGATGGGCGGGCTTGACCGGGTTGCGACCGTGGTCAAGTCGATCCGCGCCGAGCGCCCCGAGGCCCTGCTGCTGGATGGCGGCGACACCTGGCACGGCTCGATGACCTCGTTCAAGACCAAGGGTCAGGACATGGTCAACATTATGAACGCGCTTGGCACCGATGCGATGACCTCGCACTGGGAGTGGACCTTCGGTCAGGACCGGGTGAAGGAAATCGTCGACACGCTGCCCTTCCCCTTCCTGGGCGCGAACATCTTCGACGTGGAATGGGACGAACCCGCGTTCGAACCCTACAAGATCTTTGAAACCGGCGGCGTGCGCGTGGCGGTGATCGGTCAGGCCTTCCCCTATATGCCGATCGCCAACCCGAAATGGATGTTCCCCGATTTCAGCTTCGGCATCCGCGAAGAACGCATGCAGGCTGTCGTGGACGAGGTCCGCGCCGAGGGCGTCGATCTGGTCGTGTGCCTGTCGCACAACGGCTTCGACGTGGACCGCAAGATGATTTCCCGCGTGAAGGGCATCGACGTGATCCTGACCGGCCACACCCATGATGCGGTGCCCGAGCCGGTCGTGGTGGGCGACACGATCCTGATCGCGTCGGGCTCGAACGGCAAATTCGTCAGCCGCGTCGATCTGGACGTGCGCGATGGCCGGATGATGGGCTTCCGTCACAAGCTGATCCCGATCTTCTCGGATGTCATCACCCCCGACGCCGACATGGCCGCGCTGATCGACAACGAGCGCGCGCCCTTCAAGGCCGAGCTGGAAGAGGTCGTGGGCCAGACCGAAAGCCTGCTTTACCGTCGCGGCAACTTCAACGGCACCTGGGATGACCTGATCTGCGAAGCGATCCTGTCCGAACGCGACGCGGAAATCGCGATGAGCCCGGGCGTGCGTTGGGGCACCACGCTGCTGCCGGGTGACAACATCACCCGCGAAGACATCCACAACGCCACCTCGATGACCTATGGCCAGTGCTACCGCACCGAGATGACCGGCGAGACGATCAACATGATCCTGGAAGATGTCGCCGACAACATCTTCAACACCGACCCCTACTATCAACAGGGCGGGGACATGGTGCGCGTGGGCGGCCTTGGCTATCACATCGACGTTTCGAAACCGATCGGTGAGCGGATTTCCAACATCACGCTGCTGAAGGACGGCTCTGAAATCGACCCGGCCCGGTCGTACGTCGTGGCCGGCTGGGCCTCGGTCAACGAGGGCACCGAAGGGCCGCAGATCTGGGACGTGATCGAAAGCCACCTGAAGAAAACCGGCACCGTGAAACTGACCCCGAACGAGTCGGTGGTCGTGACCGGCGCCTGAGGAACATCCCGCAAGGGTTTGAGTTAAAAGGAGAAGACGATGGACGAGAAGGAACGCGACAGCGCGGTTTCGCTCAATCGCCGCAACTTCCTGCGCGCAGGCGCGGCCGCCGGTGCGCTGGCTGCGGGTGCAGGGGCCGCGCGGGCGCAAGAGGCCGATCCGCTGATCACCGAAGTGCAACCCTGGGCGCAGGGCTGGGGCGATGGCGTGGACGCCAACCCCTATGGCATGCCGATCGAATTTGAATCCGACGTGGTGCGCCGCAATGTCGGCTGGCTGACCGCGGATGTGATTTCCTCGATCAACTTCACGCCGATCCATGCGCTCGACGGCACGATCACCCCGCAGGGTTGCGCGTTCGAGCGCCACCACTCGGGCGCGATCGAGCTGCGCAAGGAAGACTACCGGCTGATGATCCACGGTCTGGTCGATCAGCCGCTGGTCTTCACCTACGAGGATCTGGAACGCTTCCCGCGCGTCAACCGCACCTATTTCCTGGAATGCGCCGCGAACTCGGGCATGGAATGGGCGGGCGCACAGCTGAACGGCGTGCAGTTCACCCAAGGTATGATCCACAACATGGAATATACCGGCGTGACCCTGCGCACCCTGCTGGAAGAGGCCGGCGTGAAGCCCGAAGGCAAATGGGTCTATGTCGAGGGCGCGGATGCCAGCTCGAACGGCCGCTCGATGCCGATCGAGAAAGCGCTCGATGACGTGCTGGTCGCGTTCAAGGCCAATGGCGAGGCGCTGCGCAAGGAACACGGCTATCCGGTCCGTCTGTGCGTTCCCGGCTGGGAAGGCAACATGTGGATCAAGTGGCTGCGCCGCGTCGAAGTCACGGAAGGCCCGGTCGAAAGCCGCGAGGAAACCTCGAAATACACCGACACGCTGGAAAACGGCATCTCGCGGAAATGGACCTGGGTGATGGACTGCAAGTCGGTCATCACCTCGCCCAGCCCGCAAATGCCGATCAAGCACGGCAAGGGCCCGCTGGTCATCACCGGGCTTGCCTGGTCGGGCCGTGGCGCTGTCACCGGCGTCGATGTCTCGCTCGATGGCGGCAAGACCTGGCAACCGGCGCGTCTGGCGCAGCCAGGGCAGGCGATGGCGCTGACGCGCTTCTACCTGGATATCGACTGGCAGGGCGAAGAGATGCTGCTGCAGTCGCGTGCCACCGATGACACGGGCTATGTCCAGCCGACCAAGAACCAGCTGCGCGCGGTGCGCGGCGAGAACTCGGTCTATCACAACAACGGTATCCAGACCTGGTGGGTCAAGGCGAATGGGGAGGCCGAGAATGTCGAAGTTTCGTAATCTGGTGATCGCGGCGGCGCTGGCCGCGCCCCTGGCCGCACCCGCCCATGCCGAGAAACTCGGTCTCGGGCGCCCGGCGCTGCCCGAGGAAATCGACGCCTGGAACCTGGATGTCAGCCCCGATGGCACCGGCCTGCCCGAAGGCTCGGGCTCGGTCGCCGATGGCGAGACGCTGTTTTCGGAAAACTGCGCGGTCTGCCACGGCGAATTCGCCGAAGGCGTGGACAACTGGCCGAAACTGGCCGGGGGTATGGACACGCTCGACCGCAAGGACCCGCTGAAGACCGTGGGCAGCTACTGGCCCTATCTTTCGACCGTGTGGGATTATGCGCACCGCTCGATGCCCTTCGGCAACGCGCAGACGCTCTCGGTCGACGATACCTATGCGATCGTGGCCTATATCCTCTATTCCAACGATCTGGTGGATGACGATTTCGTCCTGACGAAAGAGAACTTCCTGGACGTCGAGATGCCCAACAAGGACGGTTTCATCGTCGATGACCGCGCCGAGACGGAATATCCCGAGTTCTCGAAGCCGGCTTGCATGGAAAACTGCAAGGAGTCGGTCGAGATCACCGCGCATGCCACCGTTCTGGACGTGACGCCCGACAATCAGGACGACTGATCCCGTCAGGGATTGCCGTTCTGCCTCCCCACGCGTCCGCTTCGGCGGGCGCGTTTTTCATTCAGGGGGTGGCTTCAGATATGACAAAACGCCCCTGACCGTGGGGCGGGGCGTTGCATGGTGCGCAGGTGATCTGTCGGCAGGCGGGTGTCAGGCGCGGGCGTGTTTGCGTGCGATCAGGCGGCCGTGGATTTCGCGCGAAATGGCAATGCCGATCACTACCAGCGCGATCGTGTCGAAACTGAAAATGTCCAGAAAATCCATCTGCCCTCTCCGTCGCTGCTGAGCCCAGAGTGTGGCGGGAAATGCGGCATAAAAAAGGCGCGCCCAAGGCAATTTCGGCGCGCCTCCGGGCCCCGGCACGCAACGGGGGGCTTGACCCGCCGCGCGTGCCCGCTACCGATGGGCAAAACGCCTTGAGGGTCCGTCACATGCTTTTCGCTTTCACTTCCGGGGCCCGGGGCCTGAAACGGCTGGGGCAGGACACGCCGATGACGCCGGGCAGCGATCTGGAGCACGCGCTCTGGATCGACCTCTATCGTCCGCTCGACAGCCAGGCCGAGGCCGTGTCGCGGCTGGGGATCGAGGTGCCGACACTGGCCGACATGGAAGAGATCGAAATCTCGAACCGGCTGTATCGCGAAGAGGGTGCGGATGTGATGACCGTGGTGCTGCCCGGGCTGACACCGGACGGGGCCCATGTCGCAGGGCCGGTCAGCTTCATCCTGACGGCGCGGCGTCTGGTCACCGTGCGCCACCATGCGCCGCGCAGCTTCGAGACGTTCCCCGAACGCGCGGATCGCTCGGCTGCGGGCTGCGGCAGTGCCGAACGGGTGTTTCTGGGGCTGATCGAGGAAATTATCGCCCGTCAGGCCGACCTTCTGGAAGGTGTGGGCCGCGCGCTCGACCGGGTTTCGGCGCAGGTTCTGTCGGGGCAGGGGCTGGGGGCGCCGGAATTGCAGCTGGCGCTCGAAGATGTCGGGCGGCAGGGCGAATTGCTGGGCCGGGTGCGGCTGGCACTGCTGACGCTTGAACGGGCGCTGTCGTTTTACGACCAGACCATCACCGGCCACCCGCAGGCGAAAGAGCTGCGGATGATCGTGAAAAGCCAGATGCGCGACATCGGCTCGCTTTCGGTGCATGGCGATTTCCTGTCCTCGCGCGTGTCGCTCTCGGTCGACGCGACGCTGGGGATGATTAACCTCGCGCAGAACACCACCGTGCGGATCGTGTCGGTGGTGGCGGCGCTGTTCATGCCGCCGACGATGATCGCCTCGGTCTACGGGATGAACTTCCATTTCATGCCCGAACTCGACTGGCCCTGGGGCTACCCGCTGGCGCTCGGGTTGATGGCGGGGTCGGCGGTGGGAACCTGGGCGTTTTTCCGATGGAAGGACTGGTTGTAAGGCCGGCTGCCTCCGGCGGGAGTATTTGTGCCAAGAAGAAAGGGCTTCAGGCTTCTTCTTGGCACAAATACTCATTGCCCGGTTGAAACAGGACCCGCGCTCAGCGTTCCAGAACCATCCGGTCACGGCTGAACTCGACCCGGGCGAAGCGGGTGAGATAGGTCATCCCCATCAGCGAGGTATCCATGTCGCTGCCGTTGACCACGGCGCGCAGGTTTTCATCCTGAATCGGGCCGAGCGCGAAACTGTCGATCCGCACCGGGGCGATGCGCACGATCCCGTTGGCGGTGCGCGCCTCGCCCAGATAGGCCAGCCCGGCGGTGTCGATGCCCGCGCGCGTCGCATCGCGTTGCGTCAGCACGATGTCGGTCGCGCCGGTGTCTACGACGAAGCGCACCGGCACACCGTTCACCTCGGCTTTCAGGTAGTAATGCCCGTCCGGGGCCAGCGGCGCCTCGATCCGGCCTGCGCTGAGCACGGCTTGCGTCGGGGCGACTTCACGGCGGATGTCGGACCACAGCCCGACCGCCGCCAGCGTGCCCAGAAAGATCAGCCCCCAGAGCATCGCCTGTTGCAGCGTGCGCCCGGGGCGGCGGCGGAATTCGATCACGAAATACCCCCCCACAGCCACCAGCAGCAGGGCAAGATAGATCAGACGTGCGGCGTTTTCGGCAAGCATGGGCCTGATGTAGGGGGCGGGGGAACAAAAGCGAAGGGGCGGAATGTCTCAGGCGGCGGAAAGTGTCGCAAAAATTCCCGCGCCACGCAGCCCGTCCAGAATGAACTGGATCGCCAGTGCCGCCAGCAGCATGCCCAGAAGGCGCGTGACCACCATCGTGCCGGTCCGGCCGAGCGCACGTTCCAGCGGCGTGGCCAGCAGGAACAGCGCGAAGACGCAGCCCAGAACCGCCAGCATTACCAGATGGATCAGCGCGATATGGGTCGCATCCGCCCCCGGCGCGCCCGCCAGCAGGATCATCGTAGCCATCGCACCCGGGCCCGCGATCAGGGGCGTGGCCAGCGGAAACACCGACGGGTCATGTTCGGGTTCGGCATGCTGGCCTTCGCGCCGTTCGGTGCGGCGTTCGAACAGCATGTCCAGCGCGGTCAGGAACAGCAGCACGCCGCCCGCGATGCGGAAAGCGGGCATCGAGATGCCGATGCCCAGCAGGATCTTGTCGCCAAACAGGCCGAACAGCGTCAGCAACCCCGCGCCGATCGCCACCGCACGCACCCCGACCATTAGCCGGGCCCGCGCGCTCATGCCCTGGGTCAGGGCAATGAACAGCGGCGCCAGCCCGATCGGGTCGACGACCACGAAAAGCGTGACAAAGGCAGTGATATATTCGGCGGTCGGCATCCGGGCTCCTTTCATGCGACCCTAGCGCGGGTCGCGCGCCGGGGCCAGAGGGGGCATGTGTCAGCCGTCGCGTGCCGCAGGGGCAGCGGGCATGGGGTCGGGCGGCGCGGGCTCGGGCAGGGCGGCGCGGATCTTGGCGGCCAGGCTCTGGGCGCCGGCCGCGATCCGGGTGTCGGCATGGGCTTGCGCCAGCCGCAACAGATGTTCGAGGGCCGCGATCTCTTCGGGGTTCAGCACCAGGGGCGGCAGCGCCACCGCCCGGCGCAGCATGTAGCCCACGCCGCGCTGGCCCACGACCGGCACGCCGAATTCCGACAGCACCGACATGTCGCGCCAGATCGTGCGCTCGGACACGCCCAGTTCGGCGGCCAGATCGGCCGCGCGCAGCATGGCGCCGCCGCGCATCATCTCGATCAGTTTTTGCAGACGTTCGGTGCGGGTCATGGCCCGGGTCTAGCATGGCGCGGCGCAACTGACAAATAACTGTCAGTAATCTGCGCTCCGGCCTGCCTGCGCGCCGGATTCGGGCTTTGATTGCCGTCTCGCTGCCCCTAAAACCGAAGGCCAGACAACGGGCGCGGCACGGGCCGCCCCATGAGGAGAAGACTATGCTCAACAATATCGGCCTTCCCGGCCTTCTTCTGATTGCGGTGGTGGTTCTGGTGCTGTTCGGCCGCGGCAAGATTTCCTCGCTGATGGGCGAGGTCGGCAAGGGCATCACCGCCTTCAAGAAAGGCGTGAAAGACGGCACCCAGGAGATCGAGGATGCCACCGTCACCGACGTGACGCCCGCCAACGATCCGGCCAAAGACAAAGACAAGGTCTGAGCCTTTCGCCCCCGGGCGTGACAGGCGCAGGAGGCCTTACATCCCATGTTCGATATCGGTTGGAGCGAGCTTCTGCTGATCGGCGTCGTGGCGCTGATCGTCGTGGGGCCCAAGGATTTGCCCGGCATGTTCCACACGTTGGGGCGGCTGACGGCGCGTGCGAAATCCATGGCACGCGAGTTTTCGCGTGCGATGGAGGATGCCGCCAAGGACACCGGGCTGGATGCGACGGCCACGGATCTCAAGAACCTGACCTCGAAAAAATCGCTTGGGCTCGATGCGCTGGAAAAAGCCACCGAGAAATTCGAGAAATGGGAGCCGAATCTGCCCGGCACGATGAAGATGCCCGAGCCGTTCACGCCCCCCGACCCGGCGGTGGCGACCGAGGACGAGCTGGCCCCCGAACCCGCGGCGCCCAAGGCCGCGGCCAAGACGGCCAAGCCCAAGGCGCCCGCCAAGGCCACGGCCGACAAACCGGCGGCGAAACCCAAGGCCGCGGCCAAGCCGAAGGCGGCCAAGGCCGCCGATCCGGCAAAACCCAAGACAAGCCGCAAAACCGCTGCCAAGAAGGGTGACGCATGAGCACCGACGAGATCCACGACACCGCCGCGCCCCTGATCGAACATCTGGCCGAGTTGCGCACCCGGATTCTTTATGCGCTGGCGGCCTTTGTCGTGGCGATGGTGATCTGCTATGCGCTCTGGCAGCCGGTGTTCAACTTTCTGACGCAGCCGATCTGTCACGCGCTGGCGGAGCGGGGCCAGCAATGCGGGCTGTATCTGATCAAGCTGCAAGAAGGCTTCTTCGTTGCGATCAGCATCTCGTTTCTGGGTGGCTTCGCGCTGTCCTTCCCGGTGATCGGCTATCAGCTGTGGCGGTTTGTGGCGCCGGGGCTGTATAAATCCGAAAAGAACGCGTTCCTGCCGTTCCTCGTTGCCTCGCCGGTGATGTTCTTTCTGGGCGCGGCCTTTGCCTATTACGTCATCCTGCCGCTGGCCTTCGCCTTCTTTCTGGGGTTCCAGCAAGGCGGGCTGGATGCGGCCAATGGCGCCAACGAGATGGCCGCGATCGGGTTCCAGGGCTCGGTTCAGGAATATCTGTCGCTGACGATCAAATTCGTGATGGCCTTCGGCATCTGCTTCCAGCTGCCGGTTCTGCTGTCGCTGATGGGCAAGGCGGGGCTGGTGTCGTCCCGCGGGTTGAGCAGCGTGCGCAAATATGCGGTTGTGGTGATCCTGATCGTCGCCGCCGTCGCCACCCCCCCCGATGTGGTCAGCCAGGTGATCCTGTTCACGGTGGTTTACGGGCTTTATGAAGTGTCGATCCAGCTGGTGAAACGCATCGAAAAGACCCGCGAAGCCCGGATGCGTGCCGAGGGCACCTGGATCGACGACGAGGATTTCGAAGATGACGAGGGCGAAGGCAAGGCATGAGTGATCCGCTGATCCGCATTGCCGCCGCGCTGGAGCGGCTGGCACCCGCGCCGGCACCGGCCCCGGATTTCACCGCCGCCGATGCCTTCCTGTGGCACACCGCCCCCGACCGGCTGGAGCCGGTGTCGCGGGTGAACCGGGTCGATCTGGCGCAGCTGGTGGGGATCGACCGGGCGCGCGACACGCTCTTGGCCAATACGCTGCAATTCGCGCGTGGGGCAGCGGCGAACAATGCGCTGCTGTGGGGCGCGCGCGGCATGGGGAAATCCTCGTTGGTCAAGGCTGTGCATGCGGCGGTCATCGAACAGGGACTGGCGCTGAAGCTGGTGGAACTCGCGCGCGAGGATCTGCCCTCGGTCGGGCGGTTGCTGGCGCATCTGCGTGCCTCGGATCAGCGCTTCGTGCTCTATTGCGACGACCTCAGCTTCAGCCATGACGACCAGCATTACAAATCGCTCAAGGCGGTGCTGGATGGCGGGATCGAGGGGCGGCCCGAGAACGTGATCTTCTACGCCACTTCGAACCGGCGCCACCTGATGCCGCGCGACATGATCGAGAATGAACGTTCGACCGCGATCAACCCCTCCGAGGCGGTCGAGGAGAAGGTCTCGCTCTCGGATCGCTTCGGGCTGTGGCTGGGCTTCCATCCCTGCGATCAGGATCAGTTTCTGGCGATGATCGCGGGCTATTGCGCGGCCTATGGCATCAAGATCGCGCCCGAAACCCTGCGCGCCGAGGCGATCGAATGGCAGGCCACGCGCGGCGCGCGTTCGGGCCGGGTGGCGTGGCAGTATTTCACCGATCTGGCGGGGCGGCGCGGCATCGCGCTGTAACCGATGCGGCGCCGTTTGCGGGGCTGAATCCGAGTATTTTTGCCAAGAAGAAGCCCGTGAAGAAGCCTGTGCGATCTTGCGCTTCTTCTTGGCCCAAATACTCCGGGGGAGGCGCGCCTGCGCGCCGGGGGCAGCGCCCCCTACATCAGCAGCAAAACTAGGATCTGCGGCGCCAGAATCCGCATGCACATCACCAGCGGATAGACCGAGGCATAGCCGATGCTTTGCGCGGCCGAGGGTGACATCGCATTGGCGAAGGCCAGCGCCGGCGGATCGGTCATCGACCCCGCAAGCACGCCGCTCAGGCTCAGGTAGTTCACCTTGAACACCATGCGCGCGACGAAGCCCACGATCAGCAGCGGCAGCAGGGTGATCAGCACCGCATAGCCCATCCACCTGAAGCCGTCGCCATGGATCAGCGTATCGACGAACTGATCGCCGGCCTTGAGGCCGACGGCGGCCAGGAACAGCACGATGCCCAGCTCGCGCAGTGCATGGTTCGCGACCGGCGGCATGAACCAGACGAAGGGGCCGAAATCGCCCAGCCGCGCCAGCAGGATCGCCACCACCAGCGGGCCACCGGCGAGCCCGAGTTTCAGCGGCGCGGGCAGGCCGGGGATCAGGATCGGGATCGAGCCGAGCAGGATGCCCAGCACGATGCCGATGAAGACGGCGGAGAACTGCACCTCGTCTAGATGGCGGCGCTGATCGCCAAACAGGCTGCGCGCGGCGGCCACATCGTTGGCGGTGCCGACCACGGTCAGGATGTCGCCGAATTGCAGCGCCAGACCGCCCTGCGCAGGCAGCTGCGTGCCCGCCCGCGACACGCGCGAGATGGTGACGCCGCGCGCTTCCAGCCCGAAATCGCGAATCCGGTGGCCGAGCGCGCGTTTCTCGGTCACGGCGATGCGCTCCCAGACTAGATTGGTGCCCTTGGTCGTGGTCAGCGCGACATCGACCTGCTCTCCCAGGATCAGCATCATGTTGTGAAGAAGCGGTGCGGGGCCGACCAGATGCACAACATCGCCAATCGCGATCGGCGTTTCGCGGACCGGGTGGATCAGATCATCGCCCTTGCGCATCCGCGACACCACCACGCCCTTGTCGAACAGGTCAGGCACCTCGCCCAGGGTCAGCCCCGCCAGATTGGGGTTCTTCACCCGCACGTTCATCACCGGCAGCTCGGCGTCGCCCTGTTTGCGGCTGTGTTCGAAGGCGGTCTCTTCCTCGGCGATGTTGACCCGCAGAACCGCGCGGATCAGCAGCATCGAAATCAGAATGCCGACAATGCCGAAGGGGTAGGCGACGGCATAGCCCAGACTGGGCAGGGCCATCGACGCCCCGTCGGCGCCGATGTCCTTGAGCACCTGTGTCGCCGCGCCAAGGCCCGGTGTATTGGTCACTGCGCCCGACATCAGCCCGACCAGCGCGGGCAACGGAATGTCGGTGGCGAAATGCAGCGCCACAGTGATCAGAACGCCCAGCGTGACGATGGCGGCCGCGATCAGGTTCAGTTGCAGCCCGGATTTCTGCAATGTCGCAAAAAAACCGGGGCCGACCTGAATGCCGATGGTGAAGACGAAGATGATCAGCCCGAATTCCCGGACGAATTCGATCGTGGCGTGGTCAAACCCGATTCCGGCCGTTCCCGCCAGATGGCCCACGAAGATGCCCGCAAACAACACGCCACCGATGCCCAGGCCGACGCCCCGCACCTGCAACCCGCCCAGCCACAGCCCCAGCGACCCCGCCAATGACAGTGCTGCGGTTGCAAGCGCTACGTCGGGCAGCCCATGCAGAAAGGCGAGAATCGGCTCCATGGCGCTAGTCTTTCCCAGAGGCGTTAAACAATTGAAAATGCGGGCGTGGGGGAAGCCTGCACCCATGGCGGGGGCGGGTCAACGGGCGGGCGCAAATTTCGCTGCGCTGCGGCAGGAAACCCGGGTGCCCGGGGCGTGCCGGGCGTCGGCTGCGCAGAAATTCAGCAGGGCCGGGAGTGGCGCAGGGCCGGGCGCGCCTGCGCGCGCGCGCAACCGGGTTATTCCAGATAGGGCATCGGATCGACGCTGTCATAGCCCTGGCGCACCTCGAAATGCACGAAGCCCGGCTCGCTTGCACGGACCTTCGCGATGCTTTGGCCGCGTTTCACGCTGTCGCCCTTGGCCACGCTCAGCGCGTCGATATTGGCATAGACCGTCAGCAGGCCGTTGGCATGGCGCAGCACCAGGATCGGCACCTGATCGGTGTTCTTGGTGATCGCGGCCACGGTTCCGGCCTCGGCGGCGGCGACCGTGGTGCCGGGGGCGGCGGCAATATCCACGCCGTCGTTCTTGCCCTTCACATAGGGCCGGATGATCGCGCCCGAGACCGGCATCTGCAGCCTGGACTTGCCCGAGGCGGCGGTGCGCGAGGCGCCCAGATCGGGGGCGGCCGATTTGTCGACCGGGGTCGAGGCCTTCACCGGGTTTTCGGCAGGCAGCGGCTTGGCGGCCGAGGGGGGCGTCGGCGTGGGGCTGCCCTGACCAGGCTGCGTCTCGACGGTTTTCGGGGGTTTGCCTGCCGCGGTCGGGATCAGCAGATACTGCCCCTCGCGCACGCTCAGATCGGCCGAAAGACCGTTCCATTCTGCCAGCGATTTCACCGGCACGTTGTAATAGCGCGCGATCGAATAGGCGGTCTCGCCGCGGGCGACCTTGTGCTTGGTCGGTTCCGTCCCCGGGGTGGCCTTGACGGCGGGTGCGGGCGTGGCCGGAGCGGTGGTTGTGGCCTTGGGCGTGCCCGCCTCGGCGCGGTCGATGGCGCTTGAGGCCAGCGAGGTGATGTCGATCTTCTCGCTCCCGAGCGCGGTGGGCGTGCTGGCCGCAGGCTCCGCAACGCGGCGCGGAAGCGCCAGCAACTCGCCCTTGTTCAGGGTCGCATTCGGTTGCACGGCATTATAGCGCGCCAGTTCCACCGGATCGACGCCGATGCGGTTGGCGACGCTGGTCACCGTATCGCCGCGATTGGCCACGGCGACCTGATAATTGGGGTAAGAGATGATCCCGCGCGCGTCGGGTTTGGGCCGGTCGGCGGTCGCCTGACGCGCGGCCTCGGTGGTGTCCAGTCCGATCTGGCCGAAGTTGCGCAGATCCGCGTCGAACTGCCCGTTCGGGTCACAGGCGGCCAGCGCGCCCAGGGCACAGCCAGCGAGCATCAGGCGGCGTGCGCGCGGCAAAAGGCAGGGCAGGGCGGAGGGGTGCTTTGTCATCGGCTCAGTCCTCATTCTTGGTCGTGGCCCCTGTTGCCGGGGCCTTGGCGGTATCATCAGTCGCTTGCCATGCCCTCGACAAGCGGCACGAAGCGCACGGGGCGCAGTTCCTCGTAATCGAAACCCGTATCCAGACGGCGCACCCGGATCAGGCTTTGCACCGTGTCCGACTGGCCTACAGGCAAAACCATGATACCGCCGATCTTGAGCTGCGACAACAGGGGGCCCGGCGGGTCTTCGGCGGCGGCAGTCACAAGAATACGATCAAACGGCGCCTGATCGGGCAATCCGCGCGACCCGTCGCCGGCGATTGTCACGATATTGGGGATGTGCAGGGTGCGGAACAGATCTTCGGCCTCGCGCGCCAGACGGCGGTGGCGGTCCACGGTATAGACCCGGCGCACCAGACCGGCCAGCACGGCCGCCTGATAGCCCGAGCCGGTGCCGACCTCGAGCACGGTATCGCGTGGCCCGGGCCGCAGCGCCTGGGTCATCAACCCTACCACCGACGGCTGCGAGATCGTCTGGCCGCAGGCAATCGGCAGCGGCATGTCTTCATAGGCGCGGTCGGCAAACAGCCCCTTGACGAAAAGCCCGCGATCGACGCGTTCCATCGCGCCCAGAACGCGCGCATCGGTCACGCCCTTGGAGCGCAGCGCGAAGAGGAAGCGCATCTTGCGCTCGGCCAGATCCTCCTCTTCGGGCAGATCGTTCATCCCAGGCGCGCCTCCAGATCGGTCAGAACCTCATGCGCGGTCAGATCGGCGCGCATCGGCGTGATCGAGATGTAACCGTCCAGATTGACCGCCGCATCGGTGCCCGGCGCGGTGGCCGTGTGCTGCGGGCCGCCCTTGATCCACAAGAAGCGCCGCCCCGTGGGCGAATGGTGCGGTTCGACCCCGAAGAAGCTGTCGGTGCGATAGCCCTGCGCCGCGACCTTGTGGCCCTTGACCTTCGCCGCCGGAACCGGCGGGAAGTTGACGTTATAAAACACCCGGTAGGGGCCATCGTCCCAGACGCCGTTTTCCCACAGCTTGCGCACCAGCGCGGGGCCATGCACGCGCGCGGCCTCGAACGGATCGTCGAGCGAGAACACGTCCGGCCCGAGGAACTGGCTCAGCGCGATTGCCGGGATGCCCTGCAGCGCCCCCTCCATCGCGCCGCCGAGCGTGCCGGAATAAAGCGCGTTCTCGGCCGAATTGTTGCCCCGGTTCACCCCCGACAAGATCAGGTCGGGGCGCCCGTCCTTCAGCACATCGTAAAGCCCCGCCAGCACGCAATCGGCGGGGCTGCCCTCGGCCGCATAGCGGCGGGGCGCGAGCTTGGCGATCATCATCGGGTGGGTGTAGCTGATGCAATGCGCCACGCCCGATTGCTCGAACGCGGGCGCCACGGTCCAGACCTCGCCGTCCGGTCCGGCCAGTTCGGTGGCGATATGGTGCAACACCTCAAGGCCCGGCGCGTTGATACCATCGTCGTTGGTGATGAGAATGCGCATGCCGCCCCCTTGATTGCCTTTGCCCCTGCTTAGCGCGGGGGCGGCGGGGCGTAAAGCGCTTGGCCGCGTCGCTGCGGATTATCCGGCAGGCGGTGTTTTCAGGCACACGCAAATGCCTTCGGCAGAAGTATTTAGGGCAAGATGAATGCCGCGGTCAAAGCCCGGCCACGATCCGCGCGGCTTCGATCCGGCAATCGGTCAGCGCGGCACGGTCTTCGCCGGGGAAGAAGCGCGCACGGGTGGCGGTGGGCATCGGCGCCGGCGTGTCGATCAGGACGCGGGGGCCGATCTTGGCATTCTCGGCCTGCCAGCTGCGCACCAGGGCCATCTGCGCGGCCTTGGTCGCCCCGTAAGCGCCGAAGAATTTCTCGCCGCCACACGGATCGTCGAAGAACAGCGCCGTGCCATCGCCCGCGCGCAGCAGCGGTTCGATCAGCGGCAGGAGCGTGGCCGTCGCCGCAAGATTGGTGGCGATGGATTTCGTCATGTCCTTGGGGTCGATATGCGCAGCCGGGGTCAGCGGCGCGGCATGCACCGCGCAATGTGCCCAAAGCTGGACCCCGCCCCAGCGGGCCGCAATCGAACTGGCCAGATGTTTCATCTGATCGGCATCGGTCACGTCCAGCGGCGCGAGCGTCGCGCTGCCGCCTGCGGCCTGAATCCGGTCGTCCAGTTCCTCCAGCGCGCCAACGGTGCGCGCCACCGCCATCACATGCCAGCCCGCGGCGGCAAGCGCCTCGGCCAGGGCGCTGCCCAACCCGCGCGAGGCGCCGGTGACAAGAGCCAGTTTCTTGGGTTCGGACGGGGTGTGATCTGCGGTGCTCATGGCGGTTCTTTGGCAGAGCGCGCAGGCCCGTGCAAGAGGCTGCGCGCGTCCCGGGCTGCGGCGCGGCGGCGCAGCGCCTGTTTGCAAATTAGCGCGGCGCGGCACCGCGGCAGTTTGCAACGTCGCTGGATTGTCTGCGCAGGCGCGTTGACTTTGCAGCGGCCGCAGCCAAGGGTTCCGGCGCGAATTGGATGAACAGGGAGGTTCCTATGACGCTTTCGAAAGCTCTTGCGCCGGGTGCATCGCGGGGCGCGCGCGCCGCACAGGTTCTGGCAGGCACCGCGCTGCTGGCCGCGGCATCGCAGATTTCGGTGCCGATGTTTCCGGTGCCGATGACGCTGCAGACGCTGGCGGTGCTGAGCATCGGTATGGCGATGGGCACGCGGATGGGCGTGCTGACCGTGGCCGCCTGGCTGGCCGAGGGCTTCATGGGCCTGCCGGTGCTGGCCAATGGCGGGTCGACCGCGGCTTTCTTCGGACCCACGGCGGGCTTCCTGCTGGGCTTCGTGGCGATGGTGGCGGTGGCGGGGATCGCGGCGGATCGCGGCGTGAAATCCTTCCTGGGGCTGACCGTCGCCGGGCTGATTGCGGGTGTGGTGCTGTATGTGCCGGGTCTGGCCTGGCCCGCGCTGGTGATGGGCAAGGCGATGCCCGATCTGCTGGCGGGCTGGATGATGCCCTTCGTGCTGGGCGATATCGTGAAAGCGGTGCTGGCCGCGCTGATCGTTTCGGGCGGCTGGAGCTGGCTGGCCCGGCGCTGAGCCCTGCGGGACACTGCGAAACGCCGCCCCGTCCGGGCGGCGTTTTTGTTTTTTAGCAAGATATTACGCGCCGTTCTTCAAACGTTTCAGCGCCGCCGCGCACATCCCGTATTGCAGCCACTGGCAGGGTGCGCAGATCCGTTCCAGCGCGTCATCGGGCAGGGCGCGCATCCGATCCAGTGCCGCGCCCCAGTTGAGCCTGTCTCCCGGCGCAAGCCTCATGGCCCGACTGTGCGCCGCGTCAAGCTGTGCGATCCGCTGCGCGCTTTCACACCCCTCTCCACGCCGCGAAGGACAGGGGGCGCAGATGTCGTCGGCGCTATCCTGCACCATGATCTCGACCGCCTCGCCGCCCGGTGCGCGCAGCCGGTCCATCACGATCGCCGCCATGTTCGCGGTGAACTCCGGCGAATAGCCTTTGCCCTCGAAGCCCAGGGCGCACAGGAAATGATGCGGACGAAAGCGGAGCGGGGGCTGTGACATCGGCGCGGCGGTCCCGGTGGGCAGGGCAGGGTGAGTATTTGTGCCAAGAAGAAGCGAGGGTCTTTCTTCTTGGCATAAATACTCCTGCCGGAGGCAAAGAAAAGGGGCCGGAGGTTTCCCTCCGGCCCCGGGTTTTTCAGCGCAGATCAGCGCGCGTCGACATTGACGTAATCGCGCGCGACCGAGCCGGTGTAGAGCTGACGCGGACGGCCGATCTTGCCAGCCGGATCGCCGATCATCTCTTTCCACTGCGAGATCCAGCCGACGGTGCGCGACAGCGCGAAGATCGGCGTGAACATCGAGGTCGGGAAGCCCATCGCCTCGAGGATGATGCCCGAGTAGAAGTCGACGTTCGGGTAGAGTTTCTTCTCGACGAAATAGGGATCTTCGAGCGCGATCTTTTCCAGTTCCTTGGCGACCTGCAGCAGCGGGTTGTTGTGCACGCCCAGCAGATCCAGAACCTCGTCGGCCGATTCTTTCATGACCTTCGCGCGCGGGTCGAAGTTCTTGTAGACGCGGTGGCCGAAGCCCATCAGGCGGAACGGGTCGTTCTTGTCCTTCGCGCGGGCGACGAATTCAGGGATCCGGTCGACCGAGCCGATTTCGCGCAGCATTTCCAGGCAGGCCTGGTTGGCGCCGCCGTGGGCCGGGCCCCAGAGGCAGGCGATGCCGGCCGCGATACAGGCGAAGGGGTTGGCCCCCGACGAGCCGGCCAGACGCACGGTCGAGGTCGAGGCGTTCTGTTCGTGATCGGCATGCAGCGTGAAGATCCGGTCCATCGCCTTGGCCAGCGCGGGCTGCACGGTGTAGGGCTCGGCCGGGACCGAGAAGCACATGTGCAGGAAGTTCGACGCATAGTCGAGGTCGTTGCGCGGATAGACGAAGGGCTGACCGATCGAATATTTATAGGCCCAGGCGGCGATCGTCGGCAGTTTCGCGATCAGGCGCATCGAGGCGACCTCGCGCTGCCAGGGATCGTTGATGTCGAGGCTGTCGTGGTAGAAGGACGACAGCGCGCCGACCACGCCCACCATGGTGGCCATCGGGTGCGCGTCACGACGGAAGCCGCGGAAGAAATACTGGATCTGCTCGTGCAGCATGGTGTGACGGGTGATCCGGTATTCGAAATCTTCCATCTGCTGGCGGTTCGGCAGTTCGCCGTTCAGCAGCAGATAGCAGACTTCCAGATAATGCGATTTCTCGGCCAGCTGTTCGATCGGATAGCCGCGATACAGCAGTTCGCCCTTGTCGCCGTCGATATAGGTGATGGCCGATTCACAGGCGGCGGTCGAGGTGAAGCCCGGGTCGAAGGTGAACACATCGGCCTGACCGTAGAGCTTGCGGATGTCGAGCACATCGGGCCCGACGCTGGGCGAAAGCACCGGGAGGTCGTAGGTCTTGCCGTCAAGCGTCAGCGTGGCGGTTCTTTTTGTATCGGCCATGTGGGTCCCTTTCCTGTCGTCCGGCTGGGCTTGCCGGCATATATCTTCCGGAGGTTCCGGAAAGGCGGCCCGCCCTCAGGCCGCCTGATCGTCCAACCTGGCCAGAGTTTCATCGCGGCCAAGAACAAGCATCATATCGAATACGCTGGGCGTCACGGACCGCCCTGCCAGAGCGGCGCGCAGAGGTCCGGCGAGCTTCCCGAAGCCCAGCCCGTGTGCCTGCGCCACCGCATTCAGAGTGGCCTCCAATTCATCCCGCGTCCAGCTAGCATTTTGCAACTGCGGCGTCAATTCTTTCAGTATACCACGGGATACCGGATCAAGAGTTTTCTGCGCCTTCTCATCCGGGGCGATGGGGCGCGAAGCCAGAACAAATTCCGCCTTTTCAAGCAGTTCCGGGAAGGTTTTCGCGCGTTCTTTCAGGCAATACATCGCCCGTTCCAGCCCGTCACGCTGTGCCGTGGTCAGCGCTGGTTTGTCTGCGGCGGCCAGATAGCCCTCGATTTCACGCACAAGTGCAGCATCTTCGGCCACGGCGATATGCTGGCCGCACAGGTTTTCGAGCTTTTTGAAATCGAGCCGCGCCGGCGCGCGGCCGATTCCTTCCAGATTGAACCAGTCGCGGGCCTGCGCATCGGTGAAGAATTCGTCGTCGCCATGGCTCCAGCCAAGCCGCGTCAGGTAGTTGCGCATCCCCGCCGCCGGGTAGCCCATCGCCTGATATTCCTCCAGGCCCACGGCGCCGTGGCGTTTGGACAATTTCTTGCCGTCGGGACCATGAATCAGCGGGATATGCGCAAAGACCGGCACGTCCCAGCCCATCGCGTTATAGACCTGCACCTGCCGCGCGGCATTGGTCAGGTGATCGTCGCCGCGGATCACATGGGTCACGCCCATGTCGTGATCGTCGACGACCACCGCCAGCATATAGGTGGGCGTCCCGTCCGAGCGCAGGCAGACCATGTCGTCCAGCTGATCGTTCTTGAATGTCACCGTGCCCTGCACCTTGTCCTCGATCACCGTGGCGCCCTCGCGCGGGGCTTTCAGGCGGATCACATAGGGCGCGTCGGGGTGGCTGGCCGGGTCGGCATCGCGCCAGGGCGACTGGAACAGGGTCGAGCGGCCCTCGGCCCGGGCGGCCTCGCGGAAGGCCTCGATTTCTTCTTGCGTCGAGAAGCATTTATAGGCCGCGCCGCGCGCCAGCATCTCGCGCGCGACCTCGGCATGACGCGCGCGGCCTTCGAACTGGCTGACCACCTCGCCGTCGTAATCGAGCCCGAGCCAGTCGAGCCCTTTCAGGATCGCCGCCGTCGCCGCGGGGGTGGAGCGTTCGCGGTCGGTATCCTCGATCCGCAGCAGGAAGGTGCCGCCATGGCCGCGCGCGAACAGCCAGTTGAACAGCGCGGTGCGCGCGCCGCCGATATGCAGATAGCCGGTGGGCGAGGGGGCGAAACGGGTGACGATCTTGTCCGACATCGGGGGCCTTTCTGCGCCGCTTCGGGGGCGGCGTTAACCTTTTGGAAACCATGAAGCCCGTAGGCTTGCTTGGCTGAATGCATAAGTGGCGCGGGCCGGAGAAACAAGGTGCAGGCACAGGCCGAAAGCGGCGGGATCGGGGATATGCGCGGGCCGGCGGGGCCGAAGGCCGCGCTGCGGGCCCGGCTTGCCGGGGCGGGCGGGCGTGCGCTCCGGGGCGCGGTCGCCGGGCTGGGCGATCCGGCAGCGGCGCTGGTGCGCGCGCAGCTTGATCTGATCCTCTGGGCGCCGGTCGCGCTGTCGCTCGGGATCGGCGGCTATTTCCTGTGGCCCGGCGAACCCGGCCTGCCCGGCCTTGCGCTTGCGGTGGCGGGGGCCGTGCTGGGCGCCGGGCTGTGGCTGCGCGGCGCGGCATGGGGGCTGGAACCTGCGCGCTTTCCCGCAGCCCTGTTGATGTTGGCGCTATGCGGGGGGCTGCTGGCAAGTGCGCGGGCGCATTCGGTCGCCGCGCCGGTCCTTGGCTTTCGGTATTACGGTCCGGTCGAGGGGCGGGTGGTCAAGATCGACCGCTCGGCCAGCGACCGGCTGCGGCTGACGCTCGATCAGCCGGTGCTCAGCGGCGTCGATCCTGCGCGCACGCCGGCGCGGCTGCGGGTCTCGTTGCATGGCGACCAGACGCATCTGGACCCGATGCCGGGGCTGCGGGTGATGCTGACCGCAAATCTGGGCCCGCCGCCCCCGCCGACAGAGCCCGGCTCGTATGATTTCCGCCGCCATTTCTGGTTCGAACAGCTGGGCGCCGTGGGCTATACCCGCGCGCCGGTGATGGTGCTGGAACCGCCCGCACCGGGGCAATGGGCGCTGGCAGGGCACCGGCTGCGGATGCGGCTGTCGCAGGCGATTCAGGCCCGCATTCCCGGTCAGGCGGGCGCGGTGGCGGCGGCATTGATGACGGGCGACCGCGCGGGCATCACCGAGGCGACGAACGAGGCGATGCGCGCGGCCAACCTGGCGCATATCATCGCGATTTCGGGTCTGCACATGGGGTTGCTGGCCGGGTTCGTCTTTGCCGCCGTGCGCTACGGTCTGGCGGCCTTGGGGCGGCCCGCGCTGATCTGGCCGGTTAAGAAAATCGCTGCCGTCGTCGCGCTGCTGGCCGCCAGTGCCTATCTATGGGTAGCCGGGCCGCAGGTTGCAACGCAGCGCGCCTATCTGATGACGGGTGTCATGCTGCTGGCGGTGCTGTTCGACCGCCGCGCGATTTCGCTGCGCACCGTGGCACTGGCGGCGCTGATATTGCTGCTGTGGCGCCCCGAAAGCCTGCTTTCGCCGGGGTTTCAGATGTCCTTTGCCGCAACGGTTGCCCTGATCGTGACCTATGGCGGATGGGGCCGGGTCGCGCCGCGCATTCCGATGCTGGCGCGCCCGGTGGTGATGCTGGTGCTGACCTCGCTGGTCGGGGGGATGGCGACCGGGCCGATCGCGGCGGCGCATTTTCACCGGATGCCGGAATACGGGCTGCTGGCGAACCTGCTGGCGGTGCCGGTGATGGGCACGCTGGTGATGCCGGCGGGCGTGATCGCGGCGCTGCTGGCGCCGCTAGGGTTGGCCGCGCCCGCGCTATGGGTGATGGAGCAGGGCACACGCTGGATGATCTTTGTGGCCGAATGGGTTGCCGGGCTGGAAGGGGCGGTGATCGCCGTGCCGCAGCCGCCCGCCTTCGTATTGCCGGCGCTGGCGCTGGGCGCAGTGGTCGCGGTGCTGGCGCGCGGCGCGGGGCGCAGTCTTGGCGGGCTTGCGATGGTTCTGGCGCTGGGGGGCTGGGCGGTGGCGGTGCGGCCCGTTCTGCTGATCGCGCCCGAGGCCACGCTGGTGGGGGTGATGACGCCGGCCGGGCGCGCGTTGTCCAAACCTGCCGCCGGTTTCATCGCCGAAAGCTGGCTCGAGGCTGATGGTGACGGGGCAACCCGCGATGAGGCCGCCTTGCGTCCGGGTTTTGAGGGGCCAAGGAACGCCCGCGTGGCGCGCTTGCCCGATGGTCGCGCGCTGGTGCATCTGAGCGGCAAGGGCGCGGCCGGGCGTCTGGCAGAGCACTGCCACGGCGGCGCGCTGGTGGTTCTGGCGGCGAAGGCGCCGCCCGACGATCACCCTGGGTGTGATCTGTGGGACGAGACCCGTCTGGCCACAAGCGGGGCAGTAGCAATCGCGGCGGATGGCCAGATGCACACCAGTGCCAAGGTGACTGGCGCGCGACTTTGGACCGGGCGCTAGGCCCCGCCTGCGGAGGCCAGAACACCGGACCCAAACACCGGAGCGGAGCCTCCGGCGGGAGTATTTGCGCGAAGGTGAAAGGGCGGCGTCAGTAGCTGCGGATCAGCCCGACCAGGCGGCCCTGTACCTTGACCTGATCGTCGCGCAACATCCGGGTTTCATAGGCGGGGTTGGCGGCTTCAAGCGCGATCATCCCGTTGCGCCGGTAGAAGCGTTTCAGCGTGGCCTCGTGCCCCTCGACCAGCGCCACGACGATGTCGCCATTGTCGGCGGTGGTCTGTTCGCGGATCACCACGATGTCGCCATCGTTGATCCCGGCCTCGATCATACTGTCGCCCTTGACTTCGAGCGCGTAATGCTCGCCGCGTCCCGACAGCATCGTGCCGGGCACCGCGACGTGATGCGAGACTTCGGAGATTGCCTCGATCGGCACCCCGGCGGCGATCCGCCCCATTACCGGCAGTTCGATCGCGCCTGCGGATTCCACCGCCATCGCGCCGCGCGGCGGATCGGTGCGATCGCCTTCGATCACGCGGGGGGTAAAGCCCGGCTTCGGCTGGGCGCTATCGGCTTTTTCCAGAGCTTCGGGCAGTTTCACGATCTCGATCGCGCGGGCCCGGTGCGCCAGACGGCGGATGAAGCCGCGTTCTTCCAGCGCAGTGATAAGCCGGTGAATCCCGGATTTCGACCGCAGATCCAGCGCATCCTTCATTTCATCGAACGAAGGCGGAACACCGTCACGCGCCATGCGTTTTTGAATGAAATCCAGCAGTTCCAGTTGCTTACGCGTCAGCATTGCGGTCCCTCCGGTCAATCGCCCACCCGGCGTTCCCCTAAGGTTCTAGCGCTGTTCCCGGTTCGTGTCAATAATTTGCGCCATCCCGACGTCGTGACCCTTGCCCTTGTGGCAAGGGGGCGCTCAGATCGGCAGATAGTCGACAACCTCGCCCGCGCGGCGCGGGCCGTCCCCCAGCGGGCGGATCAGCAGCGCGTCGGCTTCGGCCAGGATGCCCAGACGCGCGCTGTCCTGGCTGTCGAACGGGGTGATGACCGGCAGGCCATCGGTCGGGCCGAGGCGGGCGCGCATGTAATGCGTGCGCGGTCCGGTGGGGCCGGTGTCGGCGCCCAGCACCGCGCGCGCGGTGCGGTGAACCCCGGGCAGCCCCTGCATCGCGGCCAGCATCGGCAGCAGGAACAGGTGCGCGCAGACCGTGGCCGAAACCGGATTGCCGGGCAGGCCCAGCATCGCCGCACGGCCCATCCGCCCCGCCATCAGCGGTTTGCCCGGGCGCATCGCGATCTTCCAGAAGGCGCGCTCCAGCCCCAGATCGGTGGCGACCTTGCCGACCAGATCATGTTCGCCCACCGAGGCGCCGCCCGAGGTCACGATCAGATCGGCGCCTTCGGCAAGGCCGAAGACCGTGCGCAGGCTGGCCTCGGTATCGCGCGCAATCGGCAGCATCCGCACCTCGGCGCCCGCGGCTTCGGCCAGCGCTGCCAGCACGAAATTGTTCGAGCACAGGATCTGGTCGGGGCCGGGGGTCTCGCCCGGCATCACCAACTCATCCCCCGTCGCGATGATTGCCACGACAGGGCGGCGATAGACCGTCACCTCGGGCACGTTCATTGCCGCCAGCAGCCCCAGGACCCGGGCGTCAAGCCGGCGCGGCGCAGAAAGTTGGTCGCCCCGTGTGAAATCCTGCCCACGGGGGCGGATATTGTCGTGGCTTTCAAGGTCTTGCGACAAGGTGATCGTGTCGCCGTCGCGGGTCACATGTTCCTGCAGCACGACCACGCCGCCGTCGCGCGGCACCGGCGCGCCGGTGAAGATGCGCAGCGCCTGGCCGGGGGCAACCGGCGCAGACCAGCCCCGCCCGGCGGCCGACTGGCCCTCGACCCGCAGCGTGGCGCCGGGCCGGTGATCGGCGGCGTCGATCCAGTAGCCATCCATCGCCGAAGCGGAAAACGGCGGTTGGGTCAGCGCCGCCGTGGCGGGCGTGGCCAGAACCCGGCCCGCCGCGCGGCGCAGGGCCACGGTTTCGGTGGGCAGGGGGGCGACAAGCGCCAGAACGCGGGCCAGCGCCTCTTCGACTGAAATCATCGTTCTGCCTCGTACCGGCCGGATTTGCCGCCGTCTTTCAGGGTGACCTGAATGCCCTCGATCCGCATCGACTTTTCCACGGCCTTCAGCATGTCATAGACCGTCAGCGCCGCGACCGACACGGCGGTCAGCGCCTCCATCTCGACGCCGGTCTGGCCGGTGGTCTTGACGGTCGCGGAGATCCGCACGCCGGGCAGGGCGGGGTCCGGCGTCAGATCCAGCGCGACCTTGGTGATCGGCAGCGGATGGCACAGCGGGATCAGATCGGCGGTCTTCTTGGTCGCCATGATCCCCGCGACCCGCGCGATGCCCAGCACGTCGCCCTTCTTCGCCGTGCCGTCCAGCACATAGGCCAGGGTTTCGGGCGTCATCACCACGCAGCCCTCGGCCACGGCCACGCGCGCGGTCACCTGCTTGTCCGAGACATCGACCATATGGGCCTGACCGGCGGCGTCGAAATGGCTCAGGCTCATGCGGCCTCCAGCAGGGCACGGGTGGCGGCGGCGACATCGGCCTGCCGCATCAGGCTTTCGCCGATCAGGAAGCGGCGCGCGCCGACGGCGGCCATCGCGGCCATGTCGGCGCGGGTGAAGATGCCGCTTTCGCAGACCAGATCGCGGCCCTCGGCCAGGATCGCGGGCGCGAGCTGCCGGGTCACATCCAGCGTCACCTCGAAGGTTTTCAGGTTGCGGTTGTTCACTCCCAGAAGCGGCGATTTCAGGTGTTTCAAGGCGCGCTCCAGCTCGGGGGCGTCATGCACCTCGATCAGCACATCCATCCCCCAGCTGAAGGCCGCGTCTTCCAGCTCGACCGCCAGCGCATCTTCGACTGAAGCCATGATAATCAGGATGCAATCGGCGCCCCAGGCGCGCGCCTCGGCGACCTGATAGGTGTCATACAGAAAATCCTTGCGCAGCGCGGGCAGGGTGCAGGCGCCGCGCGCCGCGCGCAGGAATTCCGGCGCGCCCTGAAAGCTGGGCGCATCGGTCAGCACCGACAGGCAGGCCGCACCGCCCGCCTGATAGGCCTGCGCCAATGCGGGCGGGTCGAAATCGGGGCGGATCAACCCTTTGGAGGGGCTGGCCTTCTTGATTTCGGCAATCAGGCCATAGCCGGTCGCGGCCTTATCGGCCAGCGCCCGGGCAAAGCCGCGGGTCGGATCGGCGGCGCGGGCCTCGGCCTCGACCTCGCCCAGGGGGCGGGCGGCCTTGGCGGCGGCCACTTCCTCCAGCTTGTAGGCCTTGATCTTGTCGAGAATGTTCATGCCGCAACCTCTTGCGTGATCCGGGCAAGGGTTTCGAGCGCGCGGTTTGCCGCGCCGCTGTCGATGCTGTGCGCGGCCATCTCGGCACCCGCTTTCAGATCGGCCACCTTGTCGGCCACCACCAGCGCGGCAGCGGCATTCAGCAGCACCGCGTCGCGGTAGGCGGATTTTTCGCCCGCAAACAACGCCCGGATCGCGGCGGCGTTTTCGGCAGGCGTGCCGCCGACGATGTCCTTGAACGGATGCACCGGCAGGCCCGCGTCTTCGGGGTGGATCGTGCGCCCGGTGATCTTGCCACCGTCCAGCACCGCGACCTCGGTCGTGCCGGTGATGGTGATCTCGTCGGTGCCGTCCGAGCCATGCACCAGCCAGGCCTTTTCAGTGCCCAGCATCTGCAGGGTTTCGGCCATCGGGAAGATCAGGTCGGGGGCGAAGGCGCCGGTCAGCTGACGCTTGACGCCGGCCGGGTTGGTCAGCGGCCCAAGGATGTTGAAGATCGTCTTGCAGCCGAGTTCCGCGCGCACCGGCCCGACATGGCGCATCGCCGGGTGGTGGATCTGCGCCATCATGAAGCCGATGCCCGCCTCGGCCAGTCCGCGTTCGGTCGCCACGGGGCCGGCCATCACGTCGATCCCCAGTTCGGATTGCACATCCGCCGTGCCGGATTTCGAGCTGGCCGCGCGGTTGCCGTGCTTGGCCACCGGCACGCCCGCGCCCGCCACCACAAAGGCCGTCGCGGTCGAGATATTGAGCGTATGCATCCCGTCGCCGCCGGTGCCAACGATGTCCATCGCCCCTTCGGGCGCCGTGACCGGCACGCATTTGGCGCGCATCGCGGCGGCGGCGGCGGCATATTCGGCCACCGATTCCCCGCGCGCGCGCAGCGCCATCAGAAAGCCGCCGATCTGGGCGGGCGTCGCCTCGCCGTTGAACAGGATCTCGAACGCGGTCTCGGCCTGGGCGCGCGACAGCGGCCCTTCCGAGGCCGCATAGATCAGCGGTTTCATCGCGTCGCTCATGCGCTCACCTTCACTTTCGCGTCCTCGAGGAAATTGCGGATCATCTGGTGACCGTGTTCCGAGGCAATGGATTCGGGGTGGAACTGCACCCCCTCGATCGGTTTTTCGCGGTGCCGCAGGCCCATGATCATGCCGTCTTCCAGCCAGGCGGTGACTTCCAGACAGTCGGGCAGGGTGGCGCGATCGACGATCAGGCTGTGATAGCGGGTCGCCTGGAACGGGCTGGGCAGGCCGCGGAACACGCCTTTTCCGGCGTGATGGATGGTGCCCATCTTGCCATGCACGATTTCGCCCGCGCGCACGACATGGCCGCCGAAGGCCTCGCCGATGGTCTGATGGCCCAGACACACGCCCAGCAGCGGCACGTTTGCCTCGGCGGCGGCCAGGGTCAGCGGCAGGCAGATCCCGGCGGCCGAGGGGTCGCAGGGCCCGGGGGACAAAACGATCGCCTCGGCGCCCATGCCCATCGCCTGCTGCACATCCAGCGCGTCATTGCGCACGACCTTCACATCGGCGCCCAATTCCCCGAAATAATGCACGAGGTTGTAGGTAAAGCTGTCGTAATTGTCGATGAGCAGAAGCATGGCGTCGCTTTTCCCGTGTGCCGCCCGGATTCAGGGGGTGAACCGGGAATTTCGTCGCGCTATAGATGTTCAGAGCGATGCGCCGGGGTCAAGGGCCGTGGGTCGGTTTTGACCTGTGTTTCGGGCCCCGAGGCGGTTGAACGAGCTGGATTCGAGGGGTGAGGCATGGGGCGCGGAGTAATCGCGGGCTTGGGCGTGGGCAGCCTGATGACGGTCGTCGGGCTGGGGGCGGCATCGCTGATGGCGCCGGTACCGCAGGCGCCCCGCGTTCTGGCCCTGCCGGTCCCGGATGTCGGAAGCGCGGGGGATGCGGCGGGCGATCCGACGATTGTCACCGTGCCGCAGGGCTCGGAATTCGCGCGCAGCGGCACCGACCGCGTGCCGCAATTGCCCACGCCGCAGTCGACGCCGGTCGGTGCCGCCGCGCCGCAGGTGGCGGCGCCCGTTGCCACGCCCGACCCGAAGCTGGCCGTGGTCGACCCGGGCGCGCGCCCCGAGGCGGGCATGCCCGCGCCCGCCCCGCAAACCGCCCCGGAAACGCCGATGGCCGCGCTTGATGCCCTGCCGGTGCCCGAGGCGCCGGTGCCGGTTCCACCGCCGGGCGAGGTGGAAACCCCGCAACTGCCGCAAGCCGAGGCCGAGGCGACCCGCCCCGCCACGCCCGCGGCCCCGCCGCAGATCGAACCCGCGCCGACGCCCGCCCCGGTTCTGGCGCCTGTGCCGCCCGCCGAGATCGTGCTTTTGCCCGATGGCACCCCGGCGCGCCCCGATCTGGTGCCCGCGCCAGCCGAACCCGTGCCGGAAACCCCCACGATGCCTGCCGAGGCCATGGACAGGCCGCAGGTCTTCACCCTTGATACGCCGTCGCCGGGCTTCACCGAAGCGCCGGGCGTGCTGACCAACCGGCTGCCGCGGATCGGGGACGCCCCTGCCGCGCAGGACGATCCGGGTGTGCAGGGCGCGGGCGCGTTGAGCGACTATGCCGCGCCATTCAGCCATGATGACGCCCGCCCGCTGTATTCCGTGGTATTGGTCGATCCGGGGGTCGAGGCCGGCGGGCTGGACCGGAACACGCTGAAAACCATCGGCTTTCCGGTGACCATTGCGCTTGACCCGATGCGCGCGGGCGCGGCCGAGGCGGCGCGGGATTATCGCGCGGCGGGGTTCGAGGTGGCCATTCTGGCCGCCCCCCTGCCGCAGGGCGCAACGGCCGCCGATCTGGAAGTGGCGCTGGAAAGCTGGCGTGCGGCGGTCCCCGAGGCGGTGGCGCTGGTCGAACCGGCGCGCCCGGTGCTGCAAAACAACCGCCTGCTGGCGCAGCAGATGACCCGGATTCTGGCGCAGGACGGTCTGGGGCTGGTGACGCAGGATCAGGGGTTGAACGCCGCCGCCCAGCTGGCCACGAGCGAAGGGCTGCCGCAGGCGGTGCTGTGGCGTGTGCTCGATGCCAACCGCGACCGCGCCGCCGCGATCGAACGGACGCTGTCGCGCGCGGTGTTCGAGGCGCAGCGCGACGGCCATGTCGCGGTGATGCTGACGGCCTGGCCGGAATCGGTCGCCGGGCTGATGAACTGGGCGCAGGGCGCGACCGGCAGCGTGGCCCTGGCGCCGGTGTCGGCCCTGGCGCTGCAATCCGTGAACTGAAAAAGGCGGGCCCGGGTGCCCGCCTTTCTAAAGGGATTCCGAACCGTCAGGTTTAGCCGTTGCCGTGGCTGACGAACAGCCCCGCATCCTCGGCCGCCTTGCGCAGGGCCTTGGATTTGTTGACGGTTTCCTGGAATTCCGCCTCCGGGTCGCTGTCGAAGACCACACCGCCCCCGGCCTGGATATACAGCGTCTGATCCTTGATCACCGCCGTGCGCAGCGCGATGCACATGTCCATTTCGCCATTGGCCGCGAAATAGCCCACGCCGCCGCCATAGATGCCGCGCTTCTCGGGCTCCAGCTCGTCGATGATCTCCATCGCGCGGACCTTGGGCGCGCCCGAGACGGTGCCTGCGGGCAGCCCGGCCAGCAGGGCCGAAAGCGCATCCTCGCCCTCGGCCAGCTCGCCCACCACGTTCGACACGATATGCATGACGTGGCTGTACCGCTCGATGATGAACTTTTCGGTCGGTTTCACCGTGCCGATCTTGGCCACCCGGCCCACATCGTTGCGGCCCAGATCCAGCAGCATCAGATGCTCGGCCAGTTCCTTTTGGTCGGCCAGCAGATCGGCCTCCAGCGCGCGGTCCTCCTCGGGGGTGGCGCCGCGCGGGCGGGTGCCCGCGATCGGGCGGATCGTCACTTCGTTTTCACGCAGCCGCACCAGGATTTCCGGGCTGGCGCCGACGATCTGGAAGCCGCCGAAGTTCAGGAAGAACATGAAGGGCGAGGGGTTGGTGCGCCGCAGGCTGCGGTAAAGCGCGAAGGGCGGCAGCGGGAAATCCGCCGACCAGCGCTGCGCCGGAACCACCTGAAAGATGTCGCCCGCGCGGATATAGTCCTTGGCCTTCTCGACCGCGGCCTTGTAGCCCTCGGGGGTGAAGTTCGACCGCAGCGGGCCGACCTGCGCGGCCTCGCCCAGCGAACGGTTTTGCGCGGGGGCGCGGTCCAGATCGCGCAGCGCGTCCATCACCCGCTCGGCCGCCTGCGCATAGGCGGCGCGCGCCGACAGACCGGCGCCCTGGAAGGCCGGGGCGCAGAGCGTGACATCGCCCTTGACCCCGTCCAGCACCGCCACGACCGAAGGCCGCATCAGCACCGCATCGGGCACGCCCAGCGGGTCGGGGTTGACGTTGGGCAGATGCTCGACCAGCCTGATCATGTCATAGCCGAGATAGCCGAACAGCCCCGCGGCGGCGGCGGGCAGATCGTCGGGCATCTCGATGCGGCTTTCGGCGATCAGCGCGCGCAGGCTTTCGAACGGATGGCCGGGCAGGGGTTCGAACTTGTCTTCGAACCGGGCGGCGCGGTTGATGCGCGCCTGCGTTCCGCGGCATTCCCAGATCACGTCGGGCTTCATGCCGACCATCGAATAGCGCCCGCGCACTTCGCCGCCGGTCACCGATTCCAGCATGAAGGAATTGGGCGCCGCATCGGCCAGTTTCAGCATCAGTGAGACCGGCGTGTCCAGATCGGCGGCCAGACGCGCATAGACGAGCTGGTTCTTGCCTTCGGCCCAGGCCGCTTCGAACACCTCGAAGCTGGGAGAGAGTGCAACCACGTCCGGTCTCCTTACTGCATCTGCGCCTGCACCGCGTTGATCGCGGTGGGGTCGATGGTCATGCCCGCCTCGGCCTCGGCGGCCCGGGCGTAGAAATCCAACAGATCGTTGGCGATGGATTGAGAAATCTGGGTCTGGGCCATTTCGCGCACCTGCGCCACGTCGTCCGAGGCGGGGTCGGCGGCATGCACCGTCTCGACCGTCACCACAAGAACCCGCTCGCCCTCGGTCACCACGCCCACCTTGCCCGGTTCGGTGGTGAAGGCGGTGTCGATCAGCGCGCGCGGCTGGCCTTCCAGATAGCCGCCGCGCGGCAGCTTCGCGACCGAGGTCAGCAGCACACCCTGCGCGCCCAGCGATGCACCCGACTCCACGGCGGCGGCAATCTCGGCGGCGCGTTCGGTCTTCAGCCGGGTCAGTTCGGCGGCACGCCAGGCGGTGGCAACCTGATCGCGGACCTCTTCGAACGGGATCAGCGCGGCCGGGGTCACCCCGTCCAGCCGCAGCGCAAAGACGCCGCCATCGTCCAGATTGCCCAGTTCCGGGAAATCCTCGGCCGTGACCTTCTGCGCGGCCTCGCGGAAGGCTTCATAGCCCGCGATGTCGGCATCGGTATCGGGCGCCATCGAGATATGGCCCAGCTGCATGTCGGTTTCCTCGGCCATCTGTTCAAGCGTCGCGCCGCCTGCCAGACGATCCTCCAGATCGGTGGTCATGTCGCCGATCATCCGGCGCGCGCGATCGGCGGCCGCTTCGGAGGACAGCTCGGCCCGGGCATCTTCGAAACTGGTTTCCTGCGCCGGGATGATCGCATTCATCGCATAAAGCGCGGGGCCCAGATCGGTCTCGATCGGGCCTGCGACACCGGGTTCGCTCAGCGCGAAGACGGCATCGCCCGCTTCGCCCAGCTCGTCCTTCGACGGCTCGCCCAGGTCGATGTCTTCCAGCGTCAGCCCGCGCTCGGCCGCCAGATCGGCAAAGCTCGCCTGACCTGCGTCATAGCGCGCCTTGGCGGCCTGCGCTTCTTCCAGCGTCGGATAGACCAGCTTCTCGACCAGCCGCTTTTCCGGCTGCACAAATTCGTCGCGGCGGCTGTCATAGGCGGTGCGCAGCGCGTCCTCGTCCAGTTGCACCTTGTCCATCAGCATGTCGGGCGTCAGCCAAACATAGCTGATCTCGCGCGTTTCGGGCCGGGTGAACTGATCGGCGTGTTCGCTGTGGAAGGCGCGCAGCTGGTCCTCGCCCGGTTCGGCCACGGCTGTGGTCAGATCGGCCTCGGTCAGTTCGGCATAGGCGATGTCGCGGGTCTCGGTGATATAGGCGGCATAGGCATTGGTCGTGGCCTCGGGCGCGCGCAGCCCACCGGCCACGGCGCCTTGCAGGATCGAGCGCGCGATGTCGGCACGCAGCTTGGATTCGAACTCGGCCTCGGTGAAGCCTTCCTGACGCAGGGTCAGACGATAGGTCTCGCGGTCGAACTTGCCATCCAGCCCCTGAAAGGCGCGGGCGGCGGTGATCTGGCGGTGCAACTCGGCATCGCCTGCCGACAGGCCGATCACCCGCGCGGCCTCGGTCACCGCGGCCTGACCGAACATCTGGCCCTGCACCTGACGATCAAGACCCAGCGACTGCGCTTCGGCCAGCGTCAGCGGACGCCCGATCTGGGCGGCGGCGGCGTTCATTTCCTGCCGCAGCGCGCGGGCGTAGTCATTCACCGAAACATCGGTTTCGCCGACCGATCCGATGGTGCTGATCCGGCCCGAGAAATTCGCCATCCCGAAGCCGCCGAGCCCCAGAACGAGCATCGCCAGAAGCACCCAGACCACCATGTTCTTGCCATGGCTACGCAGCTTGTTCGACATGCTCGATCCTCCCGGGATTAGGCTGTTTTGGGGTGTTTAGGGCTTTGACGGTGGGGCCGCAAGGCTCAGGGCGCCAAAGCGGCCAGCCGGCGCATCAATTCCGCGATGCCCGCCACGTCGACATTGGCGAAGGCGATGCGCAGCTGGCGCTGGCCTGCCGGGTCGCTGGCGGGTATGAACATCGTGCCGGGCAGCAGCAGCACGCCCGCCTCGCGCACCAGCGCGCGGGCGAATTCCGGCGACGGGCGCGGGTCGGGGTGGGCGACATAGGCGAAATAGGCGCCACAGCCGAGCGTCTGCCAGCCGGGCAAGTCCGCCAGACCCTTGGCCATCGCCGCGCGCCGCGCCAGGATTTCGGCGCGTTCGCCCGCCACCCATTGCGACAGGTTCCGCATCCCCCAGAGCGCCGCGATCTGGCCCAGCTGGTTGGGGCAGATCGCCACGGTATCAAGGAATTTCTCGACCTCGGCCAGCCGCGCGGGGCTGGCGACAATCGCGCCGACGCGATGCCCGGTCAGACGATAGGCCTTCGAAAAGCTGTAAAGATGAATGAAATTCGCGTCCCAGCCGGGATCGGTGAACAGATCATGCGGCGCGCCTGTGCGGGCGTCGAAATCGCGATAGGTTTCATCGACAATCAGCGCCAGCCCGCGGGCCTGCGCCAGATCGTGGAAGGCGCGCAGCAGTTCGGCGGGGTATTCCGCGCCGCCCGGGTTGTTCGGGCTGACCAGAACGATGGCGCGGGTGGCGGGGGTGATCAGCGCGGCGGCGGCCTCGGGGTCGGGCAAAAGCCCGGCGCCGGTCGCCAGCGGCACCGTGCGCACGCCCTGCATATCGAGCCACATCTTGTGGTTGAAGTACCACGGCGTCGGCAGAATCACCTCGTCGCCCGCACCCGCCAGCGTCGCCATCACCGCGCAGAAGGCCTGATTGCAGCCCTGGGTGATGGCCACCTGAGCGGGCGCGATCGCGCCGCCATAGGCCGCCGACCATTGTGTGGCCAGTTCGGCGCGCAATTCGGGATTGCCAAGCACGGGCCCGTAAAGATGGGCGGCCGGATCGTTCAGCGCGGCCTCGGCAATCGCGCGGCGCAGCGCTTCGGGCGGCGGGTCGACCGGCGCGGCCTGGCTGACGTTGATCAGCGGGCGTTCGGGCGGGAAGCTGACACCCTCGAGCCAGCGGCGCGCCTCCATCACCGGGGGGGCGAAGGTTGCGGCCAAAGCGGGGTTCAGGGGGGAAAGTGTCATGGCATCCTCGGGCTGTTGGCGCCAGATCACCACCCCGCTGCGGCCTTGGCAAGGGCGGACGCCTCCGGCGGGGGAGTATTTGGGCCAAGAAGAAACCGCAATCGCATGACGCTGCCGCCGAAGGGCCGAAGCGCGAAGGATTTCTCCTGGCTCAAATACTCCCGCCGGAGGCTGCGACGCCGGCCCAGGCGGAGGGCCGGGCAGAGGCGCTCAGGCGTCGGTGCCGCGGAACGGCTGGACGTATTGCAGCGCCATGTCCCAGGGGAAGAAGATCCAGGTGTCCTGGCTGACCTCGGTGACATAGGTGTCAACGAGCGGCTTGCCCTTGGGCTTGGCGTAGACGGTGGCGAATTGCGCCTTGGGGAACAGCTTGCGCACCAGTTCCAGCGTCTTGCCGGTGTCGACCAGATCGTCGACGATCAGGATGCCCTCGCCATCGCCCATCAGATCCATCTGCGGCGATTTCGTCACCACCGGCTCGCGCTGGTCCTGATGGCTGTAGGATTTGACCGAGATCGTGTCGACCACCCGGATGTCGAGTTCGCGTGCGATCACCATCGCGGGCACCAGGCCGCCGCGGGTGATACCGACCACGGCCTTCCAGGCGCCGTTGTCCGGGCCCTTGCCGTCCAGCCGCCAGGCCAGCGCGCGCGCATCGCGGTGCAGTTGATCCCAGCTGACGTGGAAGCCTTTTTCATGCGGCAGACGTTCGGTCATGGAGGTTGCTCCTCAGGACAGGGCGAGTTTGGCCCCCAGCAGCGCCAGCAGCGCGCCAAAGGTCCGTTCGATCGCGGTTTTCAGGTTGAGATAGAAGCTGCGGGTGCGTGGCAGCGAAAAGATCCGCACCACCAGCGCATTCCAGCCCGCATCATTGACGAAGATGATCGCCAGGATCACGCCATAGGCCCAGGCAGGCGCTTCGGGCGGCACGAAGGTCAGGAAGATCGTGCCGAAGAACACCGCGGGTTTGGGGTTGGCCAATTGCGTGGCGACGCCTTGCCATATCAGCCCCAGCGTGCCGCGTGCCGACTGTTCCTCGCTGATGCGGGTATCCAGCGGCTCGGGCGCATGGCGCCACATCTTCCAGGCCAGATACAGAAGATAGGCCGCGCCTGCATATTTCAGAACGCTGAGCAGGGCGGGGGCCACGCGAAACAGCACCGCCAGACCGAACAGCGCGGCCAGGGCCCAGATGCAGGCGCCCAGGCCCAGGCCAACGGCCAGCCAGGTGCCGCGCAGGAAACCCTCGCGCAGCCCGGTGCGGGCCGCGAGCAAAACCGCGGGCCCGGGCGAGATTGCCGCCGCCAGATGCACAAGATAGATCGCGGCAAAGGCGGCGAGCGTCATGGATCAGCTCTTCGCGGACGAGGGCGGCGCGGTGACCGTGGCAATGTCGGGGGCGTCGACCGCTTTCATGCCGACGACGTGATAGCCCGCATCGACATGCAGGTTCTCGCCCGTGGTGCCCGAGCCCAGATCGGACAGCAGGTAAAGCGCGGCCTTGCCGACCTCTTCCTGCGTCACGTTGCGGCGCAGGGGCGAGTTCAGTTCGTTCCACTTCATGATGTAGCGGAAATCGCCGATGCCACTGGCGGCCAGCGTCTTGATCGGGCCGGCCGAGATCGCGTTGCAGCGGATGCCGACCTTGCCCAGATCCTCGGCGATATATTTCACCGAAGCCTCCAGCGCGGCCTTGGCAACGCCCATCACGTTGTAATGCGGCATCACCTGTTCGGCGCCGTAATAGGTCAGCGTCAGCAGGCTGCCGCCATTGGGCATCAGATCCGCCGCGCGGGCACAGATCGCGGTGAAGGAATAGACCGAGATGTCCATCGTCATCGTGAAGTTGTTGCGCGAGGTGTCGACATAGCGGCCGCGCAGCTCGTTCTTGTCCGAGAAGCCGATCGCATGCACCACGAAGTCGATCGTGCCCCAGGCATCCTTCAGCCCGGCGAACAGCGCGTCCATGCTGGCTTCGTCGGTCACGTCGCATTCGAACAGCAGGGGCGTGCCGAGACTGGCGGCCAAAGGCTCCACCCGTTTCTTCAGCGCTTCGCCCTGATACGAAAAGGCGAGTTCCGCCCCGGCATCGGCGCAGGCCTTGGCAATGCCCCAGGCGATGGATTTGTCATTCGCCAGGCCCATGATCAGACCGCGTTTGCCCGCCATCAGGTTATTTGACATCTCGGGTTTCCCTCGCTTCCCTCTGGTAAGTGCGAAAGCATTAGGCGAAAGCTTGATTGGCATCAAGGCCGCCAAGCCGCTTCTGTGGTATCGAAAACAGGGCAGGCCGGGGGAGCAACGTCTGCACGTCAGGAGGCAACATGAGTGACAGAAGCGGGATTTTCGCAGGCGATGATCCGTTTGCCATTGCGCAGAAGTGGCTTGCCGAGGCCGAAGCCAGCGAGATCAACGATCCCAATGCGATTGCGCTGGCCACGGTGGATGCTAACGGGCTGCCGAATGTACGGATGGTCCTGCTGAAGGAAATCGAAGGGCAGGGCGCGCCCTCGGGTGGGGCCTTCGTCTTCTATACCAACTACACCTCGGCCAAGGGGCGCGAAATCGAAGCGGCAGGCAAGGCGGCCTTTGTGCTGCACTGGAAGTCGCTGCGCCGCCAGATCCGGGTGCGGGGGCTGTGCACCCGCGAAGAGGGGCCGCAGGCGGATGCCTATTACGCCTCGCGCTCGCTCAAGTCGCGCCTGGGCGCTTGGGCGTCGCATCAAAGCCAGCCGCTTGCCTCGCGCACGTCCCTGATGGCCGAGGTCGCCCGGGTCACCGCCGCCCATGGTCCGAACCCGAAGCGCCCGCCGTTCTGGGGTGGGGTCCGGATCACGCCGCTGGAGATCGAATTCTGGGCGGATGGCGCCTTCCGGCTGCATGATCGCTTCCGGTGGAGCCGCCCAGAACCGTCCGAAACATGGAGAATCGATCGCCTCAACCCCTGAATTTCACGCTTCGTGAATTAATCAGGTATGGAATACCTTACTTTTTGCACTTGAATCCCGCCCTCTTCGTGTGAGACTTGGTCAGCACCTCGCTTGTCTCGCGGCAAGACGACAGCCAGCGATGCCAGTAACGGAAGAATGAGATGGAAGACGCACAAATAGATTTGCGACAGGTGACGGGCCGGGTGAAGTGGTTCGATCCGGGCAAGGGGTTTGGCTTCATTCTCGATACAGAGGGTGGCCCCGATATCCTGTTGCATGCGAATGTCCTGCGGAATTTCGGCCAGGGTTCGGTCGCGGATAACGCCGGAATTACCGTGACGGTTCAGGTCACGCCCCGCGGCGCGCAGGCGGTCGAGGTTCTGGCCATCGCCCCCCCGGAAGGCGAGGCGATGCGCCCCGCGCCGATCGAGGATCTGGGAGACAGCGACCCGGCCGAGATTGCGGCGCTGCCGCTGGAGCCGGCGCGGGTGAAGTGGTTCGACAAGGTCAAGGGCTTTGGCTTCGCGAATGTGTTTGGCCGCCCCGAAGATGTGTTTATTCACATCGAAGTGCTGCGGCGCTCGGGGTTTGCGGATCTGGGCCCGGGCGAAGCGGTGTGCCTGCGGGTTATCGAAGGCAAACGCGGCCGGATGGCGGCGCAGGTGGTGTCATGGGAAACGGCCTTGCGCGAGGTGCGCTGAGCGCGCTGTTCTGGGCAGGCTTCGGTCTGCAGATGGCGCAGGCGGCGGCCTGTCGCGCCGATCTTGCGTTGTTTTCCCTGCCACGGGGGGGCGAGGCACGGTTCAGCATCGAGCTGGCCGATACGCCCGCCGAACGGGCGCAGGGGCTGATGGCGCGCACGTCATTGCCCGCCAGCACCGGGATGCTGTTCATCTATGAGACCGAGCGCGAAGTCGCGTTCTGGATGAAGAATACCCTGATTCCGCTGGACATGATCTTCATCGACGCCACCGGGGAGGTTGTCGCGGTGCACGAGAATGCCGTGCCGCTGGACGAGACCCCGATTCCCTCGGGGGTGCCGGTACAGATGGTTCTGGAAATCCGCGGGGGGCTGGCACGTCGGATCGGGCTGGTGCCGGGCGCGCATCTGGCCCATCCGGCGATAGACCCCGCGCGTGCACTGCTGCCCTGCGACTAAGGGCTTTCCCTTGGCAAAAGGCCCGGTTAGGAAGAGGCATCGGCCTGCCACAGCCCGATCATGCCGGTGCCGTAGGTACGGGGGAATGGTCAGAACGTCTGTCGCGGTCGCAGGGGGTTGAAATGTCGTTTCCCGTATGCAGGTGGTTTGCATCGCGTGGTTTCGACGATACAAGGCCCCGAGTCAGCCCGTAGCGCAGTCTGGTAGCGCGTTGGTTTTGGGTACCAAAGGTCGTGAGTTCGAATCTCACCGGGCTGACCATTTCAGGAGTGCATCAGATCTGGCGCATGCTTTGCGGGTTATTCCTCCCTCGGGGTCGGCCGCCTGTTCTGTGCATGCGCCCTTGTCAGGGCGGACCGCGTTTCAGAGCCACTGGATATCTCCCTCCGACTCATGCTCTTGAACGGTCTTTTCTTGCGCGGGGTCCAGGTTTGTAATCAATTCATGCAGCCGCAGGCGTGACAGGATCGGCACTGCGTGCAGCTTCACGTCCTTGGGCATTTCACCTGAAACCGCAGCCATCAGGCGCCCGAGATCTTCGAGCGCCTGGGTGATCCGGTCGATGCCCTGCAGGCCGCGAATGGCTTGTGGATCGGTATGTTCTGCGAAATGACACATCGACAGGGCGCGCTGCACGTCCGAAGACAAGCGCGCAAGCGTATCCAGCTCGTCTCCGATCCGCGCCGCAAGCGCATCCAACGGCAGATCGCGCCGGGGCGGCGGAACGGTTTCCTGACTGGAGGCGATCATCATAGCCGCCCCACGACGGCTTCGATGCAGGCCCTCAGTTCTTGCGGTGTGAAGGGTTTCTTCAGGAAGTTGTTCATGCCGAGCCGGCGCCCGGTGTCGATGATTTCCTTGTCGGCCCGCCCGGTGATCAGAATGAACCCGAGCCCTTTGGTCTTGGGGGCGCTGCGCAGGGCATGCAGCAGTTGCAGGCCATCCATTCCCGGCATGTTATAGTCGGAAATAACCAGGTGGACCGGCGTTTTTTCCAGAATTTGCAGGGCGCCCGGCCCGTCGGTAGCGTAGCCGATCTGTCGTATTCCCATGGCGTCGAGCGCCTGGGTAATCAGGCCACGGCTGGTGGACATGTCGTCCACCACCATGATTCTGAGTTGATCTCTCAATGCCATTGCGTGCCTCCATCTGTCTGGCCCGCATCGGGCAGTCGATATGTGGTGATCCCGGCGGTCTTGAAGGCGCTTGCACCGTCCAGCGCCACACGTTCGGAATGACCGACGAACAGCCAGCCGCCGGGGTTCAGCGTGGCTTCAAGACGGTTCCAGAGACGCTGCTGCGCCTCGGGGGCGAAGTAGATCACGACATTGCGGCAGAAGATGATGTCGAAACGGCCCTTCATCGGCCAGGGATCGTGCAGGTTCAATTCCCGAAAGCTGACGCAGTCGCGCACAGGCTGAATGACGCGCTGACCATCAGAGGTCGGCTCGAAATATTTGCGACGCAGGGCCGCGGGCACGGCCTCTACAGTTGCGCTCTCATAGGTGCCGGCGCGGCCGCATGCGATCATGACCGGGTCTATATCCGTTGCCAGAATACGAATATCGAGCCGCGCAAAATCACTTGCCATCTCTGCCAGGACCATGGCGATCGAATAGGCCTCCTGGCCGTTCGACGACCCGGCGGACCAGATGCGCACCCGTCCACCCGCCCGTGCGCGCGCCAGCAGCGGCGGCAGGGCGGAGTTGCGTAGCGTCTCGAAATGATGGTTTTCCCGGAAGAAGTGCGTGACATTGGTGGTCAGCGCCGAGATCATTTCCTTCCGTTCGGCCTGCCCCGCGTCCGATGTCAGCAGGCTGATATAGCTGCCGTAATCGCTCAGGCCGAGGGCGCGCAGTCGTTTGGCCAGTCGTGACTGGACCATAGAGCCCTTTCCGGGGGCAATGACGATCCCGGCATGTTCGTGCAGGATTGCCGCGATTGCCCGGAGATCGGCGTCACCGAGTGTGGGCTGTCCGGATGGTGGTGTGAATGCGTGGGTCATGCGGCCTCGGCGGTATCGTCAGGCAGAACCGCGGTGAGATCGAGCACGCGGATCATGCGGCCCTCCACGATCGTCAGGGCTTCGATGAAACTATGTGCCGTATCGGCGGCAAGCTCGGGCGGGGTCTGCAATTCGCTGCGAGGCAGCGCCAGGATGTCGGACACGGCATCGACCAGCAGACCCGCAGTTTGGGTGCCCACCTGAACGACGATAATGACATTGCGCACATCGCCCTCGACCGGGGGCATGCCCAGGCGCACTGACAGATCGACCACAGGCAGGACCGTGCCGCGCAGGTTGATCACACCGCGAACATGGGCCGGGGCATGTGGCAGGGGCGTGGCCCGGGTCCAGCCGCGGATTTCGCGAACCGACATGATGTCGACGCTGTATTCTTCTTCGGCCAGGCGGAACGAGAGAAGCTCGACTTCGGAGGTGCTTTGGGAGGTTTGATCTGCGGTCATGGCTTTCATCCTGCAAGGGCGAGATCGGCGGCGCGCGTGCGGCCGGAAGCATTTTGAACGAGGTCGGCGGGGTCGAGGATCAGGGCGATCTGTCCGTCGCCCAGAATCGTCGCGGCAGCGACACCGGGAATATGGCCGTAGCTCCGCTGCAGCCCTTTGATGACGACTTGGCGCTGTTCCATGATCGCATCGACGACCAATGCGCTGCGGGCGCCGTTTTCCAGTGCCGTCAGCAGGACGATCCCGCCGTCATAAGAGGATTTCGGGCGTCGATAACCCAGTTCGGCCCCGAGATCATAGAGCGGGACAAAGGCGCCGCGTACATGGATGACATTGGTTTCCGGGCCCAGGGCGCGAATATCCCCCTCGGAGAGGGTTGCCGTTTCGAGGATCGAAGATAGCGGCACGACCAAGGTCTCGCCGGCTACATTTACGACCATCCCGTCGAGAACCGCGAGAGTCGGTGGCAGCGAGATCGAAAACCGTGTGCCTTTACCCGGTTCGGAGTGGATCGTGATACGCCCGCCCAACGATTGGATGGCCGACCGCACCACATCCATGCCGACGCCGCGCCCCGACAACGCCGAGACCTGGTTCGCGGTAGAGAAGCCGGGAAGGAACAGCAGATTGTCGATGTCGCTGTCGCTCAGAACGGCATCGGCGGCGATCAGCCCCTTTGCGATGGCGATTTCGCGCACTTTCGGGCGGTTGATCCCCGCGCCGTCATCGCTGACCTCGATGACCACGCGGCCAGAACGGTGCTGCGCGGACAAGGTGATGACGCCTTCGTGGCTTTTGCCCGAGTCCCGCCGTTTGTCCGGGGTTTCCAGACCGTGATCGACGGCGTTGCGGATCATATGTGTCAGCGGGTCCGCCAGCCGTTCGATGACGGTTTTGTCGACTTCGGTCGCCTCGCCTTCGGTGCGCAGGCGCACCTCTTTGCCGACCGCGGCGGAAGCTTCGCGCACGATCCGGGCCATGCGCTGGAACAGCGGCTTGACCGGCTGCGCGCGGATCATCATCACGCTGTCCTGGATGTCGCGGGTCAGCATCATGAAGGCTTCGAGCCCGGTCATCACGGTCGAATTCGGCGGCAGGCCGGCTTCGGCGACCGATTGCGCCAGCATCGCCTGGTTGATCACCAATTCGCCCACCAGGTTGACCAGGCGGTCGATGCGGTCAAGGTCAACGCGCACGGTGGCCGAGGCTTCGGTCGCGGGTTCTTTCGGGGCGGGGGGCAGGGGCACTGCTGCGCCGGGTGGCGGCGCGGCCGCGGCGGGAGGCGCCGAGGGGGCTGCCGGCGCCGGGTCCGGCGTGGCGATGGGGGGCCGGGCGCTGGCCGCTGGCGCAGGGGTGTCTTCGGCGCTCAGCGGCGGCTGCCCGAAGCCCTGATCAAAATCCATGCTGTCACCTGTGGCGCCAAAGCCCATCATCGGGGCGGCTTCAGCCGCGGCCCGGGAAATCTCAAGATCGCTGACATCCTCGACGAAATCGAAGACTTCGCGGATGTCGGCCTCTTCCAGATCACCGGTGACGGTGATCTGCCAGCTCAGCGCCGAATCCTCGGGGGTCAGCGTGTCCAGATCGGGCAGGGCGCCCAGATCGCAGCGGACCTGGGTCGTGCCTAGGCTCGCAAGGGCGCGCAGCAGATGCAGCGGTTCGTTGCCCGAGGCATAGAGCGCCGCGCTGGGGGTGAAGCGCAGCTGCCAGACCGGCGGTTCTCTGGGGCTGTCATCTTCCGTGGCCTCGTTGCCCAGATCGCCGAAATCGAAGCTGAGCCCCATCGGTTGGAAATCGTTCACCTCTTCTTCGGCCGCGGCCGCAGGGCCCGCCCCGCCACCGATCAGCGCCTCGAGCTCGACCAGGCACTCCTCGGCGCCATCGGGCACGGGGCCCGCATCGCGCGCGGCGCGCACATGGTCGTGCAGCAGGTCGGCCGCGTGGAAGAACAGCTTCATCGCGTCGGGGGTGATTGCCAGCCGGCCCGAACGCAATTCATCCAGAACGGTTTCGTAGCGATGGGCAAAGCTCACAAGCGCGTCGAGGCCGAAGGCCCCGGCGCCGCCCTTGATGGAATGAACGGCCCGAAAGACGACGTTGATCGTCTCGTTGTCGTGCTGGCCTTCGTCCATTTCGCCAAGCGCGTCTTGCAGGCTTTCGAGCAGTTCTTCGCATTCGACGAAGAAACTGGCCCGGATTTCTGCCATCGGATCCGTTGCCATCGCGCCCTCCCTCAGCCCGCAACCATCTGCAATGCCTTGACCAGTTTCGGCGGATCGAAGGGCTTGACGATCCAGCCGGTCGCCCCAGCCGCGCGGGCGCGCGCTTTCAGTTCGGGGGCGGATTCGGTGGTCAGCACCAGAATCGGCGTGGCGCGGTGCTTGTCCTGTCCCCGCACCGCCTCGATGAAGCCGAAGCCGTCGAGCCGCGGCATGTTGATGTCGGAGATGATCGCATCGGGTTGGATACCTGAGAGCACTTCGAGCCCATGCACGCCATCCTCGGCCAGGTGCAGGGTGATCCCGGCCTCTGTCAGGGCCAGCTTGAGCATGTCGCGGATCGTGCGGCTGTCATCCACCGCAAGGACTGTCAGGCTCATGCGGCCTCCTCGGATTGCAGGTCCGCCAGATTGACCCCGAAGGTGCCAAGCGCCTCGTCGAAGGCGGCGGAGCGTGGTTGAATGGTCAGTGAATGGCCCTGGGTACGCCAGGTTTTCGCGGCGGCGGCCAGGAGCTGCAGGCCAAGCCCGCCCAGATGCGTCACCGCGCTGGCGTCAAGCACAAGGTCGGCCCCCTTGTGCCCGCGCAGCGCACCGGCCAGTTCGGACGCATGCGACAGATCGAGCCGCGGCGCGAGGGCGAGCGTGGTCATGCGCCACCCCCGAAAAACGTCATGTGAGAAAGGCGCACCTTGTTCCCCTTTCATTCCTGGATGAAAGAGGCTTACCCGCCAGCCGTTAAGATTGGCTTGACGCCAAAACTTTTATCGCGGCTTGCGCAGATTTTGCAGATAGGCGGCGCAGCCGGTCAGCGCGGCATAGTCGTCCTCGACCACCGACACCGAAAATTCCGCCATCAGATCCGAGAAACGCCCCTTGGCGCGAAAGGCGTCGGCAAAGCCGAATTCGTCGAACCACGGCACGAAGCCACGCGCCGCGCCGCCGATCAGATAGATCCCGCCGAAGGGCAGGTGGGTCAGCGCCAGATCGCCCATCGCGCGGCCCAGCATCGTGACGAACAGCTGCCCGGCCTGCCGCGCCACCCGATCGCCCGCTTCCAGCGCCGCGATGATCTGCGAGCCCGGGGTGATCGCATCCTCGTGCCCCGCCAGATAGGCATAGACCCGCTCGATCCCGCGCCCCGAAACGACATGTTCGACCGAGGCGAAGACGTGCTTGGCCTCCAGATAGCGTTTCAGGGCGAAATCGCTTTCGGTGATGCAGGGCAGGGTGACGTGACCGCTTTCCGAGGGCGGCACGACGCGCCCGCCGGGGGCCTCATGCACCGGGGCGGCGTTGAAGCCGGTGCCGACCCCCACCACCAGACGGCTGGCCCCCGCGGCCGGGGTTGCCGTGCCGGGCAGGATCTGGCGCACCATCTGCGGCGCAAGATATCCTAGCGCATGGCCCTGCGCCTGCAGATCGTTCAGAACGGCCACGGTCCCGGCGCCGGTCACCTGGGCCACGGCATGATCCTCGATCACCCAGGACAGGTTGGTCATCGTTGCGACCCCGTCGCGCACCGGCCCGGCCGCGGCCACACAGGCCCCCGCCAGATCGGTGATGCCTTCGGTCCGCATATATTCCGCCAGGATCGGATAGAGCGCGGGCCGTCCGGCATTGGCATATCTGCGGATCGTTTCGGGCAGCAGTCGCCCCCCCTCGGCCAGCGCCACGCGCGTATTGGTGCCGCCGATATCGGCCAGCAGCATATAGCGGTCGGGGGTCGGGTCGATCATGTCAGCCTTTCAATGCCTGCGCCCAAGCGTGATAGGACGCCTTCGGGGTGCGCTGCAAGGTTTCAAAATCCACATGCACCAGCCCGAAGCGCTTTTCATAGCCGAGCGCCCATTCGTAATTGTCCAGCAAAGACCATGCCATATAGCCGCGCAGGGGCACCCCCTCGGCGATGGCGCGCAAGGATTGGGCCAGATGGGCGCGGAAATAGGCGATGCGGTCCGTATCCGTCACCGTGCCCGCATGCAGCACATCGGGGGCCGCCATCCCGTTTTCGGTGATATAGAGCGGCAGCGCGCCGGTGTAGTCGCGCGCGATCCGGGTCAGGAAATGGTGCAGCCCCTCGGGACAGATTTCCCATCCGGTTGCGGTTTTGGGCAAGGGGCCGGGGCGCTCCGTCAGCGCGGGCCAGGGGCCGGGGGCGGGGGCGATCCGCTTGCAGGTGTAATAGTTCACCCCCAGCCAGTCGAGCGGGGCCTGAATCGTCGTGAAATCGTCCTGCCAGCCCTGCGGCAAGTGTCGTGCAAGCCCTTCCAGGGCTTCGGCCGGATACTCCCCCCGGAACAGCGCCGAGACGAAAAACTGGTTGAAGCAAGCGTCATGGCGGGCGGCGGCCCGGGCGGCAGCGGCTGTGTCATCGGCGGGCAAGGCATATTCGAAATTACACACCGCCCCCAGATTGCCCAGACCCGCCGCCCGCATCGCCTGAATTGCGCGGCCATGCGCCAGCAGGACGTGGTGCATCGCCCGGGCGGTGGCGCGGATGTCGCGCAGGCCGGGCGCATGCAGCCCCAGAAAATGCCCCATCCAGCCGACACACCACGGCTCGTTGATCGGCGCGGCCGACCAGATCCTGTCGCCCAGCCGGGCCGCCACGACCTGCGTGTAATCGGCAAACCAGTCGGCACTGTCGCGGTTGCGCCAGCCGCCCAGATCGGCCAGCGCCGCGGGCAATTCCCAGTGATAGAGCGTCAGCGCCGGTTTCAGCCCGCGCTCCAGCATCCCGTCGACCAGCCGGTCGTAGAAATCCAGCCCCTCGGCATTCACCGCGCCGCGCCCCTCGGGCATCACCCGCGCCCAAGAGGTCGAGAAACGATAGACATCGAACCCCGCGCCCGCCAGCAGGTCCAGATCCTGCGGCCAGCGGTGGTAGTGATCGCAGGCGCGCGCGCCATCTTCGGCATGGGCCACATTGCCGGGGGTGGCGGCGAAGCTATCCCAATGGGTCGGCCCGGCGCCGCCCGCGCGATGGCCCTCGATCTGATAGGCCGAGGTCGCGGCGCCAAACACGAAATCGTCCGGGAAATCAGAGCGTTTCGGCAGCATGTTCATTCTGTCTGTTCAGCGCGCGACACGGGCCGGTGGACTGGCCGACAACCAGAACTGCCTCCAGCAACTCGGTTTGCGGCGTGGGGTCACCCGAGGCCACCTGGCGCAGCAGCATCGCCGCGCAGCGCCGCCCGGCCTCGCGCACCGAGGACCGCGTGGCAGTGAAGATCGGCTCCTCTTCTCCGTTTTTCAGATAGCCCAGCTCGTCGTCATGGGTCAGCACCGAGACATCGCGCCCGAGTTTCAGCCCGGCTTCCTCCAGCCCGCGCCGCACCCCCATCGCGGACAGCAGCGATGCGGTCAGATAGGCGGTTGGCGGATCGGCCAGCGCCTGCATCGCACGCGCCGCGGCATGGCCCTGCGCCTCGGTCATCTCGCCCGCGACGATCAGCGCCGGGTCCGCCGCCAGCCCGCGCCCCGCCAGTGCCCGTTCGAACCCGCGCCGTCGGCGCAGCGCAAAATCCATCCCGTCGATGCCGTTGACCAGTGCGATCCGCCGGTGCCCCAGATCGAGCAGGAACTCGGTCGCGCGCTCGAAGGCGCGGGTGTTGTTGACATCGACCCAGGAATAGGGCGCCCGCACCCCCGACGCGCGGCCATGCACCACGAAGGGCAACCCCAGGTCGTTCAGCAGCGCGATGCGCGGATCATGGGCCTTGGGCGCGTGCACGAGGATGCCATCAACATTGCGCTTCGAGCGGATTTCGCGATAGGCGCGCTCCTCGTCATCGTCGGGCACGATGGTCAGCACCATGTCATAGCCCGCCCGGGCATAGACTTCGCCCGCACCGGCCAGGAAATCGGCAAACACCGGGTTCACGATCTCATGCTGGGTCGAGATCGGGATCACATGGCCGATCGCCATTGCCCGCCCGGTCGCCAAGCGCTTGGCCTGTGTGTTGGGCCGGTAATTATACCGCTGTGCGGCCTCGGCCACGCGTTTGCGGGTCGCCTCGTTCACCTCTGGATAGCCGTTCAGCGCCCGGCTGACCGTGGTGGGTGACAGCCCCAGAAGCGTGGCAAGATCCTTGAGAGTCATGACGCAGCCTCCGAAAATCTAATTCAAAGCGCTTTGAATGACTTTGAGATTAGCCCTGCCAGTGGCGGGCGTCAATTGCGTCCCGAGGTCAACATCTGATGCTGCAAGTGCGAAGTAAGCCATGGAAATACTGTGCAAATGCGGCAATCGCTCCGGTTGACTTTTGGCCGGCGATGCGGGAGCCTTCCGGCACTCAAAGCGCTTTGATCTTGTGTCGGGCATCGGGCCCGCATGGCGCCGGATCTGATCCATGGGGCTCGCCCCCCGGTCTTGGGAGGATTGCATGACCAGAACCCTTTTTCTTTCTGTCGCGACGCTGGCCCTGATCGCCGGGTCGGCCGGGGCGCAGGATCTGAAATTCCCCCCGGGCGCGGATGCGCGGTTCGACTGGGCGTCGTATGAGGCGCTGAAATCCATGGACCTGAAGGGGCAGAAGCTGACCATCCTCGGGCCCTGGCTGTCGGCCGACAAGGATCTGGTCGAAAGCGTGCTGGCCTATTTCGAGGCCGCGACCGGGGTCGATGTGCAATATTCCGGTTCCGACAGTTTCGAGCAGCAGATCGTGATCGACGCCGAGGCCGGCAGCCCGCCCGATGTGGCGGTGTTTCCGCAGCCCGGTCTGGCCGCCGATCTGGCGAAAAAGGGTCATCTGAAGCCGCTGGCCGAGGGGGTCGAAGGCTGGATCAAGGAAAACTACGCGGCCGGGGACAGCTGGGCGGCTTATGGCAATTACACCGGGCCGGATGGGCAGGCGCATCAATATGCCTTCCCCTACAAGGCCGATGTGAAGTCGCTGGTCTGGTATGTGCCTGAAAACTTTGAAGATGCGGGCTATGCCGTGCCGCAGAGCATGGAGGAGCTGAAGGCGCTGACCGAACAGATCGTGGCCGATGGCGGCACGCCGTGGTGCATCGGGCTGGGGTCTGGCGGCGCCACCGGCTGGCCTGCGACCGATTGGGTCGAGGACATGATGCTGCGCCTCAACACGCCCGCCGATTACGACGCCTGGGTGCGGAACGATCTGAAATTCGACGACCCGAAAGTGATTGCCGCGATCGAGGATTTCGGCTGGTTTGCGCGCAATGACGCCTTCGTTTCGGGCGGCGCGGGGGCGGTGGCCTCGACCGATTTCCGCGACAGCCCGAAAGGTCTGTTTGCCAGCCCGCCGCAGTGCTACCTGCACCGTCAGGCCAGTTTTATCCCCAGTTTCTTCCCCGAAGGCACGGTGATCGGGCAGGATGCCGATTTCTTCTATTTCCCCGCCTATGCCGACCGCGATCTGGGCCAGCCGGTGCTGGGCGCGGGCACGATGTTTGCCAAGCTGACCGACAACCCGGCCGCCGATGCCTTCATCACCTTCCTGCAATCGCCCATCGCGCATGAGGTCTGGATGGCCCAGACGGGCTTCGTCACGCCCTACAAGGCGGTGAACCCCGACATTTACGGCGATGCGACGCTGAAAAAGATGGGCGATATCCTGCTGAATGCCACGACCTTCCGCTTCGACGGGTCCGACCTGATGCCCGGCGCGATCGGGGCGGGCGCGTTCTGGACCGGTATGGTCGATTACGCGGGCGGCAAGGATGCCGCCGCCGTTGCGCAGGCGATTCAGGCCACCTGGGACACGCTGAAGTAAGCTTTCACATTTTCCGCCCGCAGGTTAGGCTTGCGGGCGGACTGATTTCGGAGGGCGCGCCTTGGAGCAACTGGCCTTTGCCACGGGCACCATCGTCGCGGGCGTCTTTGCCTGTGTGGCGTGGTTCTGGGGCTCCAACTGGCTGCTGGATGCGGTGTTTCCGGCACGGGGCGCGCGGGCGGGCGCCAATATCCTGCGTGCCAACATGATCCGGCCCTGGCTGTTCATCGGCCCGGCGGTGGGGTTTCTGGCGGTCTATCTGGTTTATCCGGTGATCAACTCGGTCTGGCGCAGCCTGCATGACGCGGGCGGGCGCGACTGGGTCGGGCTGGAAAACTACGCCTGGCTCGTGCGGGACGCGAAATTCCGCGAGGCGATCTGGAACAACATGCTGTGGCTCGCCGTGGTGCCCGCGCTGGCCACGCTGTTTGGCCTGTTGGCGGCGCAGATCACCGACCGCATCCGCTGGGGCAATGTCGCGAAAAGCTTCATCTTCATGCCGATGGCGATTTCCTTCGTGGGCGCCGGGGTGATCTGGAAATTCATCTATGATTACCGCCCCGAGGGGCAGGCGCAGATCGGCCTGCTGAACGCGATCTGGACCGGCCTGGGCCAGGCGCCCGAAACCTGGCTGACGCTGCCGTTCTGGAACAACTTCTTCCTGATGGCGGTGCTGATCTGGATTCAGACCGGTTTTGCCATGGTGATCCTGTCCGCCGCCCTGCGTGGCATCCCCGAGGAAACGATCGAGGCGGCCATTCTGGACGGTGCCAACCCCTGGCAGGTGTTCTTCCGCATCAAGGTGCCGCAGATCTGGGGCACGATCGCGGTCGTGTGGACGACGATCACCATCGTCGTGCTCAAGGTCTTCGACATCGTCTTCGTGATGACCAACGGGCAATGGGGCACGCAGGTGCTGGCCAATCTGATGTATGACTGGATGTTCCGCGGTGCGCCCGATTATGGCCGTGGCTCTGCCATCGCGCTTGTCATCATGGCGCTGGTGACGCCGATCATGGTCTGGAACATTCGCAACGCCCGCAAGGAGATGCGCTGATGGGCGGGATTGCGGGCACGAAGGCGCGGCTGGTCTGGGCGGTCAATCTGGCCGCGCTGCTGCTGGTGGTGCTGTGGACGATCCCGACCTTCGGCCTGCTGGTGTCCTCGTTCCGCGACCGTGACCAGATCGCAGCCTCGGGCTGGTGGCGCACGCCCTTCACCGCCGAGTCCACGGGCTTCGTGCGCGCGGGCACTGCCGCCGATCAGCAGCCAGAGGGCGATCTGTTCGTGATTTCGGGCACGGTGCTGGCCCCGGGGCAAACCCTGCTGGCCTGGGGCACCAGTGCGCGCGCGCCGGGCGCCTTTGCGCCGGGGGAAACCGTCGCGCTGAAGGACGGGCAGGCGCTGAGCGTCGCGGCCGATGGCCACTATCGCCTGACCGCGCCGCAGGCCTTCACCGAAACCCGCGGCATGCGGATCTTTCTGACCACCACCACGCCGCCGCGCCTGACCACGGAAAACTACGCCCGCGTGATCGGGGCCGAGGGGTTGGGCCGCGCGTTCCTGAACACCTTCACCGTGACGATCCCGGCCACGGTCATTCCGATCCTGATCGCGGCCTTCGCGGCCTATGCACTGGCCTGGATGCAATTTCCCGGCCGCGCACTGCTGATTGCCGCCGTGGTGGGGCTGCTGGTCGTGCCGCTGCAACTGGCGCTGATCCCGCTGCTGAAGCTGCATAACGATATCGGGCTGGGCAAGGGCTACATGGGGATCTGGCTGGCGCATACCGGCTTTGGCCTGCCGCTCGCGATCTATCTGCTGCGCAACTACATGGTCGGCCTGCCGCGCGAGATCATCGAAAGCGCGCGGGTCGATGGCGCGACCGAATTCCAGATTTTCCGCCGCATCATCCTGCCGCTGTCGTTTCCGGCGCTGGCGAGTTTCGCGATCTTTCAGTTCCTCTGGGTCTGGAATGACCTTCTGGTGGCGACGGTGTTTCTGGGCAATTCGCAGGACCAGCTGGTGATGACCGGCGTGCTGCGCGAACTTCTGGGTTCGCGCGGGGGGGATTGGGAAATTCTGGCGGCCTCGGCTTTCGTGTCGATCGCGGTGCCGTTGCTGGTGTTCTTCGCAATGCAAAAATATCTGGTGCGCGGGTTGCTCGCCGGGTCTGTCAAAGGTGGATGAATGAACGGATTGAAAAAAGACCCCGATTGGTGGCGCGGTGCGGTGATCTATCAGATCTATCCGCGCAGTTATCAGGACAGCAACGGCGATGGGGTGGGCGATCTGCTGGGCATCGTGCGGCGGCTGCCGCATGTCGCCAGCCTAGGTGCCGATGCGATCTGGATTTCGCCGTTCTTCACCTCGCCGATGAAGGATTTCGGCTATGACGTGGCCGATTACTGCGATGTCGACCCGCTGTTCGGATCGCTCGCCGATTTCGATCAGGTGATTGCCACGGCGCATCTGCTGGGCATGAAGGTGATGATCGACCTGGTGCTGAGCCATACCTCGGATCAGCACCCCTGGTTCAAGGAAAGCCGCGCCAGCCGCGACAATGACAAGGCCGACTGGTATGTCTGGTCAGATCCGAAACCCGACGGCACCCCGCCCAACAACTGGCTGTCGATCTTTGGCGGGCCGGCTTGGCAATGGGACGCGCGGCGTGAACAGTATTACCTGCACAATTTTCTGGTCAGCCAGCCCGACCTGAATTTCCACAGCCCGGCCGTGCAGCAGGAACTGTTGGGCGTGGCCAAGTTTTGGCTGGAGCGCGGGGTCGATGGTTTCCGCCTCGATACCATCAATTTCTACATGCACGACAAGGAGTTGCGCGACAATCCTGCACTGCCGGCGGCAGAGCGCAACGACCAGACCGCTCCCAAGGTGAACCCCTATAATCACCAGCGCCACATCTATGACAAGAACCACCCGCAAAACGTTGAATTCCTGCGGAAATTGCGCACACTGATGAACGGCTACAACGCCGCCGCTGTGGGCGAGGTCGGCGATAGCCAGCGGGGGCTGGAAATCCTGGGCGAATATACCTCGGGGGCGGACAAGATGCAGATGTCCTATGCGTTCGAATTCCTGTCCGGCCACGAACCCCTGTCCGCCCGCTATTTCAAAGAGGTGTTCGACAAGGTTTCCGCCGTTGCCGCCGATGGCTGGGCGTGCTGGGCCTATTCCAACCATGACGTTGTGCGCCACATCTCTCGCTGGGATCTTTCTGCCGCATCTGCAAGGCTTTACGCGACGTTGATGATGTGCCTGCGGGGATCGGTCTGCCTGTATCAGGGCGAAGAACTGGGCCTACCAGAGGCCGATATCACTTTCGAGGACCTGCAAGACCCTTATGGCCGCGAATTCTGGCCCGAGTTCAAGGGCCGCGACGGCTGCCGCACGCCGATGGTCTGGGAAAAAGACGCGGTCTATGGCGGGTTTTCCAGCGCGAAGCCGTGGTTGCCGGTGTCGTCGGCGCAGCTCAATCTGGCGGTGGACGTGGCCGAGCACGACCCGACGGCGCTGTTGCACCACTATCGCCGCGCTATTGCATTTCGTCGCAATCACAATGCCTTACGCGACGGAGTTATGACAGAAGTGATGGCTGAGGGATCGCTTCTGAGCTTCCGGCGGATCAATCAGAACGAAGAAATCCTGTGCTTCTTCAACCTGTCGGATCAGCCGGTCAATGCGACCGTTCCCGCAGGCGACTGGGTGACGATTGCGGGCGAGCTGGGCTCGATCCGCCCGTTGCCCGATCACACGCTGCATCTTGGACCGTGGCAGCCCAGCATTCTGCTGTTGAACAAGGGGTAGGACATGGCCGATCTGTCGCTGAAAGACGTGGCCAAGGCCTATGGCGAGGTCAAGATCCTGTCGGGGATCAATCTTGAGATCAAGTCCGGGGAACTTATTGTTTTCGTTGGGCCTTCTGGTTGCGGCAAGTCTACGCTGCTGCGGATGATCGCCGGGCTGGAACGGATTTCGGGCGGCGATCTGACGATTGACGGGCAGCGCATGAACGATGTGCCGCCCGCGCAGCGTGGCATCGCGATGGTGTTTCAGTCCTACGCCCTTTATCCGCACATGACGGTGCGCGACAACATGGCCTTCGCGCTGAAGATTGCGAAGAAGTCCCCGCAGGAAATTGAAAAGGCAGTGGAAAATGCTGCGCGCATTTTGCAGCTGACGCCCTATCTGGACCGGCTGCCCAAGGCGCTGTCAGGCGGGCAGCGGCAGCGTGTGGCGATCGGGCGGGCGATCGTGCGCGACCCCAAGGTGTTTCTGTTCGACGAGCCTCTGTCCAATCTGGATGCCGCGCTCCGCGTCGCCACCCGGATCGAGATCGCGCAGCTGAAAGAGGCGATGCCCGACCGCACGATGATCTATGTCACCCACGATCAGGTCGAGGCGATGACGCTGGCAAGCCGCATCGTGGTGCTGGCGGGCGGCGGGATCGCGCAGGTCGGCACGCCGCTGGACCTTTATGACCGCCCCGAAACCGAATTCGTCGCGCAGTTCATCGGCAGCCCCGCGATGAACCTTCTGCCCGGAACGGTTGTCAAGACCGGCGCGCAGACCACGGTCGAACTGGCGGGTGGGGGGATCGCGCACAGCCATGTGCCGACGCGGCCCGCCGATCTGGGGCTCGCGGTCAACATCGGTGTGCGCCCCGAGGATTTCCATCCGACCGATGGCGCGGGCATCTTCAGCGGAACCGTCGCGATCGTCGAGGCCCTGGGCGAAGTGAGCCTGCTGTACTTCACCCCTGAAAAGGGCGCCCCGGCGATGATCGCCAAGCTGCCCGGCACTCACGCCGATCTGCGCCACCGGCAGGTGACCCTGGGCGCCGACCCGGCGAAGGTGCATCTGTTCCACGCCGGGCGGTCGCTTCTTTACCGCTGATGTCGCTTTGTGCGCATGGGTGCGGCCCAGGGCACGCTACAACAGACTCAAAGCACTCTGGGAGGCGTGAATGGAAGAGGTTGTCGAGGGGCAGTCGGGCGGACGGCGGGCACGGGGTGGCGGTGGCGCCGCACGGCGGGCCGAACGCACAGCGGTGAAACAGGAATTCACGCGTTTCATCACCCGCAACATCCCCAATTTCGACGTGCTGACCGAAGAGGCGCTGCAGATCATCGAGCATAACGCCGAAACGGTGCTGGAAGAGATCGGCGTGAATTTCGTGGAAAACCCGGCGGCCCTGCAGCGCTGGCGCGATGTCGGTGCCGATGTGCAGGGCGAACGGGTGCGCATTCCCCGCGGTCTGGCGCGCAAGCTGTGCGCGACCGCGCCGGCGCAGTTCACCCAGCATGCCCGCAACCCCGAGCGCAACGTCGAGATCGGCGGCAAGAATCTGGTTCTGGCGCCGGTCTATGGCCCGCCCTTCGTGCGCACCGCTTCGGGCGGGCGGCGCTATGCCACGATCGCGGATTTCCGCAACTTCGTGAAACTGGGGCAGATGTCGAAATGGGTTCACCATTCGGGCGGCACCGTCTGCGAACCCACCGATGTTGCGGTGAACAAGCGCCATCTCGATATGCTGCATGCCCATATGACGCTGAGCGACAAACCCTATATGGGATCGGTCACCGAACGCTCGCGCTGTGTGGATTCGGTCGAGATGTCGAAGATCCTGTTCGGCGCGGATTTCGTCGATCAGAACACGGTGATGACCTCGCTCGTCAACATCAACTCGCCGCTGACCTTCGATCCGATCATGATGGACGCGCTCGAGGTCTATGCCGCGGCGAACCAGGCCTGCATCATCTCGCCCTTCATCGTGGGCGGCGCGATGGCGCCGGTCAGCGTCGCGGGCACGCTGACGCAGGTGCTGGCAGAGGTGCTGGCGGGCGTGGCCTACAGCCAGATGATCCGCCCCGGCGCGCCGGTGATCTTCGGCGCCTTCGTGACCTCGATCGACATGAACTCGGGCGCGCCGACTTTCGGCACCCCCGAGGCCGCGCAGATTACCCTGGGGGCGGGCCAGCTGGCGCGGCGCCTGGGGCTGCCCTACCGCTCGGCCGGGGCCTTCTGCGGATCGAAACTGCCCGATGCGCAGGCGGCTTATGAAACCGCCAACAGCCTGAATATCGGGCTGCTGTCAGGGGTCAACTTCATGCTGCACGCCTGCGGCTGGCTGGAAGGCGGGCTGGTCAGTTCGTATGAGAAATATGTGATGGACGCCGACCAGCTGGGCATTCTGCACCGTCTGGCCGCGGGTATCGACATGAGCGAGAACGGGCAGGGGATGGATGCGATCCGCGAGGTCGGCCCCGGCGGGCATTACCTCGGCTGTGCCCATACCCAGGCCAATTTCAAATCGGCCTTCTGGAAGACCGACCTGCTGGATTACAAACCCTTCGAGACCTGGGAAGAAGAGGGCGCGCGCGACACCGTGGCGCTGGCTGCCCGCCGGGTTGAAAAGATGCTGGGCGACTATCAGCCGCCCGCGCTCGACCCCGCGGTGGGCGAGGCGCTGGCAGAGTATGTGGCCAAAAAGAAAGCGGCAGAGCCTGACGCCTTCATGTGAGAAAAGGGGGGCTCTGCCCCCCGTCCTTCGGACTCCCCCCGGGATATTTGGGCCAGAAAGAAGGATGGATTTCTTTCTGGATGAAATATCCCGGGGGTGAATGGCCGAAGGCCAGAGGGGGCGGCGCCCCCTGCACCCGGGCCGTCCCTAGTCGATCTTGGGCAGAAGCGGCCGGATCTTGAGCTTGGTGATCCGGTTATCCTTGCGACCGACGACCTCGAAGCGGAAGCCGTGGAAGGAAAAGACCTGACCTTCGGTCGGGATCGTCTGCGCCTCGTGGATCACCAGGCCAGCGATGGTGTTCGCCTCGTCATCGGGCAGCGTCCAGTCGGTCTCGCGGTTCAGGTCACGGATCGTCATCGCCCCATCGACAAGGTAATCACCGGTCTCGGTGGGTTTGAGCTGACGCTCGGCCTTGGGGTCGAATTCGTCGGAAATCTCGCCCACGATTTCCTCGAGGATGTCTTCCAGCGTCAGCAGCCCCTTCAGATCGCCGTATTCATCCACCACCATGGCGAAATGGGTGCGCCGTTTCAGGAACTCACGCATCTGTTCGTCGAGCGGCGTTGTTTCGGGGATGAAATAGGGCTTCATCGCCACTTTCATCACATCCATCTCGGCAAGGCTGGCCAGCGTGCCATCGCCTTCGCGCAGCAGCTTTTCGACCGCGCGCAGCAGGTCCTTGGCGTGGATCACCCCCACCACATTCTCGCGCTCGCCCTTGTAGAGCGGCAGGCGGGTGTGCGGCGAGGCCAGAACCGCAGTGAAGATCGCGTTGGGGTCGTCCTCGGCGTCGATCATCTCGATCTGGCTGCGGTGGCGCATGATTTCGTCGACCGTGCGCTTGCCCAGATCCAGCGCGCCCAGCAGGCGGTCGCGGTCTTCCTTGTCGACCGTGCCCTCCGAGGTGCCGATGGCCAGCGCGCCTGCGATTTCATCATGGATCGAGAACATTGCCTGATTGGCGTCGGTGCGGAACCCGAACGCCCAGAGGATACCGCGCACGATGGCGCGCACCACGCTGACCATGGGGGCCAGAACCCTGGTCAGGATGCGGATCGGGCGGGCCACGCGCGAGGCCACCGTTTCGGGCAGGGTGATCGCATACGTTTTGGGCAGGACTTCGGAAAAGATCAGCACCAGCAGCGTCATGCCAAGCGTTGCCAGCGCCACGCCGCTGTCGCCGAAAAGCCGCGTCAGCAGCGCTGTGGCCAGCGAGGCCGACAGGATGTTGACGACGTTATTGCCCAGCAGGATTGCGCCGATCAGCCGTTCGCTGTCTTCGGTGACCTCCAGCGCGGCCTCGGCGCCGACATCGCCCTTGTCGGCGCGGCTACGCAGCTTGGCGCGGCTGGCGGCGGTCAGCGCGGTTTCCGAGCCGGAAAAGAAGGCCGACATCAGCAAAAGGGCGATGATCGACCCGGCGGTCAGCCAGAAGGTCGTGTCGAGGAGGGAAAATTGCGGGTCCATGGCACTCATTTAGGGGTGAGAGGCGGCGGCATTCAAGGGGTTAGTCGCGGTGGGTGTCGGGGGCAGGGCGCGCCAGCGGGTGATGCCCCAGCACCAGGTCTTTCAGGCGTTCGTCCAGCACATGGGTGTAAATCTCGGTGGTGGACAGATCGGCATGGCCCAGCAGGGTCTGGATCACGCGCAGATCGGCGCCGCCCTGCAGCAGATGCGTGGCGAAGGCATGGCGCAGGACGTGGGGCGTGACGCGCGCGGGGCTGATCCCGGCGGAGACCGCGATATCCTTCAGCAGGCCGTGGAACCCTTGCCGGGTCAGGTGGCCTTCCTTCGCCCCCGAGGGAAACAGGAACCGCGAGGGCGGCACGCGGCGCTGCACGCGGGCCTCTTCCTCGGCCGCGTCGCGGCAGGCCAGCCACGCGGCCAGCGCCTCTTGCGCGGGGGGGCTGAGCGGGACCATGCGTTCCTTGTCGCCCTTGCCGCGGATCAGCAGCATCGCCGGATTGCCGCGGGCGGCCGCGACCGGCAGACCGACCAGTTCGCTGACCCTCATGCCGGTGGCGTAAAGCAGTTCCATCAGGCAGCGGTTGCGGATCTGCTCGGGCAGGCTGCGGCCCTGATCGCGCGCGGCTTCCAGCAGCGCCTCGACCTCGTCAAGGCCGAGCGTCTTGGGCAGGCGCTGCGGTTTGCCCGGCCCCGCGATGCGAATTGCGGGATTGTCGGCGCGCCAGCCTTCCTCGTAGGCGAAGCGATAAAGCTGCCGGATCGACGAGAGCCTGCGCGCGCGGGTCGATTTGGCCAGCCCCTCGGCCTCGCAGCGGATCAGATAGGTTTCGATGTCGGCGCGCGTCAGCGTATCGAGCGTCAGCGACTTCGCCGCGACAAAGCCTGCAAAGTCGTTCAGATCGCGGCCATAGCTCAGCAGGGTGTTGCGCGCCGATCCGGCCTCGGCGGCCTGGGCGTCCAGAAATGTCGCAATCCAGCCTGCCGCGTCGGACGGCGCGCTCATCCGCGCCGCTCCAGGATCACCAGTTCCAGCGCGGTGCGCCGCGCCACGCTTTCCAGGCCCGCCATCCGCAGCAGCGACAGCCCGGCAACGACCCGGCGGTAATCGCCCTTGGCGCCTTCGGTCACATCGTCGATCGCGGCCAGCAGCGCCTCGCCCAGACGACCGGGCAGCAGCGCGGCATAGGGGGCGGGGGCGGCCGCGGGGGGCGCATCGAAGACCTGTTTGAGCGCCAGCCCCAGCTGATCCTGCGCGGGGATGCCGACGGTCGTGCCCTGCGCGATCCCGACCAGCAGCCGCTCGTCCAGATCGCGCGGCGCGTGGGCGCGGGCCACGGTTTCGTAATCGGGCGTCAGCAGCCCCAGCCGGAAGGCCAGCGCGCCCGAATCGCCGGGCAAATCCATCGTCGCCAGTTGCGGCGCATAGAAGGCGGCCAGCACGGGTTCCAGCTCCTGCCCCTGCATCACGTCATAGGCGGCGGGCAGCAGCTGCGCCACGCGGCTGGCCTTGCCGGCGGCAATCGCCGTGTCGAGCTTGGCAATGGCGTTGACCCGGTCCCAGACGCCGCCCGAAGCAGCGGCGCTTTGATCGGTGTAAAGACCCAGCAACTGGTTGGGGTCCAGCACGCCCACGCGGGCCAGCCGCTCGGCGGCCTCAAGCTGTGCCTTCCAACCGGTATTGGCGCGCAGGTCGGCCTGGGCAAAGGCCAGCGGCAGATTGCCGGTGGGCATTGGCTGGCCGATTGCCTCCATCATGCGGAAGACCAGCGGCGAGGGACGGGCCGGCGGCACCAGATCCTCGGCCCCATCGGCCAGTTCAGGCTCCAGGAACCGCTCCAGCAGGGGGGCGATGTCATCGTCGATCTGCCCGAGCGCCCGCCCGGTGCCGAAACTCAGCGCCGCGGTCTGCCAATCGCCGCGTCGGGCCAGACAGAAGATCCGGGCCGGGAACGAGGGCGCGATGCTGGGCGCGCGTTCCATCATCGCGCAGGCGGCATCTTCCTGTCCCAGCAGCAGCGCCACGTCGAAATGACGGCGGAAAATCTCGGGGTCTGCGGGGTCGGCCTGTTCCAGCAGTGCCAGCGCCGGTTCCAGGGCGCCCAGATCCAGCAGCCGGTCGATCCGCGCCAAAAACAGCACGTTGCGTCCGGTCGTCGCGGTATTCAGGGGCGGGTCGAGTTCGGCCAGCAACAGTTCCAGCAGGAAGCCCTGCACGCTGGGCAGGGTGTCCAGTCGCTCCTTGCGCAGTGTGACGGCAAGGCTCGCTTCGGGCGTGGCGCCCCACAGATCGCGCGGCAGGCCGGTGCGGCTTGCGGGCAGCAGGCCCAGCCCGTTGGAAGACGGCCGGTCCAGTGACATCACCGTCACATCGGCGACCGGCGCACCGGAACTGACCGGGGGTTCGCCCGGATGGGCGCCCGTAACTGCCCGGCTGCCATTCGGTGCCATGCCGACCGGCGTCACGACCGAACGCGACAGCCAGTCGATGGCCGACATCGGCTGGGTTTCGGCCTGCGCAGGCAATGTCAGCCCCAGACCCACCGCGCATAGCAAGACCGCGCCTGCGCGCTTGCGCGCCCGGCGCGGTGTCATCCGCGGCAAAAAGATGTGGTCAGTTCCCACTCGGTCCCTCCGGCAGCGTCACATCCAGCCGCTGCTCGGTGCTGTCAGGGGCCATGTCGCCGAAATAGGCATAGCCCACCACCGCCAGCCCTGCCAGCAGAGCCAGAATCACGAGTATCTGCAAGATGCGCCCCATAGGTCGGCCTTTCGTTTCTTCTTTGCCCCGGAGGTCCGGGAATTTCGTTCAGCGCTTGGCGCTTTGCGCGGTCGCGCCCCCGAAACGACCCTGCTCCGGTCGTCGCACTTCGGGGAGCGGCGCGATTATAACTGGCATTTCGCGGAAGTTCACGCCATTCAAGAGCGGAAAGATCACGAATGCGCAACCGCCCGCCGACCGGCGGGATTGCGCGCAGGGGCCGGCCTGGCGGGCGGTTGGAAGGAAGAGACGTGACCCAGACAAGTTCGCGACCGCCCCGGTTGCGCAAGACGGTGGTATTGGTGGGGATGATGGGGTCCGGCAAGACGGCGGTCGGCACCGCGCTGGCCCGGATGCTGGGGGTGCCGTTTCTGGACAGCGACGAGGAAATCGTGCGCGCGGCCCAGATGTCGGTGGCCGAGATCTTCGCCCGCGACGGAGAGCCCTTCTTCCGTGCCCGCGAGACCGAGGTGCTGGAGCGGTTGCTCTCGGGGCCGCCTGCGGTGGTCTCGACCGGCGGCGGGGCCTTCATGAGCGCGCAGAACCGCGAGATGATCGCGCGGCTCGGGGTCTCGGTCTGGTTGCAGGCGGATCTGGAACTGCTGTGGAACAGGGTGCGGCACAAGAATACCCGCCCGCTTTTGCGCACCGCCGATCCCAAGCGCACGCTGACCGACTTGCTTGCCCAACGCGCGCCGGTCTATGCGCTGGCGCAGATTGCGGTTCCGGCCGAACCGGGCCTGTCGATCGAAGCGATGGCGCAAAAGGTGGTGGGTGCGTTGCGCGCCCGGCCGGGTTTGTTCGAGGAGGCATGAGATGCGCGAAACCGTGCGGGTAGAACTGGGCGCGCGCGCCTATGAGGTGCGGATCGGCACCGGGCTGGTGGCCAATGCGGGCGCCGAGATTGCGCCGCTGCTGCGCCGTCCCCGGGTCGCGGTGATTACCGATGAAACCGTGGGGCCGCTGCATCTGGCGGCGCTGCGCGCGGGTCTGGGCGATATTGAGATGGTCAGCCTTGCGCTGCCCGCGGGCGAGGCCACCAAAAGCTGGCCGCAGTTCACCCGCGCGGTCGAATGGCTGCTGGAACAGAAGGTCGAGCGCAAGGATATCGTCGTGGCTTTCGGCGGCGGCGTGATCGGCGATCTGGTGGGCTTTGCGGCCGCCGTGCTGCGCCGGGGTGTGCGGTTTGTGCAGATCCCGACGACGCTGCTGGCGCAGGTCGACAGCTCGGTCGGGGGCAAGACCGGGATCAACGCGCCGCAGGGCAAGAACCTGATCGGCGCCTTCCATCAGCCCAGCTTGGTTCTGGCCGATATCGACCTGCTTGATACGCTGCCTGCGCGTGATTTTCTGGCGGGCTATGGCGAGGTGGTGAAATACGGGCTGCTGGGCGACGCGAATTTCTTCGACTGGCTGGAGGCGAACGCGCCCGCGATGGCGGCGGGCGACAAGGCCGCGCGGCTGCATGCCGTTACCCGCTCGGTCCAGATGAAGGCCGATATCGTGGCGCGTGACGAAACCGAGGAAGGCGACCGCGCGCTGCTGAACCTGGGCCACACCTTCTGTCACGCGCTGGAATCGGCCACCGGCTATTCCGACCGGCTGTTGCATGGCGAAGGCGTGGCGATCGGCTGCGCGCTGGCGTTTGAACTGAGCCAACGCCTGGGCCTGTGCGCGCAAGAGGCCCCGAGCCGCGTGCGCGCGCATCTGAAAGCGATGGGGATGAAGACCGATCTTGCCGATATCCCCGGCGATCTGCCTGATGCCGAGGCGCTGATCGCGCTGATGGCGCAGGATAAAAAGGTGCTGGACGGCAAGATGCGCTTCATTCTGGCGCGCGGGATCGGGCAGGCTTTCGTCACCTCGGACGTGCCGCGCGATGTGCTGAAATCGGTTCTGGTGGACGCGCTGGCCGCGCGCTGATCCGGGGGCTTGCCCACAGGGCGCGCGGGTTTCCTGCGCGCCTTTTCTTTTGCGCCTGAGGCCCGCGTGGCTGCGATGCCCCGGCCTGCGAAGACTTCGGAATTGTGGTTTCGCAGTTTCGTGCTAAGCGTTCCTTATGAGAATAACCTTGCGCCAACTCAGCTACCTGATCGCGCTGGAACGGCACCGCAGCTTTTCGCGCGCAGCCGAGGCGGTGCATGTCACTCAGCCTGCGCTGTCCATGCAGATCCGCGAGCTGGAAACCGAATTGGGCCTGTCCCTGATCGAACGCCGCCCGCGAGACATCCGCCTGACCCGGGCGGGCCGGATGGTGCTGGCGCGGGCCGAGGCGATCGAGGCGGAACTGCGCGCGCTGCAAGCCGAAGCCCGGCGCGGGCAGGGCAGCCTTAACCTAGGGGTGATCCCGACAATCGCGCCCTACCTTTTGCCGCGCGCATTGCCCGCATTGCGCGCGAGTGCCGCGCTGCGCCTGCGCGAGGCGCGCACCGAGGCCCTGCTGGCCGATCTGAACGCCGGCCGGATTGATGCGGCAATCATCGCCACGCCCGCGCCCGAGTGCCATGAGGTGCCGTTGGGCGAAGACCGCTTCCTGCTGGCCGGAACGCCCGCATTGCTGGCGCTGAACCGCGGGCTTGCACCCGATGCGCTGGATCCCGGCGCGCTGTTGCTGCTGGATGAAGGGCACTGTCTGGCCGATCAGGCACTGGCGCTGTGCGGGCTGACGCGGGCGGCGCAATCGGTCGATCTGGGGGCCTCGTCGCTCAGCACGCTATGCGGGCTGGTGGGGCAGGGGATGGGGCTGACCCTGGTGCCGGAAATCGCAGCCTCCGTCGAGTCGCGGGCGGCACCGGGTCTTGCGCTGATGCGATTCGCGCAAGAGCCCGCCCGCACCCTGCGTCTGGTCGGGCGCAAGGACAGCCCCGATGCCGCGCTCTGGTTCGAGCCGCTGGCCCAGACCCTGCGCGCCGTTTGTGCGGACCTTCTGGCAGAGGTGCGCAAGGAATTTCCCTGAGGCAGGGCGCGCGCGCCCGGCGAGCTTTGTGCCGTCAGGGCAAAGAAAAAGGCCGGGGGGACGTATCCCCCCAGCCCCCGTTCGCGCCTTTCCTGGAGGCGCGAAAGCGATGCGGCGATCAGGCCGCCTGTTCCTTGTTGGCCTCGATCAGCCAGTTCAGGACGGTTTCGGGCGAGGACATGCCGTAGGGATCTTCGCCGTGGTTATCGGCCAGCCCCGGCTCTTCGAACCAGGCTTCGACCACGCCATCATTGACGACGGCGGCATAGCGCCAGCTGCGCAGCCCGAAGCCGAGGTTGTCCTTGCGCACCAGCATGCCGACGCGGCGGGTGAATTCGCCCGAGCCGTCGGGGATGACCTGCACGTTTTCCAGCCCCTGCGCCTTGGCCCATTGGTTCATCACGAAAGCGTCGTTGACCGACAGGCAATAGATCGCGTCGATGCCTTGCGCCACGAAATCGCCAAACCCCTTTTCGAAGCCCGGCAGCTGGTAGGTCGAGCAGGTGGGAGTGAAGGCGCCGGGCAGGGCGAACAGCACCACGCGCTTGCCCGCGAAATAATCCGCGGTGGTCTTGTCTTCCCAGCGGAACGGGTTCGACCCGCCGATGGATTCGTCGCGCACACGGGTGTGGAAGGTGACTTCGGGCAGTTTGGCGCCGGTTTGCATCGGGGGCTCCTGCTGGGGGTGGGGGAATGGGTGTCTTTGGAATCGTTCTAAAAGCTGCGCGATAAGGTCACAAGAGCTGACTTTGCAATTGCGGCAAAAAACCTGGGGAATTTTCTGCATTGCAAAGAAAAGCGGCGCAGGGAGGGGGCTTTGCCGCTTTGGGCGGGTGTCACGCACAGGCAAGCGGTCACGGGGCGTGCCGCCTGCGCCTTGACGCGGGGGCGGGCAACGTTGCTTCGGCGCCCGAAAGGGCGTATCTGAGGGGACAGACCGCTTTTCAGGGGGAAAATCCGTGCGCGATCTCAAGATTCCCGGCCAGCGTCACCCGGAAAAGGCGCATAAACCCGATCAGGCGCAGCCGAAGAAGCCTGGCTGGATCCGGGTCAAGGCACCGACCTCGCAGGGCTACAAGGACACGCGCGAGATCCTGAAAACGAACAAGCTGGTCACCGTCTGCGAAGAGGCGGGCTGCCCCAATGTGGGCGAATGCTGGTCGCAGGGCCATGCCACGATGATGATCATGGGCGAGATCTGCACCCGGGGCTGTTCGTTCTGCAACATCGCCACCGGCCGTCCCGACACGCTGGATGCGTTCGAGCCGGGGCGGGTCGCGCATGCGGTGGCGACGCTGGGGTTGAAACATGTGGTCATCACCTCGGTCGATCGCGACGATCTGGAGGATGGCGGGGCCGAGCATTTCGCCCAGACGATCCGCGCGGTGCGCCACCGGGCGCCGGGCACGACCATTGAAATTCTGACCCCGGATTTCCTGAAATGCGCCCCTTCGGCGCTGGAAACCGTGGTTGCGGCCAAGCCCGACGTGTTCAACCACAATCTGGAAACGGTGCCGGGGCTTTACCCCACGGTGCGCCCGGGCGCGCGCTATTTCCACAGCCTGCGGCTGTTGCAGCGCGTCAAGGAACTGGACCCGACGATCTTCACCAAATCCGGCATCATGGTGGGTCTGGGCGAGGACGGCCAGGGCGTTCGGCAGGTGATGGATGACATGCGCGCGGCCGATGTCGATTTCCTGACCATCGGCCAGTATCTGCAGCCCACGCCGAAACACCACAAGGTCGACCGTTTCGTGACGCCCGAGGAATTCAAGGAGTACGAAAAAGCGGCCTATGGCAAGGGTTTCCTGATGGTTTCGGCCACGCCGCTGACGCGGTCCTCCTATCATGCGGGCGACGATTTCGCGCGGCTGCGCGCGGCGCGTCTGGCGAAACTCGGTCAGGCGTAAGGCGCCTGTCCCCGGCCCCTTCCCCTTGCGGGTGGGGGTCGCTAGAAAGGGCCTCCGCACAGACCGAGGAGGCCCCCCGTGGACACCAACCAACGTATCGCCCAGACCATTGCGCAGGAAATCTCTGCCCGCCCCGAACAGGTGCGCGCCGCGGTGCAATTGCTGGACGAAGGCGCCACCGTGCCCTTCGTTGCGCGCTATCGCAAAGAGGTGACGGGCGGTCTGGACGACACGCAACTGCGCACGCTGAATGACCGGCTGACCTATCTGCGCGAACTGGAACAGCGCCGCGCCGCCATCGTCGAATCGATCCGCGCGCAAGACAAGCTGACCGACGATCTGGCGCTGTCGATCCATCGCGCGGTGACCAAGGCCGAGCTGGAAGACATCTATCTGCCCTACAAGCCCAAGCGCCGCACCAAGGCGATGATCGCGCGCGAAAACGGGCTGGGCGCGCTGGCCGAGGCGATCCTGGCCGACCGCATGGCCGACCCCGAGGCGCTGGCCGCGGGCTTCGTGACCGAGGCGGTGCCGAGCGTGAAGGATGCGCTGACCGGCGCGCGCGACATTCTGGCCGAGGGCCTGTGCGAAAATGCCGCCCTGCTGGGCGATCTGCGGGCGTTTTTGCAGCGCGAGGCGCAGATCGTGTCGAAAGTGGTCGCAGGGCAGGAAGAGAAGGGCGCGAAGTTTTCGGATTACTTCGACCACCGTGAGAAATGGGCGACCGTTGCGGGGCATCGCGCGCTGGCGATGCTGCGGGCCAGCAACGAAGGTGTGGTGACGCTCGACATTGCCCCCGACGAGGCGGGCGTGGCACAGGCCGAAGCGATGGTGGCCGCAGCGCTGGAGGCGCGGGGCGGCGGTAAGGGCGATGTCTGGCTGCGCGGTGTCGCGGGCTGGACCTGGCGGGTCAAGCTGTCGCTGTCGATGATGCTGGATCTGCTGGGCGAGATGCGGGCCCGCGCGCAGGACGAGGCGATCGGTGTCTTTGCCCGTAACCTCAAGGATTTGCTGCTGGCGGCGCCGGCGGGCGCGCGGCCCACGCTGGGGCTGGATCCGGGCATTCGCACCGGGGTGAAGGCCGCGGTGGTGGATGCGACCGGCAAGCTGGTGGCGACCGATACCCTGTATCCGTTCCAACCCAAGAACGACCTGCGCGGCGCGCAGGCGGCCATTCTGGCGCTGATCGCGCGCCATGGGGTCGAACTGATCGCGATCGGCAACGGCACCGCCTCGCGCGAAACCGAGAAACTGGTGGCCGAGACGCTCAAGATGCTGCCTGCGTCGGTCAAGGCGCCGACCAAGGTCGTGGTGTCCGAGGCGGGCGCCTCGGTCTATTCGGCGTCAGAACTGGCGGCGCGGGAATTCCCTGACCTTGATGTCAGCCTGCGTGGCGCGGTGTCGATTGCGCGCCGCCTGCAGGACCCGCTGGCCGAACTGGTCAAGATCGAGCCGAAATCCATCGGTGTGGGCCAGTATCAGCACGATGTCGACCAGCACCGTCTGGGCCGGTCGCTGGAAGCGGTGGTCGAGGATGCGGTGAACGCGGTGGGCGTCGATCTGAACATGGCCTCGGCGCCGCTGCTGGCGCATGTGTCCGGGCTGGGGCCGGGGCTGGCCGAGGCGATCGTCGCGCATCGCGATGCCAATGGCGCCTTTGCCACCCGCCGCGATCTGCTGAAGGTCGCGCGTCTTGGGCCGCGCGCGTTTGAACAATGCGCGGGCTTCCTGCGCATTCGCGATGGCGAAGAACCGCTCGATGCCTCGGCCGTCCACCCCGAAGCCTATGCCGTCGCGCGGCGGATCGTGAAGGCCTGCGGGCGCGATCTGCGGGCGCTGATGGGCGACAGCGCGGCCCTGCAACGGCTGCGCGCCGAGGACTTCGTGGACGACAAATTCGGCCTGCCCACGGTGCGCGACATCCTGTCCGAACTGGAAAAACCCGGCCGCGACCCGCGCCCCGATTTCAAGACCGCAAGCTTCGCCGACGGGATCGAGGACATCAAGGATCTGCGCCCCGGGATGGTGCTGGAAGGCACGGTGACCAACGTCGCGGCCTTCGGCGCCTTTGTCGACATCGGCGTGCATCAGGACGGGCTGGTCCATGTCAGCCAGTTGGCGGATCGCTTCATCAAGGACCCGCACGAGGTGGTGAAGGCAGGCGATGTGGTCAAGGTCACGGTGACCGAGGTCGACGTGCCGCGCAAACGGATCGGCCTGTCGATGCGCAAGGACGGTGGCGCCAGCGCGCGTGAAGACCGCGCCGCGCGCAGCGCCGGACCGGGTGGCCCTAAAGGTGCCAGGCCGCCGCGCGGGCCGATGCAGGCAGGCCCCAAGGGGCAGGGCGGGACGGCGGCCGGCACCGGCGCACTGGGCGCGGCGCTGCTGGACGCGATGCGCAAACGCTGATCCTGCGACGGTGCGTCGGGGTGACCCGCGACGCTGTCTGTGCTAGTCTTTCGCCTGTTGGGGACGCCTCGTGTGGGCTGTCCCGAACAGACTGCGGGTTTGTGTCAATCGCTTCTGTCATGTCTGACGCAGCGTTATGCTGCGACGGCGTGTCTCAGGGGGTAACGGGTTTGTCGCATAGTCATACCGTTCACATTCTCGTAACTGAATACTTGGGAGACCCATATCCAGCCCTACGCCAGATTTCGGAGACTTGATGAGACAGACAGCGTTACGGATCACTGCCATCGTCTGGGCAGTCGTCCTGGGAGGGGGAGGCGCTGTCGCGCAAGACACCGCGGCCCCCGCAGAGCAGACGCCCACCGGCGCCCAGTCGATGCCCGCTCCGGGTGCGCTGGCCGCCCATATGAGCGATCCGGTCAAGGAATTGACCGCCGATCACGCGAAATTCGAGATCCTCAAGGGCCCCTTCGCCTCGGGCCCCGAAGTCACCGCCGCCTGTCTGAGCTGCCACACCGAGGCCAGCAATCAGGTGATGCATTCGGTGCACTGGAAATGGGAATATGACAATCCGGCCACCGGACAGACCCTGGGCAAGGCCAAGGTTCTGAACGCGTTTTGCGGCAACGTCGCGTCGAACGAAGTGCGCTGCACCTCGTGCCACACCGGCTATGACTGGGTCGATGTGCGCCAGCCGATGCCCGACGATCCGACCAAGGTCGACTGCCTCGTGTGCCACGACACCTCGGGGCAATATGCCAAGCAAGACAACACCGCAGGCAACCCGCCGCTGGACCCGGTGGACCCGAAGGCCAAGACCATCACCGGCGCCGATGCTTGGGCCGTTGATCTGGCCAAGGCCGCGCTGTCGGTGGGGCCGCCGTCGCGTGAAAACTGCGGCAACTGCCATTTCTACGGCGGCGGCGGCGATAACGTGAAGCACGGCGACCTCAGCTCGGCGCTGTTCGATCCCAGCCGCGCGGTGGATGTGCACATGTCGAAAGACGGTGCCAATTTCACCTGCGAGGCCTGTCACGTCTCGGACAAGCACGTTCTGGCCGGCTCGCGCTACACCACCGACGTGGCGCTGCCCGATGATGCGATGCACAAGCCGGGTGCCGCGCGCGACGTGGCGGCCTGCACCTCGTGCCACACCGATCAGCCGCACAAGGGGCCGAACCCGGTGATCGGCATGAAGCTGAACGATCACACCGACAAGGTGGCCTGCCAGACCTGCCACATCCCGGAATTCGCGCGGGGCGGCGTGGCGACCAAGACTTGGTGGGACTGGTCGACCGCGGGCAAGCTGAAAGACGGCAAGGGCTATTCCGAGGAAGAGTTCGTGCAGTCTGACGGCAAGCATCTGCACACCTATCTGTCGACCAAGGGCGATTTCAAATGGGGCGAGAATGTCGTGCCCTATTACGCCTGGTCGAATGGCGTGATGACCTACACCCTGCCCGAAACCACGATCGACCCGACCCAGGTGGTCGAGATCAATTCGATCGGCGGCGAAGCCGGGGCCAAGGATGCGCGGATCTTCCCGTTCAAGCGGATGGAAGGCAAGCAGGCCTATGACACCGAGCGTAACGTGCTGCTGTATAACCACGTTTACGGTCCGGGCGATGGCACGGCGCTGTGGTCCTATTTCGATTGGGAAAAATCGCTGAAGGCGGGGATGGACTATGTCGGTCTGGAGTACTCCGGCAAGTTCGATTTCGTCGAAACCCACATGTATTGGCCGATCACCCATATGGTCGCGCCGAAGGAAGACGCGCTGAAATGCGAAAGCTGCCACAGCGAAGGCGGCCGGATGGCCAATATCGCGGGCATCTATGTGCCGGGCAGCGGCATCGGCATCGGCGGCAAACTGGGGCTGGTGGTGTTCCTGATGGCGCTTCTGGGCGTGGTCGGGCACGGCGTTCTGCGCCTGTTTGGCAAGAAAGGGGATCACCATGGTTGAACGTTGCGTCAAGGTTTACACCCGGTTCAACCGGATCTGGCACTGGTCGCAGGTTGCCTCGATCATGGTGCTGTTCTTCACCGGCGCGCGGCTGCTGGGCCTGCACCAGATCGGGCCGTTCGGTCTGGCGGTGACGGTGCATACCATCGTGGCGCTGGCGCTGCTGCTGCTGTGGATCTTTGCCACCTTCTGGCTGTTCACCACCGGCGGCTGGCGACAGTTCATCCCGCGGCTGACGGGGCTGGCGCAGGTTGCCCGCTTCTATGCCTACGGCGTTTTCAAGGGCGAAGAGCACCCCTATGTGAAACGCTATGACCGTCGGCATAACCCGTTGCAGGCGCTGGCCTATTTCGCGCTGAAAATGGCGCTGTTCCCGGCGATCTGGATCTCGGGGCTGCTGTATCTCAGCTATAACCTCTGGGGCGGGAACGACGGGCAGGCGGTGCTGCTCGGGCTGGTCGCCAACCTGCATGTGCTGGCCGCCTTCGCCATTGCGTCCTTCGTGGTGGTGCATATCTATCTGCTGACCATCGGCCATGGCTTCCGCCAGCATGTGCGCCCGATGATCACCGGCTATGAAAAGGTCGATCTGACCCCCGAGGCCGAGGCCTATTTCGAATCCACCGGGCAGCTGATCAAGGACTGACCCGCAGGGCATACCAAACAGGAACGGGCGCCGGAGAGATCCGGCGCCCGTTTCCTTTTGTCCTGTGGTGCGGGCCTCAGCCCAGGCTGACCAGCGCGTGCCGCTTCTTGCCCGCCGAGAGCTTCACCGGCTCGGCGAAGTCGCCCGCGTGGAACATCCGGCCCGCATCGGCGCACAGATCGTCGTTCACCCGCAGCCCGCCTTCGGCGATCAGGCGCTTGCCGTCCTTGCCGGTCTTGGCCAGCCCCGAACGCACAACCAGCTGCGCCAGGCTGATGCCCTCGGCCAGATCGGCGGGGTCCAGATGCAGGGTGGGCAGGTCATCGCCCACACCGCCCTTTTCGAACACTTCGCGCGCGGTGGCTTCGGCCGCCTCTGCCGCGGCGCGGCCATGGCACAGCGCGGTGACCTCATTGGCCAGAATGACCTTGGCCGCGTTGATTTCCGACCCTGCCAGCGCGCCCAGACGGTCGCATTCCTCGACCGGCAGCTCGGTATAGAGCTTCAGGAACCGGCCGACATCGGCGTCGGTCGTGTTGCGCCAGAACTGCCAGAACTCGTAGGGGCTCAGCATCTCGGCGTTCAGCCAGATCGCACCGCCCTGCGACTTGCCCATCTTCTTGCCGTCCGAAGTGGTCAGCAGGGGCGAGGTCAGGCCGTAGATCTCGTGATCCAGCACACGCCGCGTCAGGTCGATCCCGTTGACGATATTGCCCCACTGGTCCGACCCGCCCATCTGCAGAAGGCAGCCATACCGGCGGTTCAGTTCCAGGAAATCATAGGCCTGCAGGATCATGTAGTTGAATTCAAGGAAGCTCAGCGATTGCTCGCGATCCAGCCGCGACTTCACGGATTCAAAGCTCAGCATCCGGTTGACCGAGAAATGCCGCCCGATGTCGCGTAGGAAATCGAGGTAATTGAGCCCGTCCAGCCATTCGGCATTGTTCAGCATCAGCGCGCCGGTCGGCCCGTCGCCGTAATCAAGGTATTTCGCGAAGACCTGCTTCATCCCGGCGATATTCTCGTCGATCTGCGCGGGCGACAGCAGCGGGCGTTCGTCCGAGCGGAACGAGGGGTCACCCACCTTGGTGGTGCCGCCGCCCATCAGGGTGATCGGCTTGTGCCCGGTCTTTTGCAGCCAGCGCAGCATCATGATGTTCAGCAGATGCCCGACATGCAGCGACTTGGCCGTCGCGTCATAACCGATATAGGTCGGAACGATGCCTTTGACCAAAGCCTCGTCCAACGCCTGATAATCGGTGCAATCGGCCAGATAGCCGCGCTCCATCATCACACGCATGAAGTCTGATTTGGGGTGGTAGGTCATCGTGCTTGTCCCTTTCTACGCCCCATGCGTATATCGGCCAAGCAGCCAAAGGGGAAGCCATGTTGAAGACGGGTCCGGTCCGGGCGTTGGGGGCGATGTCGGGCACTTCGCTTGATGGCGTGGATGCCGCGCTGGTGCTGACCGATGGCGTGCGGATCTTTGACTTTGGCCGCCATGGCTACCGCCCCTATTCGGAGCCTGAGCGGGCGACCTTGCGTGCCGTTTTGGGGTGCTGGCCCGGGGCGCCGGGGGTCGAGGCTGCGGCCGAGCTGGTCGAAACCGCCCATGCCGAAGTGCTGAGCGACTTCCCCGAGGCCGAACTGGTGGGCTTTCACGGCCAGACGCTGGCGCATGATCCGCAGGGCCTACAAGGGCCGCGGCGCACCCATCAGGCCGGCAATGGCGCGGTGCTGGCCGAGGTGCTGGAACGGCCCGTGGTCTGGGATTTCCGCACGATGGATGTGGATCTGGGCGGGCAGGGCGCGCCGCTGGTGCCCTTCTTCCACTTCGCCTGCGCGATCTGGGCGGGGCTGGAGGCACCGGTGGCGTTTGTGAACCTCGGCGGCGTCGGAAATGTGACCTGGGTCGATCCGCGCGCCCCGGGCCCCGAGGCGCCGGGCGCGGTGCTGGCCTTCGATACCGGCCCCGCCAACGCGCCGATCAACGATCTGCTGGCGGCGCGGCGCGGGCTGGCCTGCGACGAGGGCGGCGAACTGGCGCTGAGCGGGCAGGTCGAGGACGCGCTGGTCACGCGGTTCCTGGCCCATCCATATTTCCTGAAAATTCCGCCCAAATCACTGGATCGAAATGATTTTCGTGAAATTCTGAAATTTGTAGATGACCTGTCCGACGCCGATGCCGCCGCCACACTGACCGCCTGTGCCGCGGCCGCCGTCGCGCGCGGGGCCGAACATTTCCCGGCCCCGCCTGCGGCGGTTTATGTCAGTGGCGGCGGGCGGCTCAACGCCGCGTTGATGGTGGAACTGTCGCGTCGCATGGGCTGCCCGGTGGTTCCGGTCGAGGATATCGGGCTGAATGGCGACATGCTCGAAGCGCAGGCCTTCGCCTATCTGGCGGTGCGGGTGGCGCGCGGACTGCCCACCACGGGGCCCAGCACCACCGGCGTTGCGGCGTTGGTTGGCGGCGGCAAGGTCAGCCGGCCGGGGTGACCCCGCCTGTGGCCGCTTGACCCGCGCGTGGCGCCGCGCTAAATCGCCCGAGCCGAGAAACGGAAGACCGGTTGGTTACCCCGGTCCCTGCGCGCGTTGCAGGAGTTAGTCGATCCTCGAACCCACGGCCTCTGATCCCCCGCGCGCTGGCGCCAATTATGAGACCGTAACCAATGCAACACCCTGATCCCAAACGGGAAAAACTGACGATCATCGTCGCGCAAGTCTTCATTTCCTGCATGATGGCGTTTTTGATGACGCTGATCTTTTCGATCCTGCCCTTCGGCTTTGGCCCGGGTTGGTTTGCCACCTGGATGCGCCATTGGCTGACCGCCTGGCCGGTCGCCTTCGTGTTCTCTCTGGGTGTCGGGCCGCTGGCCTTCAGGCTTGCCTTCCTGCTGATGCACCGCGCCCAAAACGGTGCGTGACGCCGAGTGTGGCTGTGCCCTCCGGCCAGCTCAGAGCCCTGAGGTTCCGGCCGTTTCTTCTTGGTCAAAATACTCCCGCCGGATGCAAGAAAACCCCGCCGCAGCGCGTGCTGCGACGGGGTTTTTGAGTATTTTTGCCAAGAAGAAGCAGGGCTTACTTCAGGATCGAGCGGCCCGCGTATTCGGCGGTTTCTCCCAGCATTTCCTCGATACGGATCAGCTGGTTGTATTTCGCCAGCCGGTCCGAGCGCGCCAGCGAGCCGGTCTTGATCTGGCCGCAGTTGGTGGCGACCGCCAGATCGGCGATGGTCGCGTCTTCGGTCTCGCCCGAGCGGTGCGACATCACGTTGGTGTAGCGCGCGCGATGGGCCATTTCGACGGCCTGCAGGGTCTCGGTCAGGGTGCCGATCTGGTTGACCTTGACCAGCATCGAGTTGGCGACGCCTTGCTTGATGCCATCGGCCAGACGGCGCGGGTTGGTGACGAACAGATCGTCGCCCACCAGCTGCACCTTGTCGCCCAGCTTCTCGGTCAGGATCTTCCAGCCGTCCCAATCATCCTCGGACATGCCGTCCTCGATCGAGATGATCGGGTAGGCGGCGCAGAGTTTCGCCAGATATTCGGCGTTCTCTTCCGAGGTCAGGCTCAGGCCTTCGCCCTTCATCTCGTATTTGCCGTTCTTGAAATACTCGGTCGAGGCGCAGTCGAGCGCCAGATAGATGTCTTCGCCCGGCTTGTAGCCGGCCTTTTCGATCGAGGCGAGGATCAGATCCAGCGCCGCGGTGGTCGAGGCGATGTTCGGGGCAAAGCCGCCTTCATCGCCCAGGCCGGTGGACAGGCCCTGCGCCGACAGCTCTTTTTTCAGCGTGTGGAACACTTCCGACCCCATCCGCACCGCGTCGCGGATATTGCCCGCGGCGACCGGCATGATCATGAATTCCTGAATGTCGATCGGGTTGTCGGCATGTTCGCCGCCGTTGATGATGTTCATCATCGGCACCGGCAGAACCCGCGCCGAGGTGCCGCCGACATAGCGATAGAGCGGCTGGGTGCAGAAATCGGCCGCGGCCTTGGCGACCGCCAGCGACACGCCCAGAATGGCATTGGCACCGAGGCGCGACTTGTTCGGTGTGCCGTCCAGTTCGCACATCATCCGGTCGATCTCGACCTGTTCGGTCGCGTCTTCGCCCACCAGGTTTTCGGCCAGCTCGCCATTCACCGCCATCACGGCTTCCAGCACGCCCTTGCCCATGTAGCGCGCCTTGTCGCCATCGCGGCGTTCCATCGCCTCATGCGCGCCGGTCGAGGCGCCCGAGGGCACAGCCGCACGGCCCATCGTGCCGTCTTCGAGGATCACGTCGACCTCAACGGTCGGGTTGCCGCGGCTGTCGAGGATTTCGCGCGCGTGGATGTCGATGATCGTGCTCATGTCGGTCCCCTCATTGGGTGGCTGAAGAAGTCGCGCTTTCTATACCCCCGGGGCCGTCGCGCGAAAAGGGCGCATCGCGGCAAAAACGCCGCATCCCGGTATGTTAGCGACGAAGCTGCCCCCGCAACCGGGCCTGCCGCCACAATGTATAGAGCCCCGAGCCCACAATCACCGCCCCCCCGATCAGGGTGTAGCGGTCGACGGATTCGGAAAACACCGCCCAGCCAATGATCAGGGCAAAGATCAGCCGGGTGTAGCGGAACGGCGTGATGACCGAAACCTCGCCCAGCCGCATCGCCGCGATCAGCGCGTAATAGCCGCCCGTCCCGAACAAGAGCGCACCCGCGATCTGCGCCAGATCCAGCGGGGACGGCGGAACAAACCCTGCCGGGTCAAGCGCGGTCATCAGCAGGCCGGCGGGGATGATCGTGGCGAAGCCATAGGTGGCCAGCTGCATCGAGGCGATGGTTTTCGGCACCCGGCGGGTGGCCACATCGCGCACCGCCAGCCCGATCACCGCGACCACGGCCAGCAGCGACAGCACCGAAAAGCCCTCGGTCCCCGGCCGGATCACGATCATCACGCCGATGAAGCCGATCACGATGGCCGACCAGCGCCGCCACCCGACCTTTTCGCCCAGAAACAGCGCGGCCCCCAGCGTCACCGCCAGCGGTGTGGCTTGCAGGATCGCCGAGGCCTGCGCCAGCGGCGTGAAGGCGATGGCCGAGACGAAGGCCAGGGTTCCGACCAGCTCGCCCAGATTGCGCACGATCACCGGGCGCGAAAACAGATCCCCGGAAAACAGCCGGTCGCGGCGCCAGAGCGCGAGGGCCGCAAAGATCACCGTGCCACCCGCCCCCAGCAGGGCCAGAACCTCGCCCACCGCCAGCCGGGTCGACAGCGACTTGACGAACATGTCCTCCAGCGCGAAGCCCGCCATGGCGACGACCATCAGAATGCTTCCGCGCAGATTTTCCATGAGGCCCCTCGGAGTGGCGCTGACCGGGTGGTCAAACCGTGATCTGGCTTTGCCGCAAAGCCCGCGCGTCGTCCAGCACGCGATTGTGTCGCGCACAATCAGCGCAAGAGGCCGGTCACATCCGCCCAGATCGGCAGGTGATCCGAGGCGCGCCGGGCCAGCGCGCTGTCGAAGACACCCATTCGCACCACCCGCACCCGGGCGCAGGTCACCAGCCGGTCGAGCCGCCCGAGTGGCGCGCGCGCCGGAAAGCTGGGGCCGGGGGCGTGGATGTCAAAGCCGGTCAGCGCCTCGAACCCGTGTTTGGCGCGCCATTCGTTGAAATCGCCGATGGCCATCGCCGGGTCGGGCGCGGCATCCCCCAGCACCTGTGCAATCCGCGTCCATTGTGCGCGCCGGTCCATCCGCCGCAGCCCCAGATGCCCGGCGATCAGCGTGAAGGGCGCGGCCCCCGGCGCCGCGATGCGCAAGGCCAGCGCGCCGCGCGGCTCCAGCCCGGGCAGGGTCATCGCCTCGGAGTGCAAAAGCCGGAACCCGCGCCGCAGCAGCACCGTCTGGCCGTGCCATCCCAGGCTGTCGGGCCCGGTGCGCGGCAGCGGCTCGGGGCGCTGAAAGTCGCTGTCTTCCTCGATCATCCGGGTGGTCAGCGCGGCCGGGCGCGCGCCCATGCGCAGGTCGGTTTCCTGCAGGGCGACGACATCGGCCCCCAGGGCGTTTATCACCGCAAGACTGCGTGCCGGATCACGGCTGCCATCCGAGCCCACGCATTTGTGCAGATTATAGGATGCGATACGCACTGTCATGGAAAACCTTTAGATTGCAGGTCATTGCGTGGCAAAGCTCAGGTTCCGCAAAAGGTGCGTTCGACGCGTTCTTCGGGGCGGGGCGCGGCCTCCAGATCCGAAAATTCCGGGGCCGGGTCGAAGGGTCTGGCCAGTGCCGCCCCCAGCCGGTGGAACGGCGCGAAATCGTCCTCCACCGCCGCCACGATCGCCGCCTCGATCCGATGGTTGCGCGGAATACGCACCGGATTGGCGCGGGCCATCACCGCCTGCGGGGCGGCTTCGGCCGCCAACCGCGCCTGCCAGCGCGCCTCCCAGCCATCAAACGCGGCGGGGTCGATGAATTCATTGCGCGCGCGGCCCGTCACCAGCCCGCGGAAGGTGCGGGTGAAATCGGCGCGCTCGGTCGCCATGCGCGAAAGCAAATCCTCGATAAGCGCGCGGTCGTCTTCGTCGGCCCGGGCCAGTCCGATCTTCGCCCCGAAGCGGCGCAGCCATGCCGCCTGGAACTGCGGCGCGAAACCATGCACCGCCTCGGTCGCGGCCTCGATCGCCGGGCCCTCGGGGCCCATCAGCGGCAACAGGCAACTGGCGAATTGCGCCAGGTTCCAGGCGGCGATCTGCGGTTGGTTGGCATAGGCATAACGGCCGTATTGGTCGATCGAGGAAAACACCGTGTTGGGATGGTAGACATCCATGAAGGCACAGGGGCCGAAGTCGATGGTTTCCCCCGACAGCGCCATGTTGTCGGTGTTCATGACCCCATGGATGAAGCCGACGGCCATCCATTGCGCGATCAGATCCGCCTGCCGCGCCACCACCGCGCGCAGCAGATCAAGCGGTGTTTCCGACTGGGGATAATGTCGGTCAATCAGATGCTTGCACAGTGTTTCCAATGCGGGCACGTCATCGCGTGCGGCGAAATACTGGAAGGTGCCGACGCGGATATGGCTTGATGCGACGCGCGTCAGGATCGCGCCGGGGCGGCCCGATGCCTCGCGCACCACGACCTCTCCGGTGCTGACCGCGGCCAGGGCGCGGGTGGTCGGGATGTCCAGCGCGGCGAAGGCCTCGCTCACCAGATATTCGCGCAACACCGGACCAAGCCAGGCCCGCCCGTCGCCCCGCCGCGAAAACGGCGTCTGGCCCGCGCCCTTGAGTTGCAGATCGAAGCGCGCGCCATCCGGTGTCACGACCTCGCCCAGCAGGATCGCACGGCCATCGCCAAGGCTATGCGACCAGCCGCCGAACTGATGCCCCGCATAGGCCATGGCCAGCGGTGTTGCGCTGGCAGGCATGGTATTGCCCGCCAGCATCGCCACGCCGTCGGGGCCCGCCAGCCAGTCGGGGTCGAGCCCGAGCCGCACGGCCAGATCGCGGTTCAGGGCAATCAGCGCCGGCGCGCGCACCGGCACCGGGTCCTGCCGGGCAAAAAAGCGGTCGGGTAGGCGGGCATAGCTCGTGTCGAAAACGGGGGGCTGGGTCATCGCTCTGATCTGGTCCTTGCACAGAGGGGATCAAGGTCGTTTGAGTATTTTTGCCAAGAAGAAGCGGATAATTTCTTCTTGGCCCAAATACTCCCGCCGGAGGCGGCGGCGCTCACAACCGGCTCAGGCGTTCGGTCAGCAGGGCATAGAAGCCCTCGGCATCGACACCGCCCATGAACATCGCATTCGCCGGGCGGTCGGTCACCCGCCACCAGTCGGCCACCGTCATGCCCAGCGTCAGCTCTGACCGGGTTTCGATTTCCACATTGATATGACGGCCGGTGAACAGATCGGGGCGGATCAGGTAGGCGATCACGCAGGGGTCGTGCAGCGGCGCGCCCTGGCTGCCGTATTTCGCCATGTCGAAGCGCTCGAAGAAATCGGTCCAGCTGGCGACCGCATGGCCGACCGGGGTGCCAAGGGCGCGGAACGCTTCAATCCGGGCGCGGGTGGTCAGCACCTTGTGGGTCACATCCAGCGGCATCACCACGATTGGAACGCCGGATTTGAATACGATTTCCGCGGCTTGTGGGTCGACGTAAATGTTGAATTCGGCGGTGGGGGTGACGTTGCCCACCTCGAAATAGGCGCCGCCCATCAGCACGATTTCGGCGATCTTCGGGGCGATGTCGGGGGCGCGTTGCAGGGCGGTGGCGATATTGGTCAACGGCCCCAGCGGACACAGCGTCACCGTCCCCGCGGGTTCGGTGCGCAGCGTCTCGATCAGAAAATCGACCGCGTGCTGGTCTTGCAGTGCCATTTCGGGGGCGGGCAGGGCGATCCCGTCAAGACCGGTCTTGCCATGCACATATTCCGCCGTCACCAGCGCCCGTTCCAGCGGCCGGTCGCAGCCGGCGAACACCCGGGTTTCGGGGCGTCCGGCCAGTTCGCAGATCACCCGCGCATTATGTGCCGTGCGCGCCAGCGGCACATTGCCCGCAACGCAGGTCAGGCCCAGCACCTCCAGTTCGGGGCTGGCCAGCGCCAGCAGGATCGCCACGGCGTCGTCCTGGCCGGGGTCGGTGTCGATGATGATCTTGCGGGTCATGTGCGGGCTCCGGTTTCGGGGCAGAGTGTCGCAGCCCGGCGGCAGAGTCCAGATCCGCAGCCCCGGTCAAAACTTCGCCACAATTGGTCAATAGCACGGTCTGATAAGACGAGTGGAAACGGGCCAACCGATACCACCGCGAGACGAGGCGTGACATGAGCAGGACGCACCACCACATCTTTTTGGCGGCCCCCGGATTCGGGCCGCTTGGCGCCTGCGTGGCGCGCAGCCTTGCACTGGGACGCGCGGCCCTGACCGCGGCGGGCACTATCCATGTCGACGAAACCCTGATGGGGCGCGCTGGCGCGGGCCTGTCGGGGTTCTTTCCGATGGCGCCGCAGCGAATGCGCCGGTTCGCCACGAAAATTCAGGGGCCGGTCGGGCGCGTCGTGCTGCTGACGCAGAGCTATGACACCTATTTCCCGCAGATCTGGCGCCATCAGGCGCAACGCCGCGCGATGCCGGATTTCGGGGATATCGCCCCCGCCCTGGTGCGCGATCAGCGCGGTTGGGCCGATCTGGTGGCCGAGGTGCTGCGTGAACTGAAGCCGCGCGACCTGGTCGTTCTGCCTGCGCCGGTCACCCCCGCCGAGGTGCTGGCGGCGCTGGCCCCCGGGGTGGCGTTGCCGGTGGCGCCGCTCGATACGGTGCAACTGCCCGACACCGGCCTTGCCATGTTGCAGCGGCTGCTGCGCGCGGGCGTCAGCATTGCCCCGCGCCAGGCCCAACGGCTGATGGCCTTTCATGCCGAACAGCCGCAGCCCGCGCCGCTGGCCGGCTTCGGCGTTCTTGAAGCCGCGCGCCTGCGCCGCCGTTATGAGCAGGATCTGGACCGGATCGCCGCCATGCCGGGGGTGCGCATCGGGGCGATGGTGCCGCTGGCGATTGCCGCAGAATGACAAAAGCCCCAAGGTGACCTTGGGGCTTTTGTATTTTTTGTCAGGCAATTAGCCGTCGAAGTTTACTTCCTCGATCAGCTTGAGCGCAGCCGGGCGCAGCGCGGCCACTTCGGTCAGGCTCAGCGTGTCAGGCGTGAACGGGCCCCAGCTTGTGACCAGCGCCGAAGACGGCACGCCGGGCTTGACGGGGAATTCGTGGTTGGTCTCGGCATAGATTTTCTGCGCCTCGTCCGAGGCTAGGAATTCCATCAGCTTCAGCGCGTTTTCGTGGTTCGGTGCGGCGGCGGTCATCGCGGCGCCCGAAATGTTCATATGGGTGCCGCCGCCTTCGAAGACCGGGAAGACGATGTTCACCGCCGCGGCATAGTCTTTCTCGACCGCATCGTTGACCATCTGACCCATGTAGTAGGTGTTGCCCAGGCTGATGTCGCATTCCCCCGCCCAGATGGATTTCACCTGGCTGCGGTCATTGCCCTCGGGTTTCTTGGCAAGGTTCGCCTTCACCCCTTCAAGCCAGGTTTTCGTGGCCTCGGGGCCGTGATGGGCCATGTAGGCGGCGGTCAGCGCGACGTTGTAATCGCTGGTGAAGGGACGGGTGCAGATCCGGCCTTTCCATTTCGGATCGGCCAGGTCTTCGTAGGTCGTCACCTCGCCCGGGGCCACGCGGTCCTTGCTGGCATAGACGATGCGCGCGCGCGAGGTCAGGCCGAACCACTGTTTGTTCGGGTCGCGGAAGCTTTCGGGGATCGCGGCGTCCAGCGCCGGGTCGTCCACGGCCTGGGTCACGCCCGCGTCCACCACCTGCATCAGCCGGGCGATGTCGACCGTCATCACCAGATCGGCAGGGCTGCGCCGGCCTTCCGCCTGCAGGCGTTCCACCATGCCCTTGTCGACGAAGGCCACGTTCACGTCGATACCGGTTTCCTTGGTGAAGGCGTCGAACAGCGGTTGCACCAGCTCGGGTTGGCGGTGCGAATAGACGTTCACCTCTTCGGCCAGGGCGGGGGCGGCGATCAGCGCGGTCGTCAGGGCCAGCAGGATGCGAGCGGTCATGGGTGACTCCTTTAGTCGGAATTTGGCTCGGTTAAAGCGGATGCCCGTGCACAGGTCAATACCCGAGTGGATAACTCGGATACTCTGTCGGCTTTGTGATAGTGGCGCCCGCGCGGGCGGGGCAGTCCGTGCTTACCCCTGCGCGGTTTCCAGCGCCTCAAGCGCGGCCATCCACAGCTCTTCGGCGCGGGCCATGGCCTCACGCGCCTCGGCGTGTTTTTTCGCCCATTTTTCCGCATCCCCCGCGCGGGCGGGTTCGTAAAGCGCCGGGTCCGCCATGATTGCGTCAAGCTTTTCAAGCATTTCCGTCAGCTTGTTCACGCGGTCTTCGCATTTGCGCACCTCACTGCGCAATTGTTGCAACTCGTCGCGCGAGGCACGGGCGGGTTTTTCCTTGGCCTTGGCCGGGGTGGATTTGGCGGCGCTGTCGCCTGCCAGCAATTCGCCGCGATATTGTTCAAGATCGCCGCTGTAGGGCGCCACCGCCCCGCCTTTGACCAGCCACAGCCGGTCCGCGACCAGTCCCAGCAGGTGCATGTCATGGCTGACCAGAATCACCGCGCCGGAATAGGCGGTCAGCGCCTCGACCAGCGCCTCGCGGGATTCGATGTCCAGGTGGTTGGTCGGTTCGTCGAGGATCAGCAGATGCGGCGCGTCGAGCGTGGCCAAGAGCAGCGAAAGCCGCGCCTTCTGCCCACCCGACAGCTTGCCGACCTTGGTTTCGGCCTGATCGGCGCCAAGCCCGAAGCCCGCCAGACGCGCCCGCAGCCGGGGTTGGCCTTCGTCCGGGCGCAGCCGCTGGATATGCGCCAGCGGTGTTTCGCCAAGGTCCAGCTCGTCGACCTGATGCTGCGCGAAATAGCCGATCCGCAGTTTCGAGCTGCGCGTGATGGTCCCTTCGGAAACTTGAAGTTTGCCCGCCAACAGTTTGGAAAGCGTGGATTTCCCTTCGCCATTGCGCCCCAGAAGGGCGATCCGGTCATCCTGGTCGATCCGCAGGCTGAGGCGGCGCAGCACGGGCGGGCCGCCATAGCCCACCGCGGCGCCTTCCATGGTGATGATCGGCGGGCTGAGCTGTTCTGGCGCGGGAAAGCTGAAGACCTGTTTCGCCGCTTCCTCGGGCGCGGTGATCGGCTCCATCTTTTCAAGCATCTTGACGCGGGCCTGCGCCTGCACGGCCTTGCTGGCCTTGGCCTTGAACCGGTCGACGAAGCTTTGCAGATGGGCGCGGCGGGCCTCTTGCTTCTTGGCCTCGGCGGCCTGGCCCGCGCGGGCGGCGGCGCGCTGGCGGGCGAACTGGTCATAAGGCCCGTTCCACAGCGTCAGCTTGCGGTTTTCCAGATGCAGGATCGACCCCACGGCACGGTTGAGCAGATCGCGGTCGTGGCTGATGATCAGCACTGTATGGGGATATTTCGCCAGATACTGTTCCAGCCAGAGCGCGCCTTCCAGATCCAGATAGTTGGTCGGTTCGTCCAGCAGCAGGTAATCGGGCTGGGCAAACAGCACGCCCGCCAGCGCCACGCGCATTCGCCAGCCGCCCGAGAAATCCGAACAGGGGCGCAGCTGCGCCTCGGCGTCGAAGCCCAGCCCTTTCAGGATCGCGCTGGCCCGGCCCTCGGCGGACCAGGCGTCGATATCGGCCAGGCGCGCATGCACCTCGGCGATGCGATGCGGGTCGGTGGCGGTCTCGGCTTCGGCCATCAGGGCGGCGCGTTCAATGTCGGCGGCCAGCACGGTATCGAGCAGGCTGGTGGCCGACGATGGCACCTCTTGCGCCACGCCGCCGATACGGGCGCGGTTGGGCAGGGTGATTTCGCCACCTTCCAGAACCAGCTCGCCCCGGATCAGCTTGAACAGCGTGGTCTTGCCCGCGCCATTGGCGCCGACGATCCCGACCTTGTGGCCGGTGGGAATGGTGGCAGAGGCGCCCTCAAACAGCGGGCGGCCCTCGACGGAATAGGAGATGTCGGAAATCTTGAGCATGGCGCTGTCCTGCCCTGCCTGTCCGCCCGCGTCAACGGCCAAGCGCGCAGGGGCGGGGCGCTAGTCCAGCAGGCCCGCCATCAGATCGACCGGCCAGGACCGGAAATCGACCAGCGGCTGATCGCCTTCTTCGGAAAACACGAAGACGTGGATTTCGTCATTCAGCAGTGCCATCCGGCAGAACCGCCCCTCGGCGGCCAGATCGACGGGGCACACCGGCATGTCGACATGCGGCACGGCGGCTTCGAACATCAGATAGGTGAAGGGCAGGGCGACCGGCGCGTCCCCGGCGGGTCCGTCTTGTGCGGCCAGCGGCGTGGCGGCAAGGCAAAGCGGCAGCAGCAGGCGGATCAGCGGGCGCATCGGGGGCTCCTTCGGGGCTGGTGTCCCGCAGCAGATAATCGGGAAGCGTCGGGCACACAATGGCCCGACCTGCCGCTTTGCACCAGAGTTTCGCGCAAAAGTCATCATACCGGGGTAACCCTTGCCCATAAGGAGGGCTTTTCAAGCGCAAAACCCCGTGCTAGCAGGCCCCAGACGCAATTTCGGACCGGGTGGACAAACCCCGGACAACTATAGGAAGGGCTTCCCTCATGGCCATCGAACGCACGCTCTCGATCATCAAACCCGATGCCACCCGCCGCAACCTCACCGGCAAGATCAATGCCAAATTCGAGGAAGCCGGCCTGCGCATCGTCGCGCAAAAGCGCATCAAGCTGTCCATGGAACAGGCCGGCAAATTCTATGAAGTCCACAAGGAACGCCCCTTCTATGGCGAGCTGTGCGAATTCATGGCGTCCGAACCGGTCGTCGTGCAGGTTCTGGAAGGCGAAGGCGCCATTGCGAAGAACCGTGAAGTGATGGGCGCAACCAACCCGGCGCAGGCCGCTGACGGCACCATCCGCAAGGAATTCGCGCTGTCGGTCGGCGAAAACTCGGTCCACGGCTCGGACGCGCCGGAAACCGCCGCGCAGGAAATCGCCTTCTTCTTCTCGGGTCTTGAACTGGTCGGCTAAGGCCGGGCAGGGGGCGGCGTCCGGCGCAGCCCCAGACCGATCTCATCAAGGGCCGCTTCCAGCCGGAGGCGGCCCTTGTCATTGCTGACGTCGGCGCGCGCCCCGGTATCGGGCTGTGCCGCAACACGCGCCTTCATCGTGTCGAACCTGACCCGCAGCGCGGCTTTCTCGGCCCCGCGGCAGTCGTTCCAGGGGCGGCCCTGCAGGGTCATCACCAGCGCGTAATATCCGATGAAATGCGGCGGGTTCCCGGCGGCGATCCAGGCCGCATAGGCGGCATCCGCCCCCATCGCGCGCAGGGTCTGCGCATCGACGATGCCCGCGCGGGCAAAGCCTTCGGCCGTGGCCGGGCCGATGCCGGAAATGGTGGTGATCGGAAGGGGCTCGGTCTGGGTCATCTGCGGATCGCTCTGGCAATGCGCTAGTGTCCCGCGCAATGCAGGCCCATGCAAGCCCGGGCGCGATGCAGGGCTAAGGTCCGGCGGCCATGAGGGCCGGGGCAGAGGGCGGGGCCGTTTCACACAGCCCGCGCCACGGGTCCGGGCTCAGATCGACGCCCAGTCGGTGAACCCGGTCTGTTGCGGTGCGGGGGCGGTTTGTCCCTGTTGCTGCGGTTTGGCCGGAGCGGAGGGCGTGCCCTGTTGTTGCGTGGTCTGCATGGTTTGCCTCAATGATTGTCGCCTTGCCCCTTTATGAGGCACCCTGAAAATGGCGAAATCGCGGCGGAGCTACGCCTTGTTTGTTAACCGGTCAAGCGAAGATGAAGCCGGGCACGCGGCCTCGCGCGGATGTTACAGGGCCGCGCGCGGTTCGGTCTCGTCCTTGGCTGCGGGACGGGGCCCGCCGCAGACCGAAATCGCAGGTGTTCCGGGCAGTCGCAGCAGGTGTTCCAGCGCGGCGTTATCCGCGACCATATCGGCCAAAGTCCGCCGATCCATCGAGGCGTAGAAGGCCTCCAGCGCCTCCAGCAGGGCTTCGCGGAACAGGCAGGCCTCGTAAAGCGGGCAGGTGTTCGAATCGAGGTCGAAACATTCCGCGAAGGGCAGGGTCGCCTCGAAGGCGCGCAGCACCTCGCCCACGCCGATCTGGTCCATCGGACGCGCAAGCCGCAATCCGCCGGACCGGCCGCGCTGCGTTTCGATGAAACCGCGCTGTGCCAAGGTGTTGACGACCTGTGCCAGATGGTTTTCCGAAGCGTTGCAGGCCTCGGCGATCTCGTGTTTGCGCACGATCCGTTCGGGGTTGACTGCGCAGAACATCAGCGCGCGCATGGCAAGGTTGGTGCGGGTGGTCAATCTCATGGCGGTTCCTTTGGTTGGCCCTGCATAGGAGATTTCGCCTTGGGACGATTTGACCCAGATCAGATATGCAAAATGCATCAATTAAGCCGCGCATCGCGCAGGCCGATCGGTTATAGATACATGCGTAATGTTGAATATCATGGCCGGCCTCACCCCCCGACCCGTCAGCCAAGGAGACCTCGATGAGCGCGCCTTCCCCTGCCGCCGCCGCACCCGATGCGCCGCATAGCCGGCTTGAACATTTCCCGATCACCTTCTTTGCCACCACGATGGGGCTGGGCGGCTTCACGCTGGCGTTGCGCGCGGCGGCCGGGCCGCTGGGGATCGGGCCCTTGCCCTATCAGATCGCCTTTGTGGTGACGGCGGCGGTCTTCGTGCTGCTGCTGGGGGTCTATGCGATCAAGGCCACGCAGCATTGGCGCGCGGTCTCGGCGGAATGGCACCACCCGATCCGGCTTGCTTTCTTTCCGACGGTGGCGATCTCGCTCTTGCTGCTGGCGATCATCGCGATGAGTGTGTCGAAACCGCTGGCGCTGGCGCTGTGGGGCACGGGCACCGCGCTGCAGGCCGTGATGACGATCTCGGTCATCACCAGCTGGATCGGCACCCGCAGCTTTCAGCACGGCCATCTGAACCCGGCCTGGTTCATTCCGGCGGTGGGCAATGTGATCGTGCCGGTGGCGGGCGCACAGCTGGGATTTGTCGAGCTGTCGTGGCTGTTCTTCTCGGCGGGGATGATCTTCTGGATGGTGCTGCTGACGCTGGTCTTCAACCGGCTGGTGTTCCACGATCCGCTGCCCGGGCGGTTGCAGCCGACGCTGGTAATCATGGTGGCGCCGCCCGCGGTGGCCTTCATCGCCTGGGTGCGCCTGACGATGACCGAAGGTGCCACGGTCGATCCGTTCGGCCATATCCTGCTGTCGCTGGCCTATGTGTTCGGTGCGCTGGTGGCGGTGCAGATCCCGCGCATCCTGCGGCTGCCCTTCGCGATGTCGTTCTGGGCCCTCAGCTTCCCGCTGGCCGCGCTGACCATTGCCACCTTCCTGTATTCGGAACTGGCGCATTCGGCCTTCCATCTGCGCTTTGCCACCGCCTTGCTGGTGACGCTGAGCGTGCTGATCGCGGGGCTGATCGGGCGCACGATCCTGGGCATCCTGCGCCACGAGATCTGCGTGCCCGAATAAGGGCTGCGCCGTAACACGATGAAAGCCCCGGCATGTCCGGGGCTTTCTGCTGTCCGGGGCGGAGGCCGGTGCGCGCCCGGGTTTTCCCCGCCCATGAAAAAGGGCGCGGAGTTTCCCCCGCGCCCTGATCGAAGCGAGCTTCGGTCCGTCTTACATCGGCGCCGGTTTCGGCGTCGTCGCAGTGCTGACCGGGAAGGTCGGGTGCACGACCCGCGGCTGTTCGCCCGTCAGCGTGCCGAGGAAGGCGACGATGTCGTCGATCGTGGCCTCGTCCAGCTGTTCGCCCAGTTGCGATTCCGCCATGATGTCCACCGCAACCTTCAGATCCCAGACCTTGCCCGAGTGGAAATAAGGCGCGGTGACGGCGATGTTGCGCAGGGGCGCCGCGCGGAAGACATACTCGTCATCTGCGGTTTCGGTCACGGCAAAGCGCCCGCGGTCGCCTTCGGGCAGAATGTCGGCGCCGGGCTTTTCGATCAGGCCGAAGGGATAATAGCCGTTCCCGCCGAAGTTGATGCCATTGTGGCACGAGGAACAGCCCTTATCCATGAAGGCGACCAGACCGCGTTTTTCCTGCTCGTTCATGGCGCCGTCCTGCCCCATCAGGAACTGGTCGAATTTCGAGTTCGGCGTGACCAGCGTCGCCTCGAACGCCTCGATCGCCAGCGCGAAATTGTCGAAGGTGACGGGGTCGGCTTCGCCCGGGAAAGAGGCCTTGAACGCATCGACATAGCCGGGCATCGAATTCAGCGTCGCCACCACCTGATCGGGGGTGTTGTTCATTTCGACGCCGGCCTGAACCGGGCCTTTCGCCTGCGCAGCAAGGTCGGGCGCCCGGCCATCCCAGAACTGGGCGATGTTGAACACGGCGTTCAGCATCGTGGGGGCGTTGCGCGGCCCTTTCTGCCAGCCGTGGCCGACCGAGGTTTCCAGCCCGTCAACACCGCCCAGACCGACGTTGTGGCACGACTGGCACGAGAACAGGCCCGATTTCGACATCCGCGGATCGAAGAACAGCATGGTGCCCAGATCGACCTTTTCGCGGGTGATGCTGTTGCCGCTGGCAAGCTGCGGCGCCTGCATCGGAATGACTTCGAACAGGCCCTTGGCCTCTTCGCGCAGCGCGGCATCGTCCGCGAGCGCCGGTGCGGCCAGCACCGTCGTGGCGGCAAGCGCGAAAGCGAGATTACGTTTCATAGCTAGATTCCTCCGTAGCTCCGAAAGCTGGAATCTTTCTAAACTCACGGGTCCGTGATCAATTTGATCTGGATCAAGAATAATTCTAATTCGAACTGCGACATGCGGTCCCACCCCGCGTCCCGCCCGCCCGGGGCCGGCCGGTGCTTGACCTTTGCTGGCCGAGGGTTCAGCAAGGGCAAAAAGGGGGGCAAATGGCACTCGAAGACGCGAAACATCAGATCGACATGGCCTTCACGCGCGAAGATCCGCGGGGGCTGGCCTTTGAAAATGCGTTTGGCGGGGCCACCAGTTTCCTGCGCCGCCGCTATACCAAGGATCTGACGGGTGTCGATCTGGCGGTGACCGGCGTGCCCTTCGATCAGGCGGTGACACATCGTCCGGGTGCGCGCTTCGGGCCGCGCGCGATCCGCGAGGCCTCGGCGCTGCAGGCCTTCGATGCGCCCTATGGCTGGGGCTACGATCCGCTGAGCGAAATGACCGTGGTCGATTATGGCGATCTGGCCTTCGATTATGCCCATACGCCCAGCTTCCCGGGCCGCGTGCAGGCCCATATCGCGGGAATTCTGGCGGCGGGTGCGGGCAGCATCACGCTGGGCGGCGATCATTTCATCACCCTGCCGATCCTGCGCGCCTATGCGGAAAAATTCGGTCCCGTCGCGCTGATCCAGTTCGACGCGCATTCCGATACCTGGGCCGATGACGACATGGATCGGATCGACCACGGCACCTTCCTGTACAAGGCGATCAAGACCGGCGTCGTCGATCCGGCGGCGACGGTTTCGGTCGGTATCCGCACCGACAACCCCGACACGCTGGGGGTCGGGATCGTCGACGCGCCCTTCGTGCATCAGCAGGGGGTAGAGGCCACCATCGCGCGGATCAGGCAGGTGGTGGGGGATCGGCCCTGCTATATCACCTTCGATATCGACTGCCTCGATCCGGCCTTCGCGCCGGGCACCGGCACGCCGGTCTGGGGCGGTCTGGCCAGCTGGCAGGCGGCGGCGATCCTGCGCGGGCTGGCGGGGATTACCCTGCTGGGCGGCGATGTGGTCGAGGTCTCGCCCCCCTATGACACCACCGGTGCCACCGCGATTGCGGGCGCCCATGTCGCGATGGAACTGATCGCGCTTTACGGCTGGACCCGGCGCCGCGGGGCCCCGGCATGATCCGCATCGGCCTGATCGCCCTGGTTCTGCTGGTGGCGGGCTTCGCGGCCTGGGTCCGGCTGGCGCCGCTGCCCGCCGACCGCTGGCACAAGATGGCCGCCACCAAGACCGAGGGCGACTGGCCCGACACCGGCGGCTTCGAGGCGGTGCGCCAGATCCCCGATCCGCAGGCGCGTCTGGCGGAACTGGGCCGGATCGTCGCGGCCAGCCCGCGCACGGTCTTGCTGGAGGGCAGCGTCGAAGAGGGGCTGATGACCTTTGTCACCCGCTCGGCCGTCTGGGGCTTTCCCGACATCACCAACCTGTGGATCGAGGGTGACCGGGTCCATATCCGCGGTCATCTGGTCTTTGGCCGGTCCGATCTGGGGGTGAACCGCGACCGGATTCTGGGCTGGCTGGGCCGCGCGGGGCTTTGAACGGCGGACGGGCGGGGCCGGTGTTGCGCGCAAACCACTTGCGCAGGATCTGACAGGGGCCGCCTTGCGGGGGCTTGGGCGGCTTCCTATCTGTGCGACATATCCCCACAGGAGCGATCATGCGCACGGCCATTCACTATTTCCGTTGGGCTTTCGGTTTTACCGCAGTGGGGCTGGTTCTGGCCTTCTGGCTGGGCTGGGGCTATTCGGGCAACTTCACCGGCGCGCTGTCGTTCTTTCTGATCGCGGGCGTTCTGGCGGTGCTGGAAATCAGCCTGTCCTTCGACAATGCCATCGTGAATGCCAACAAGCTCAAGGATATGACGCCCGAGTGGCAGCAACGCTTCCTGACCTGGGGCATCGTGATCGCGGTCTTCGGCATGCGCATCCTGTTTCCGCTGCTGATCGTGGTGATCGCCGCGGGCATCGGCCCGATCGAGGCGCTGGTTCTGGCCGCCACGAAACCTGCCGAATATGCGCGCATCATCGGTTCGGCCCATGTCTCGATCGCGGCTTTCGGCGGCGCCTTCCTGATGATGGTGGCGCTGACCTATTTTATCGACGAGGGCAAGGAGGTCGACTGGATCGCCGCCCTCGAACGCCGCCTGCGCGCCTGCGCCTCGATCCGCGGGCTGGAGATCGGTTTCGTGCTGGGCGTGGTGATGTTGTTCACCTGGGTTTTGCCGCCGGGCACCGAGGGCAGCTTCCTGTTTGCCGCCGTCGCGGGGCTCTTGACCTTTCTGGCGGTCGAGGTGCTGGGCCAGGTGCTCGACCGGGCCTCGATGACGACCGAGGCCGCCAAGGGGGGCCTGGGCGCGTTTCTTTACCTTGAAGTGCTGGACGCCTCGTTCAGCTTCGACGGGGTCATCGGCGCCTTCGCGCTGACCCAGAACCTGTTCCTGATCGCAATCGGTCTGGGCATCGGGGCGATGTATGTGCGGTCGATGACGATCATGCTGGTCGAACGCAACACCCTGGCCGAGCTGCGCTATCTGGAACATGGTGCGTTCTGGTCGATCCTGATCCTGAGCGGCATCATGTTCGCCCAGACCCTGATGCACATTCCCGAGGTCATCACCGGCCTTCTGGGGGCAGGCTTCATCGGGTTGGCGCTGCTGTCCTCGGTGCGGTTCAACCGGGCCTGCGCGCATTCTGCGCCCAAGGCCACGGATCTGCCCGAAACGCCCAATAATTCTTGACATATATGCCGTGCGGCGCCAAGAGGGCCGCACTTCGGTTCCGGCCCCAAAAGCCGGATGAAAAGGGAAATCGGTGCGGGCCTCGGCCCAATGCCGGTGCTGCCCCCGCAACTGTAAGCGGTGAGCATGGGCCACGGCCACTGGGGATACCCCGGGAAGGCGGCCCGATGTCACGACCCGCAAGCCAGGAGACCTGCCGAGGCGATCACTGATTTCCACCACACGGGGGGTGTGGGGAGGCGGTTCTTCCCGCTGAAAGGTGACAGCCACCGTCGGCGGAAAGGCATCTTTCCAAAGGCAGATCGACATCGGGGCCGTATCGGTCCGCCGCAGGATACAAGACAGATGATCCGCTCTCGCATGCTTTTGCTTTCGCTTCTTTCCAGCACCGCGCTGGCCGCCCCGGTCCTGGCCCAGGACGTTCTCGCACTGGACGAGATCGTGGTTTCGGGCGGGCTCTTGCCGGTTTCGCAATCGGCCTATGGCCGCGCCTATTCGATCCTGACCGCCGAGCAGATCGCCACGCGCGGCCTGACCACCGTGCAGCAGGCGATCCGTGCCCTGCCGGGCGTCGCGGTCGAGGGGTCGGACCCCTACAACACCCAGGTGCGCATCCGTGGCGGCGAGGGCAATCACGTTCTGGTCCTGATCGACGGGGTCGAGGCGACGATGGGCGAGAATGGCGAATACTATTTCTCGGGGCTGGAACTGGCCGATGTCGAGCGCATCGAGGTGCTGCGTGGCCCGCAATCGGTGATCTACGGCTCGAACGCGGCGACCGGGGTGATCGCGATCTACACCAAACGCGCGCAGACTGCCGGCACCAGCTATCAGACCGGGGTCGAATATGGCACGGCGGGCAGCTATGCGGGCGATTTCGCGGTGCGCACGCGGGGTGAAAAGGGCGAGTTGGCCTTTTCGCTGCAGCACCGCGACGAAGCCGGGTTCGACCAGTCGGGCGATGGCGGGGATCGCGACGGATCGCGCCGCACCACGGCCAATCTGACCGGCCGCTGGCAGCTGAGCGATACCTTCTCGACCGGGTTCACGCTGCGCCATTCCGATCAGGATTTCGATTTCGACGCCGACAACTGGGCGGCGACCGATGCCGACAGCTATATCGTGGACAGCGGCGATTACGGCAAGCGGCGCGAGACGCTGGCCTCGGTCTGGCTGCAGGCCGATACGCTGGGCGGACAGTTGCAGCAGCGCCTGACGCTGAGCGGCAATGATTTCGATACCAAACGCTATGACGCGACCGGCAGCCTGACCTCGATGGCGCTGTCGCAGCGCGAAACGGTGGCCTACCGGCTGGCCTATGCGCTGGACGGGGCGGCGGTCGATCAGTCGCGCCAACGCGTGACCCTGCTGGCCGAGCATGACAGCGAGGTTTTCCGCCGCGAAACCGGCGGCACGCGCTATGCCCGCAACGCCAATGGGCTGGCGCTGGAATATCAGGGCAGCTACGACAACGGGCTGGATGTGCAGGCCGGCGTGCGGCAGGATTTCAACGCCCAGTTCCAGAACGCGACGACCTGGAACCTGGCGGCGTCCTATCCGCTCGGCACCGCGCGGCTGCACGGCTCGCTCGGCAAGGCCGTGGTCAACCCGACGATGTATGAGCAATTCGGCTATACCCCCGGTTTCTATACCGGCAACCCCGATCTGAAACCCGAGGAATCGCTGGGCTTCGACATCGGCGTCGAGCTGCCCTTCGCGGGGGGGCGCGGCACGGTCGATGTGACGCTGTTTGCCGAAAATCTGGAAAACGAAATCGTCTACAGCCCGAGCTATACCACCGCGCTGAACAGCGACGGCCTGTCGCAGCGCCGGGGCGTCGAAGTGTCGGGCAACTGGCAGGCGACTGACCGGCTGGGATTTGGCTTCAGCTACACCTACACCAAGTCGAGCGATGCCGATGGCGCGCCCGAAGTGCGCCGCCCGCGGCACCAGCTGGGGCTGGATGCGACCTGGGCATTCGCGCAGGGGCAGGGCTCGGTCACGCTGGGGATGCGGCATGTGGCCGATACCTGGGACACCCAGTATTGGGGCAGCTATGCCACCGAAAAGCTTGAGGATTACACGGTCGTGAACCTGTCGGGCAAATATGCGCTGACGCCGAAGGTCGATCTGGTGGGCCGGATCGAGAACCTGACCGACTCCGAGTATTCCGAGGTCTGGGGCTATGCCACCGCGGGCCGCACCGCCTATGTCGGGTTGCGTGGCACGTTCTGAGCGCAGGGGCAGGGCGCTGCGCGGCGCCCTGCTGGTTCTGGCCGCTTTTGCGGCCTCTTTCGCACGGGCCGAGCCGCCGCCCGCCCGGGTGGTGTCGATGAACCTGTGCACCGATCAGCTGGCGCTGTTGCTGGCCGATCCGGGGCAGATCGTCTCGCTCAGCCATTTCGCCTCTGACCCGCAGATGTCGGTGCTGGCGGCGCAGGCCGCGGCCTATCCCGCCAACCATGGCCGGGCCGAGGAAATCGCCGTTCTGCGGCCCGATCTGGTGCTGGCCGACATCTGGTCGGCGCCGGGCACCATCTCGATGTTGCGCCGCCTTGGCATCCGGGTCGAGCAATTGCCGCCGGGCACCTCGCTGCCCGAAATCCGCGCCCGGATCACGGCGATGGGCGCGCTGCTGGGCCAAGAGGCGCGCGCAGAGGCGATGCTGGCGCGGTTCGATGCCGATCTGGCCGCGATCATGCGTCCCGCGCCGGGGCTGCGCGGCGCGGTCTACGGGATCGGCGGTTACGGTTACGGGCCCAACACGCTGGAAGGGCAGATCCTTGCGCTGGCCGGGTTCGAGAATGTGGTGGGCGGGCCCGGGCAGGACTGGGGCGGGCCGCTGCCGCTGGAGCGGCTGGTGATGGCCGCGCCGGATCTGGTGGTGTCGGGCGGCGACAGCTATGGCCACGGCCCCAGCCGCGCGGGCGAGATCCTGCGCCATCCCGCGCTAGCGGCCCTGCCGCGCGCCCGCAACCTGCGCGACGCCCGCTGGAGTTGCGGCCAGCCGGCGATGCTGGGGGCGGTGGCCGATCTGGCCGCCATCGGGCGCGAACTTGAAAAAGAGAAGGCATCGCAATGAGGTATCGCACGTTGTTGATGCTGCTTTTGGCGCTGGTCGCGGGGCTGTTTCTGCTGTCCCTGCTGATCGGACCTGCGGGTATCGGCTGGGCCGAGGGGCTGCGCGCGCTGGTTTCGGGCGAGGGCGCTGCGGGGCTGGTGATGCGGGAATTGCGGTTGCCGCGGGCCATTCTGGGGGTGGGCGTGGGGGCGGCGCTTGGCCTTGCCGGGGCGGCGATGCAGGGCTTCCTGCGCAATCCGCTGGCCGAGCCGGGGCTGATCGGCACCTCGTCGGGCGCGGCGCTTGGTGCGGTGATCTCGATCCAGACCGGGGCCTATGCCGCCTTTGCGCTGGCGCTGCCCTTCGCGGCGCTTGCGGGGGCGGGGGCGGCGGTCGGGCTGATCCTGCTGCTGGCGGGCCGGTCGGGGCGGGCGCTGACGCTGATCCTTGCGGGGATTGCGGTGTCCGCACTGGCGGGCGCCTTGACCGCACTGGTGCTGAACCTGGCGCCCAGCCCCTATGCCGCCGCCGAAATCGTGTTCTGGATGATGGGATCGCTGGCCGATCGCGCGATGAGCCATGTCTGGCTGGCCGCGCCCTTTCTGCTGATCGGCGGGGCGGTGCTGCTGTCCACCGGCCGCGGGCTGGATGCGCTGAGCCTGGGCGAGGATGCCGCGGCCTCGCTTGGGGTGTCGCTGCGGGCGTTGCGGCTGCGGGTGATCTTCGGCTCGGCGCTGCTGGTCGGCGCGGCCACGGCGGTGGCGGGCGCCGTGGGCTTCGTGGGGCTGGTCGTGCCGCATCTGCTGCGCGCGCGGGTAGGCGCGCGGCCTTCGGCGCTGCTGGGGGCGTCGGCGCTTGGCGGGGCGGCGATGCTGCTGTGCGCCGACATCGCGACCCGGCTGATCGCGCCAGAGCGTGATCTGAAGCTCGGGGTGCTGACCGCGCTGGTCGGCGCCCCCTTCTTCCTGCAGATGATCCGCCGTCTGGGGAGGGAAGAATGAGCCTGCTGAGCCTTGCCGGCATCACCGTTCTGCGCGGCAGTTGCCCGGTTGTCGATGATGTGAGCTTCGCCGTGCAACCCGGCGAATTCATTGGTCTTCTGGGGCCGAATGGGGCGGGCAAGACAACTCTGATGCGCGCGGCCCTCGGGTTGATCGAGGCGCGCGGCCACTCCAGCCTGGCGGGGCTGACGCCCGGGGCGCGGGCGCGCGCCGCCGCCTGGCTGCCCCAGGCGCGCGAGATTGCCTGGGGCCTGTCGGTTGCCGACGTGGTCGGGCTGGGCCGATTGCCGCATCCGCGCCCCGATGCCGCCGGACCCGCCGCCATCGCCGCCGCGCTGGCCGAGATGGGGCTTGAAAACTACCGCACGCGCATCGCCACACAGGTGTCGGGGGGCGAGCAGGCGCGGGTGCTGATTGCCCGGGCGCTGGCGCAATCCGCGCCGCTCATTCTGGCGGACGAGCCGATTGCGGGGCTCGACCCGGCGGCACAGATCGCCACGATGCAGGTTTTCGCACGCCATGCCCGGGCGGGCGGCGCGGTGGTGGCGTCGCTGCACGATCTGGGGCTGGCCGCACGCCATTGCAGCCGCGTGCTGGTGCTGGACCGGGGCCGCCTGGTGGCCGATGGCGCGCCCCTGGACGTGCTGACCCCCGATCTTCTGGCCGGAACCTTCCACATCCGCGCCCATGTCAGCACCGGGCCGCAGGGCCCGATCTTTCAGCCGCTGACCACTTTGAACGGGTTTTGAGGGGCGTTTGACCGGGAAAGCGGATCGACTCCGCCGATCTGGCTGCTAGTCTTCACGAAACTTGAACGGATTGCTGCTGAACTGGCGGCGACGGGCGGCGGAAGTGCCGGAAGGAATGACGATGATCTACAGCCGTTATCTGCCACTGGCGCTGTGCGGGGTGTTTGCTCTGGTTTCGGTTGCGGCGGTGCCGGTTTCGCCGTTGTTCTGGCTGCTTGCGGCGTTGTTCGGGTATCTGTTCGGCTTGGGCATCTACGATCTGGTGCAGCCCCGGCATTCGGTGCTGCGCAACTATCCGGTGCTGGGGCATATGCGCTTTCTGTTCGAAGGCATCCGCCCCGAGATCCGGCAATATCTGATCGAAAGCGATCAGGATGAAGAACCGTTTTCGCGCGACGAACGTTCCATCGTCTATCAGCGTGCGAAGAACGTGGAAGATGCGCGCCCCTTCGGCACGCGGATGCGGGTCTACGATTCCGGCTATCAGTGGCTGACCCATTCGATCCGCCCCAAACATATTGCCGACACCAATTTCCGGGTGCAGATCGGCGGACCCGACTGCACGCAACCCTATTCCGCCTCGATCTACAACATTTCGGCGATGTCCTTCGGCGCGTTGTCGTCCAATGCGATCGAGGCGCTGAACCGGGGCGCGGCGGCGGGCGGCTTTGCCCATGACACGGGCGAAGGCGGGATTTCGCGCTATCACCGTGCGGGTGGGGGCGATCTGATCTACGAGGTCGGCTCGGGCTATTTCGGCTGCCGCAACCATGACGGCAGTTTCAACCCCGAGAAATTTGCCGTGGTTGCCGCCGATCCGCAGGTGAAGATGATCGAAATCAAGCTGAGTCAGGGCGCCAAGCCCGGCCATGGCGGGATGCTGCCGGCGGCAAAGATCAGCCCCGAAATCGCCGAGGCGCGCGACGTGCCGATGGGCGTGGATTGCATTTCCCCTGCCTCGCATTCGGCGTTTTCCACCCCGCTCGAAATGATGGGCTTCATCCGGCAATTGCGGGAACTATCGGACGGCAAGCCGGTGGGTTTCAAGCTGTGCATCGGGCATAGGCGCGAATTCATGTGTATCGTCAAGGCGATGCTGGAAACGGGGGTGACCCCGGATTTCATCGTGATCGACGGGAAAGAGGGTGGCACAGGCGCCGCGCCGCTGGAATTTGCCAACCATATGGGCATGCCGCTGGTCGAGGGGCTGACCTTCGCACATAACACGCTGCGCGGTGCGGGTTTGCGCGACCGGATCAAGATTGGCGCTTCGGGCAAGCTGGTGACGGCCTTCGATATTGCCAAGGTGCTGGCGCTTGGCGCGGATTGGGCCAATTCGGCGCGCGGCTTCATGTTTGCCATCGGCTGCATTCAGGCGCAGTCCTGCCATACCAACCGCTGCCCGGTTGGCGTGGCGACGCAGGACAAATCGCGCGCCCGGGCGCTGGTGGTGCCCGACAAGGCGGCGCGGGTCGCCAATTTTCACCGTAACACCCTGAAAGCATTGGGGGAAATGACGGGCGCTGCGGGGTTGGAGCATCCCGGCGGGTTCCTGCCGCACCATTTTCTGATGCGCGAGAAAGACCGCGACATGGTCGTCGGAGACGAGGTCTATCCCTATATGCCTGAGGGGTTCCTGCTGCGCGAGGATGACGAACGCTTCGGCTATCTCAAGCGCTGGCTGCGGGCCCGGCCCGATCGCTTCGAGCCCTATGACAGCGGGGTGTGATGGGGCGTCTCATACTGTTATGATTTTCTGAAATGTCAGAAAATCATTTGTTTCCGATGGATTGCGCGCTGATTTGCCTGTGCCGCCGGGCTGTCCGTGGACGGCAGATATGAAAAAGGAGCCCGCCGGGCTCCTTTTTCGATTCTCGTGGGATCAGAACGGGATTTCGTCGTCGAAATTGCCGCGCCCGCCGCCCGCCGGTGCGCTCGACCCGCCACCATAGGACGGGCCGTCGTCATAGCCGCCGCCTTGATAGCCACCGCCCTGCGCGCCGCCACCATAAGAGCCGCCACCGCCCGAGCCGCCGCCATCACGGCTGTCCAGCAGGGTCAGGTTGCCGGTGAAGGGACGCAGGACGACCTCGGTCGAATAGCGGTCCTGACCCGACTGATCCTGCCATTTGCGGGTTTCCAACTGGCCTTCAATATAAACCTTCGATCCCTTGCGCAGATATTGCTCGGCGATCTTTGCCAACGGCTCCGAGAAAATCGCGACCGAATGCCATTCGGTGCGTTCCTTGCGCTCGCCCGTCGCCTTGTCGCGCCAGGTCTCGCTGGTGGCGATGCGCAGGTTGCACACCTTGCCGCCATTGGCAAAGCTGCGCACTTCCGGGTCGCGGCCCAGATTGCCGACCAGAATGACCTTGTTGACAGACCCTGCCATGAAATCCTCCGCCTTTGGGGTGTGCCACCCCGGGGGCGGCGATTCTGAATTGGTTCCAGAGGGTATAGAACAACCCGCGCGCGATCAGAAGGGGCAAGGGGGCGCAGGCCCGCTTTGGCCGGGTTTTCGGGCGTCATCGGGTCGCGTTGCCGGGCTGTCCTATAGGCAGTCTGAGCGGAACCCTGCGTATCGGTTTCGGGGTGCTGGATCAGAATGCTTTAACTTGCACGGATAAAAGGCTATAAACGCGCCCGACGAAGCGGTTGTGGTGAGGGTCCATGCGGAAAGTTGCCGGGGCGGTGACCTTGGGGCTGGCGTTTGCGCTGGCGCCGGTTTTCGGGGCGGGGGCGATGGCCGAAGGCTTGTCGCTGGCGGGGAATTCCTCGAAGTCGCGGGCGGTCCTGTTTCGCAACCAGACCCGCATTCTCGATACCCGGGCCGCGACCCAATATGAAAACTCGACCCGCCTGAAACCGAAAACCGACAGGCTGAACGAGATCAGCGGGGCGCTGCCGCGCTATGTCGGGCGCTACAAGGGGGAATACCTGCCGGTGGCGCGCGCGATGGCGGCCAAGCACGGGGTGCCCGAGGATCTGTTCCTGCGGCTGGTGCAGCAGGAAAGCGGCTGGAACCCGAATGCGGTTTCGCATGCCGGGGCGACGGGCCTGGCGCAGTTGATGCCGGGCACTGCCGCGAAACTGGGCGTCAACCCGCGCGACCCGCATCAGAACCTGGAAGGCGGCGCGCGTTATCTGCGGATGATGTATGACCGGTTCGGCAACTGGCGGCTGGCGCTGGCGGCCTATAACGCAGGCCCCGAGGCGGTGGCCAAGCACGGTGGCGTGCCGCCCTATCAGGAAACCAAGAATTACGTCCGTGTGATCTACGGCAGCTGAAACCCCGCGAATCCAAAGGATTGCGGGGCAAGAATTCAGGTGGCGCGCAGGGTTTGCGCGCCATTTTTCATGTTTTACGGAATGATCCGGGTGTATTTCGTGCCGGCCAGCGAGGCGCCGGCAATCAGGCCCGCCTGGCCGAAGACCAGCGCGATCACCGGCGCGGTCGAAGTGGTGGTGTCGGCCCCGATCGCGCCGCCACGGTCGGGCAGGGCATAGCGTGCATCGGCGCCCAGTTCCCAGCCGTCGGCACGGCGGAACCCGGCCAGCGCAGCCTCGGTCATGAAGAACAGCGCGTGGGCATATTGTTGCGCGCCGATCTGGAAGCCGAAGGAAGCCGTGGCCGCCGAATAGTAATCGACCGTCACATTGTTGATCCGCAGCGCGCCGCGCCCGAAAGAGCCGCCGAAGCCAAAGCCCGCCTCGGTCACCAGCGGCATGTAAAGCACACCCACCGCCTTGTTCATCAGATCCTGCGTGCCGGGGTATTTGCCGAGCAGATAGCTGCGTGTGGCATCGACGCGCGCGTCGATCTTGGCTGCGCCCTGACTGCCAATACCATTGCCGCAGGCCGCAAGGCCAAGCCCCGCGCCGCCCATGGCCAGAAGAGTGCGTCGTGAAATTTGCGTCATCTGCTGCTCCGCTCAGGTAGGTTCGGCCTTATTCTGGCCAGATTGCCACAAACTATAGGTGACGAAATCGGCTTTGTCACTTCCTGTTGATCGGGTGGGCCCTGCGCGCCCGGATCGGGCGGATTTCCGCGCGCGGGGCCGAGTATTTTTGCCAAGAAGAAATGCCTGCGGATTTTGTGCCCCGCAGAGGGGCGCGCGCAGGCAGGGCGCGGGCGGACAGTGGACAGCGCCGCGCGAAAGCCGCAGATTGGGCGCAAGCGCGCGGCGCGGCCTTCCGGCTGGTGAAACCGCGCCGATCCCAGGGCAGAGTGCAGGAGAAAATTGAACCGATGACCGAGACGACCGGCCCCGAGCAGCGCCTGACGCAAAACCCCCATGCCCTGCGCGAGACCCGCGAGAAGAACCTCGAGGTGGCGATCGGCCGTCAGGTGCGCGAGCTGCGCAAGCGCCAGCGCATGACCGGGTCCGATCTGGCGGCGGCGGCCGGGGTCTCGGTGGGGATGCTGTCCAAGATCGAGAACGGGGTGATCTCGCCCTCGCTGGCGACGCTGCAGACGCTGGCCCATGCGCTGCGCGTGCCGCTGGTGCAGCTGTTTTCCGGCTTTGACGAGGTGCGCGGCGCGATGCATGTCAAGGCGGGCGAGGGGGTCGAGATCGAACGCGCGGGCACCCGGGCCGGGCATCAGTATCACCTGCTGGGCCATATCGGCTCGAACAATTCCGGCGTCGTGGTGGAGCCCTATCTGATCGTGCTGAGCACCCAGAGCGACCGTTTCCCGACTTTCCAGCACGAGGGGATCGAGATGCTTTATATGCTGAAAGGCGTGGTCGATTACCGGCACGGCGACCAGATCTATCGGCTGGAGCCGGGCGACAGCCTGCTGTTCGACTCGGATGCGCCGCATGGTCCCGAAGAACTGGTCGAGCTGCCCGCGCATTACCTGTCGATCATCACCTATCCGCAGTCGAAATAGGCGGGATCTGCCTGCTTTGGCAGCGCAAGGCCGACGAAGCCCGTCAAAACTGCCCGGAATTTCAGCAGAATATACACAATGGAAAAATTTTCTTCTGCAGAGGCAAAATAGCTTGAGGGGAAAATTAATTTCCCGCTAGTCAATCCGTGACGGCACCAGCCGAAGCTGAACGGAGAAGACTATGTGTGGCATCGTTGGCCTCTTTCTGAAGAAAGAAGATCTGCGCCCGCGACTGGGCGAAATGCTGACCGATATGCTGATCACCATGACCGATCGCGGCCCCGATAGCGCGGGCATCGCGATCTATGGTGACGAGGCGGGCGGGCTGAAAATGACCGTCCAGTCGGACACCCCCGAGACCGCCTTTGCCGGGCTCGACACCGCGCTGGAAGCGGCACTGGGGCAGAAGATCACGATGAAGGTGATCGACACCCATGCGGTGCTGACCCTGCCCGAAGGCACCGAGGCTGCGGCCCGCGCCTTCCTGGCCGAAAAGGGGCTGCGCGTGATGGGCGCTGGCGCCGCGATGGAGATTTTCAAGGAAACCGGCCTGCCCAAGGATGTGGCGGCGCGCTTTGGCATCCGCGCGATGGGCGGCAGCCACGGCATCGGGCACACCCGGATGGCCACGGAATCGGCGGTCACCACGCTGGGGGCGCACCCGTTCTCGACCGGCGACGACCAGTGCCTTGTACACAACGGCTCGCTGTCCAATCACAACCAGATGCGCCGCGTGCTGACCGAGAAGGGCTTCGCGCCGCTGACCCAGAACGATACCGAGGTCGCCGCCTGCTACATCTCGTCCCGGCTGGCCGAGGGCGCCAATCTGGGCGAGGCCCTGGAAGGCACCCTGCAGGATCTGGACGGCTTCTTCACCTTCGTCGTGGGCACCAAGAACGGCTTTGGCGTCGTGCGCGACCCGATTGCCTGCAAACCCGCGGTGATGGCCGAAACCGACGATTACGTCGCCTTCGGCAGCGAATACCGCGCCTTTGCCAACCTGCCGGGCATCGACACCGCCCGTGTCTGGGAACCCGAACCCGCCACCGTCTATTTCTGGGAGCGCTGAGCATGCAGACGATTGATATGAGCACGACGCCCTTGCGCGAGGTCAACGTGGCGCTGCAGGCGCAGGCCGCACAGACCAACCAGACGCAATGGGTCATCGAAAACCCGCGCGGCGCGCATGCGATCGCCGTCGGTCTGGACGCGCCGATCGAGGTCACCGTGAAGGGTTCGACCGGCTATTACTGCGCGGGCATGAACAAGCAGGCCACCGTGCATGTCACCGGATCGGCAGGCCCGGGCGTGGCCGAGAACATGATGTCGGGCACCGTCATCATCGACGGCGATGCCAGCCAATATGCGGGCGCCACCGGCCATGGCGGGTTGCTGGTGATCAAGGGTAATGCATCGAGCCGCTGCGGCATCTCGATGAAGGGCATCGACATCGTGGTGCATGGCAACATCGGTCACATGTCGGCCTTCATGGCGCAATCGGGCAACCTGGTGGTGCTGGGCGATGCGGGCGATGCCCTGGGCGACAGCCTGTATGAGGCGCGTCTGTTCGTGCGCGGATCGGTCAAGTCGCTGGGCTCGGACTGCATCGAAAAGGAAATGCGCCCCGAGCATATCGAGATCCTGAAGGATCTGCTCGAACGCGCAGGCGCCGATGCGAAACCCGAAGAGTTCAAACGCTACGGCTCGGCCCGCACGCTCTACAACTTCCACGTCGATCACGCCGGCGCTTATTGAGGATCTGAGAGATGGAAAATACTCCGCACACCAAGCCGCGCGACAGCTGGACCTTCAGCCCCGAGATCAACGCCGAGATCCGCCGTGCCGCCGAAACCGGCATCTATGACATCCGCGGCGGCGGGGCGAAACGGCGGGTGCCGCATTTCGACGACCTGCTGTTCCTCGGCGCCTCGATGTCGCGCTACCCGCTCGAAGGCTATCGCGAGAAATGCGACACCTCGGTCACGCTGGGCACGCGCTTTGCCAAGAAACCGATCGAGCTGAAAATCCCGGTGACCATCGCTGGCATGTCGTTTGGCGCGCTCTCGGGCCCGGCGAAAGAGGCCTTGGGCCGTGGCGCCACGATGGCGGGCACCTCGACCACCACGGGCGACGGCGGCATGACCAACGAAGAGCGTGGCCATTCGGAAAAGCTGGTTTATCAATACCTTCCCAGCCGTTACGGCATGAACCCCGACGATCTGCGTCGTGCCGATGCGATTGAAATCGTGGTGGGCCAAGGTGCGAAACCGGGCGGCGGCGGCATGCTGCTGGGTCAGAAGATCACCGAACGGGTCGCGGGCATGCGCAACCTGCCCGTTGGCATCGACCAGCGCTCGGCTTGCCGTCACCCCGACTGGACCGGGCCGGACGATCTGGAAATCAAGATCCTGGAGATCCGCGAAATCACCAATTGGGAAAAGCCGATCTACATCAAGGTCGGTGGCGCGCGCCCCTATTACGACACCGCGCTAGCGGTGAAAGCCGGGGCCGATGTGGTGGTTCTGGACGGGATGCAGGGCGGCACCGCGGCCACGCAAGACGTGTTCATCGAACATGTCGGTCAGCCGACGCTGGCGTGCATTCGCCCCGCAGTGAAGGCGCTGCAGGATCTGGGCATGCATCGCAAGGTGCAGCTGGTGGTCTCGGGCGGTATCCGCACCGGCGCGGATGTGGCCAAGGCGCTGGCGCTTGGCGCCGATGCGGTGGCGATCGGCACTGCGGCGCTGGTGGCCCTGGGCGAGAATGACCCGAAATGGGCCGCCGAATACACCAAGCTCGGCACCACGGCCGATGCCTATGACGACTGGCACGAGGGCAAGGACCCGGCCGGCATCACCACCCAGGACCCCGAGCTGATGAAGCGGCTCGACCCGGTCGAGGCGGCGCGCAAGTTGCGCAACTACCTCGCGGTGCTGACGCTGGAATGCCAGACCATCGCGCGCGCCTGCGGCAAGAGCCATGTCCACAACCTCGAACCCGAGGATCTGTGCGCGCTGACGATCGAGGCTGCGGCCATGGCGGGGGTTCCGCTGGCGGGCACCAGCTGGATCCCGGGTCAAGGCACCTTCTGAACACTGACGGGCGGGGCAGGGACCCCGCCCGCATCCAACAACAGGGAATGATGCAATGACCGATCTTGCCGCCTTCGCCCGCGAAAAGGGCGTGAAATACTTCATGATCTCCTACACCGACATGTTCGGCGCGCAGCGCGCCAAACTGGTACCGGCGCAGGCGATTGCCGATATGCAGACCGATGGCGCGGGCTTTGCCGGCTTTGCCACCTGGCTCGATCTGACGCCGGCGCATCCCGACATGCTGGCGGTGCCAGATGCGCCCTCGGTGATCCAGCTGCCGTGGAAGAAGGATGTGGCCTGGGTCGCGTCGAACTGCGTTATGGACGGTGCGCCGCTGGATCAGGCGCCGCGCAACGTGCTGGCGAAGCTGATCGGCGAGGCCGCCGAGATGGGGCTGGAGGTGAAAACCGGGGTCGAGCCCGAATTCTTCCTGCTGACCCCCGAAGGCACCGCGATTTCGGACCCTGCCGACAATGCGGTCAAGCCCTGCTACGACCAGCAGGCGGTGATGCGCCGCTATGATGTGATCGCCGAGATCTGCGATTACATGCTGGAACTGGGCTGGGAACCCTACCAGAACGACCACGAGGACGCCAACGGCCAGTTCGAGATGAACTGGAAATACGACGGCGCCATGGCCACCGCCGACAAACACAGCTTCTTCAAGTTCATGGTCAAATCGGTCGCCGAAAAGCACGGGCTGCGCGCCACCTTCATGCCCAAGCCGATCATGGGCCTGACCGGCAACGGCTGCCATGCGCATATCTCGGTCTGGGATACGAAGACCGGCAAGAACGCCTTCGCCGATGACAGCAAGGAACTGGGCCTGTCCGACAGCGGGCGTCACTTCCTGGGCGGGATCATGAAACACGCCTCGGCGCTGGCGGTCATCACCAACCCGACCGTGAACAGCTACAAACGGATCAACGCGCCGCGCACCATGTCGGGCGCGACCTGGGCGCCCAACACCGTCACCTGGACCGGCAACAACCGCACCCATATGGTGCGCGTCCCCGGCCCGGGCCGGTTCGAACTGCGCCTGCCCGACGGGGCGGTGAACCCCTACCTGCTGCAGGCCGTCATCATCGGTGCCGGGCTGTCGGGTCTGCGTTCGAAGGCCGATCCGGGGCCGCGCTACGACATCGACATGTATGCCGAGGGCCACAAGATCGAGGGCGCGCCGAAGCTGCCGCTGAACCTGCTGGACGCGATCCGCTATTATGACGCCGACAGCGAATTGAAGGCGATCATGGGCGAGGACTTCTCGACCGGGTATCTGAAACTGAAGATGCAGGAATGGAACAGCTTCGTGAACCATTTCTCGCGTTGGGAACGTGAAAACACCCTCGACATCTGATCCTGACCGGACCGGCCGTCCGGGCCGGTCCTTCCTTCCCTTTCTGGATGATCTGACATCATGCGCTTTTCCGGCTTTCGCGTCGTCAAAGAGGCCCTGACCGGCCACCACGGGTGGAAACCCCTGTGGCGCAACCCCGCGCCGCAGCCGGCCTACGATTATGTCATCGTGGGCGGCGGCGGGCACGGTCTGGCGACCGCCTATCACCTGGCCAAGGTCTTCAAGGGCACGCGCATCGCGGTGCTGGAAAAGGGCTGGCTCGGGTCTGGCAATATCGGGCGCAACACGACGATCATCCGCTCGAACTATCTGCTGCCGGGCAACGAACCCTTCTACGAGTTCTCGATGAAGTTGTGGGAGAACATGGAGCAGGAGTTCAACTTCAACGCCATGGTCAGCCAGCGCGGGATCGTGAACCTGATCCACACCGACGCGCAGCGCGATGCCTATCGCCGCCGCGGCAATGCGATGCTGCTGGCCGGCGCGGATGCCGAACTGCTGGACCGCGACGGCGTGCGGGCGATGTATCCCTGGCTGAATTTCGACAATGCCCGCTTCCCGATCAAGGGCGGGCTGTTGCAGCGCCGGGCAGGCACGGCGCGCCATGACGGCGTGGCCTGGGGCTATGCCCGGGGCGCCGATCTGCTGGGCGTCGACATCATCCAGAACTGCGAAGTCAGCGGCTTTCGCATTGAAAACAATCGTGTTCTTGGCGTCGAGACCTCGCGCGGCTATATCGGCGCCAAAAAGGTTGGTGTCGCGGTGGCGGGGTCGTCGGGCCGGGTCATGGCGATGGCGGGCATGCGCCTGCCGATCGAAAGTCACGTCCTGCAGGCCTTCGTGTCCGAAGGGCTCAAGCCCGTCGTGGATGGCGTCATCACCTTCGGCGCCGGGCATTTCTATGTCAGCCAGTCCGACAAGGGCGGGCTGGTCTTTGGCGGGGATATCGACGGCTACAACTCCTATGCGCAGCGCGGCAACCTGCCGGTGATCGAGGACGTGGCCGAGGGCGGCATGGCGCTGATGCCCGCGATCGGGCGCGCGCGGCTGTTGCGCGCCTGGGGCGGGATCATGGACATGTCGATGGACGGCAGCCCGATCATCGACCGCACGCCGATTGACGGGCTCTATCTCAACGCGGGCTGGTGCTACGGCGGGTTCAAGGCAACGCCCGCCAGCGGTTACGCCTTCGCACATCTGCTAGCCACCGACCGCCCGCATGAAACCGCCACCGCCTACCGGCTGGACCGGTTCGCCCGCGGCTATGTCATCGACGAAAAAGGCATGGGCGCGCAGCCCAACCTGCACTGATTTTCCTCGCATCATTCAAGGCACGATCATGCTGATCCCTCATCCCCTCCTTGGCCCCCGCGACGCGCAGGAGTTCACCTATCTGGGCGACGCGAGCCTGCTCGACCGCCCCGATGGCATGGCCGACACCGCACCCGAGGCCTTCGCCGAGTATGTCTATCTGCGCGACAATCCGGCCGGCGTGCATCGCGAGCTGTGGTTTCACGAACAGGGCGACCGCAGCTGGCTGATCGTCACCCGCAACACGGTGACGCATGAAATCCTTGGCGCCGAACTGGCGCGCGATGTGGCCCTGGCCACCATTGGGGGTGCGCAATGACCCGGCTTTCCGGCGGTCTGATCGACCGTGGCACCACGCTGAACTTCACCTTCGACGGGCGCGCGATGACCGGCCATCCCGGCGATACGCTCGCTTCGGCGCTTTTGGCCAATGACGTGCGGCTGATCGGGCGTTCGTTCAAATATCACCGCCCGCGCGGTCTGGTCGCGGGGGGTTCGGAAGAACCCAACGGGATGGTCGAGTTGCGCAGCGGCGCGCGGCGCGAACCCAACACCCGCGCCACGATGGCCGAGCTTTTCGACGGTCTGTCCGCCGACAGCCAGAACCGGATGGGATCGCTCGGCTTCGATCTGCTGGCGGTCAACGACCTGATGTCGCCCTTCTTCGCGGCGGGCTTCTATTACAAGACCTTCATGTGGCCGCGCGCCTTCTGGGAAAAGCTGTACGAGCCGATGATCCGCCGCGCGGCGGGCTTGGGCAGCCTGTCGATGCTGCCCGACCCGGACAGCTATGACAAAGGCTTCCTGCATTGCGATCTGCTGGTGATCGGCGGCGGCGCGGCCGGTCTGGCGGCGGCGCTGACCGCGGCGCGCGCAGGCGCCCGGGTCATTCTGGCGGACGAGGATTTCCGTCTGGGCGGGCGGCTGCTGGCCGAATCCCACACGCTGGACGACGCCCCCGCGACCGAATGGATCGCGCAGGCCGAGGCCGAATTCGCCAGCCTACCGAACCTGCGGGTGATGCGCCGCACCACGGTTTTCGGCGCCTTCGACCACGGGATTTACGGCGCGGTTGAACGGGTGGGCGACCATCTGGCAACGCCGGGCAAGGGCGTGCGCCAGACGCTGTGGCGGATCACTGCCAAGCGCACGGTTCTGGCCGCCGGCGCGACCGAGCGGCACATCCCCTTCGCCAATAACGACCGTCCGGGCGTGATGCTGGCCGGCGCGATGCGCGCCTATGCCAACCGCTGGGCGGTGAGCCCCGCGCAGACGGTGGCGATCTTTACCAATGGCGACGATGGCCACCGCACGGCGCTGGATCTGGCGGCCAAGGGCGTGCGCATCGCAGGCGTGATCGACACCCGCGCGGATGCCCGCGCGCAGGGCGATTATCCGCTGTTTGCGGGCGCCGTGGTCAGCGATACCAAGGGCCGTCTGGGGCTCAAGCGCATCGCTGTGACGCGCGAAGGCCAGACCCAGTGGATCGAAGCGGGCGCCCTGGGGGTTGCGGGGGGCTGGAACCCGAATGTGCATCTGGCCAGCCATCACCGCGGCCGCCCGGTCTGGAACGACGACCTGCTGGCCTTCCTGCCCGAACCGGGCGCGGTGCCGGGGATGGCCGTGGCCGGGGCCGCCAACGGGCAGGGCTCGACCCACGGCGCGCTGCACTCGGGGGCGCAGGCCGCGCTTGACGCGCTGGCGGGTCTTGGGATCACCGCGCCCGCACCCGATCTGCCGCGGGCCGAAGATGCGCCCGTCACGCAGGCCGCGTTCTGGCATGTGCCGGGCAAGGGCCGTGCCTGGGTCGATTTCCAGAATGACGTGACGGTCAAGGACATCAAGCTTGCGCATCAGGAAAACATGCGCCCGGTCGAGCATCTGAAACGCTGGACAACGCTGGGCATGGCGACCGATCAGGGCAAGACCGCCAATGTCACCGCCCTTGCCGTGATGGCCGAGCTGTCGGGTCAGTCGATCCCGGCCACCGGCACCACGATCTTTCGTCCGCCCTATACCGGCGTGTCGCTGTCGGTGCTGGGCGGCGGCGATACCGGGCCGAACTTCCGCCCGCGCCGCCTGACGCCCACGCATGAATGGGCGGCCTCGCAGGGTGCCGTCTTCGTCGAGGTCGGGCAATGGATGCGTGCGCAATACTTCCCCCGCAAGGGCGAAACCCATTGGCGCGAAACCGTCGACCGCGAGGTTCTGGCGACCCGTGCCGGTGTGGGACTGTGCGATGTCACCACGCTGGGAAAGGTCGACGTGCAGGGCGCCGATGCGGGCGAATTCCTGAACCGGATCTATGCCAACGCCATGGGCAGCCTGAAGGTCGGCATGGTCCGCTACGGGCTGATGCTGCGCGAAGACGGGCACGCCTATGACGACGGCACCTGCGCGCGTCTGGCCGAAGATCACTACGTTGTCACCACCACCACGGCGCAGGCCGGTCCGGTCTATCGCCATATGGAATTCGCGCGCCAGTGCCTGTGGCCCGATCTGGACGTGCAGCTGATCTCGACCACCGACGCCTGGGCGCAGATCTCGGTCGCGGGGCCGAATGCGCGCAAGCTGCTGGAACGTGTGGTCGACGGGTTCGATCTGTCGAACGCGGCCTTCCCCTTCATGGCCTGCTCGGAACTGACGGTCTGCAAGGGTCTGCGCGCGCGGCTGTTCCGCATCTCCTTCTCGGGGGAACTGGCCTATGAAATCGCGGTGCCTGCACGCTATGGCAATGCGCTGATGGCCCGGATGATCGAGCTGGGAGCCGATCTGGGCGCCACCCCCTACGGGACCGAGGCCCTGGGCGTCCTGCGCATCGAAAAAGGCCATGCCGCGGGCAACGAGCTGAACGGCCAGACCACGGCGCAGATGCTGGGCATGGGCCGGATGGTCAGCACCAAGAAGGACAGCATCGGCGCGGTGATGAGCCGCCGCGAGGGGCTGACCGCCGAGACCCGCGTTCTGGTGGGCCTGCAGCCGGTCGATGCCAGCGCGCGGGTGGCCGCCGGGATGCATCTTTTCGCCCAGGGTGCTGCGCAAGACACCCGGGCCGATCAGGGCTGGATCACCTCGGCCTGCTATTCGCCGCATGTCGGTTCGATGATCGGGCTCGGGTTCCTGGCCGATGGCGCGGCGCGGATCGGCGAGGTGATCACCGGCGCCAACCCGCTGGAAGGCCAAAGCACCGCGCTGCGTGTCGTATCCCCGCATTTTGTCGATCCTGAAGGAGGACGGCTCCGTGACTGACCTGACCCCGATGACGGCCCTTGGCGGCCAGAGCGCACGCGTGCAGACCCTTGGCACGCTGAGCCTGAGTGAAACCCCCGATCTGGCGCTGGCCTCGCTGTCGCTGCGCCGGGGCGCGGTGCAGCCGGTGCCGATGGGCCTGCCGCTGCCCGGCCCCGGTGGCTGGACCGCCGGGCAGGGACTGTCCGCCTTCTGGACCGGCCCCGGGCAATGGATGATCGAAGCGCCGGGCCGCGCCGAGGCGGGGATCGAACAGGCGCTGAAACAGGCCGCCCCCGATTGCAGCGTGACCGATCAGACCGACGGCTTCGCTGCCATTGAAATCACCTCGGGCGCGGGCGGCGCGCCGATCCGGGCGCTGCTGGAAAAGCTTGTCAATCTGGATGCCGCCGGGTTTGGCCCCGGGTCCGCCACCCGCACCGGGCTGGAACATATGACCGTGTTCGTGATCCGCCGCGCCGAAGACCGGCTGGCGCTGATCGGGATGCGCTCGCTCGCCGGGTCGCTTTGGCACGCGGTGGAGCGCGCGGCGCAACATTTGCAGGAGGGCACGCAATGACAGCCACACGGATCGACGGGAAGGCGTTTGCGGCGGGGGTTCGGGCGCGGGTTGCCGAGCGGGTTGCGCGTCTGAAGGAAGAACAGGGGATCGTGCCGGGTCTTGCGGTGGTTCTGGTGGGCGAGGACCCGGCTTCCGAGGTCTATGTGCGCAACAAGGGCAAGCAGACCGTCGAGGTCGGCATGAACAGTTTCGAGCACAAGCTGCCGGCCGAGACGTCAGAGGCCGAACTGCTTGATCTGATTGGCAAACTCAATGCCGATCCGGCGGTGCATGGCATTCTGGTGCAGCTGCCGCTGCCCGGGCATCTGAATAGCGATCTGGTGATCAACGCGATCGACCCGGCCAAGGATGTGGACGGGTTCCATATCTCGAACGTGGGGCTTCTGGGGACGGGCCAAAAGGCGATGGTGCCCTGCACGCCGCTCGGGTGCCTGATGATGCTGCGCGACCATCTGGGCAGCCTCAGCGGGCTGAACGCGGTGGTGGTCGGGCGTTCGAACATCGTCGGCAAGCCGATGGCGCAGCTGTTGCTGGGCGACAGCTGCACGGTGACGATCGCGCACAGCCGGACGAAGGATCTGGCGGCACTGTGCCGGGGCGCGGATATCCTGGTGGCCGCGGTGGGCCGCCCCGAGATGATCACCGGCGATTTCGTGAAACCCGGCGCCACGGTGATCGACGTGGGCATCAACCGGACCCTGCGTGACGGCAAGGTCAAGCTGGTGGGCGATTGCCATTTCGACAGCTGCGCCGCGGTGGCGGGCGCGATCACCCCGGTGCCCGGCGGCGTCGGCCCGATGACCATCGCCTGCCTGCTGGCCAATACCCTGACCGCCTGCTGCCGCGCCAACGGCCTGCCCGAACCCGAAGGGCTTACGGCGTAAGTCACCGAAAAATAAACCGCGTTTCAGGGAGAGACGCATTCCCCGGCAACCGCCGGACCAACAGTCACACCGACGGGAGACCGACATGACGAAATACTGCCTCACCGTAGCCTGCCCGACGAAGCGCGGCATCGTCGCCGCGATCGCCAATTACCTGGCCGATCAGGGCTGCAACATCACCGACAGCTCGCAATTCGACGACACGCTGACCGGCCAGTTCTTCATGCGCGTCAGCTTCGCCTCGCAAGAGGGCAAGGATCTGGCCACGCTGGAAAAGGACTTCGCCGCCACCGCCAAGGCCTTCGCGATGACCGCCAGTTTCCATGACGAGGCCGAGAAGATGAAGGTCGTGATCATGGTCTCGCGCTTCGGCCACTGCCTGAACGACCTGCTCTATCGCACCCGCATCGGCGCGCTGCCGATCGAGATCGTCGCGGTGATCTCGAACCACATGGATTACCAGAAAGTCGTGGTGAACCATGACATCCCGTTCCACTGCATCAAGGTCACCAAGGAAAACAAGCCGGTGGCCGAAGCCGCCATCATGCGCGTCGTCGAAGATGCGGGCGCCGAGCTGATCGTGCTGGCGCGCTATATGCAGATCCTGTCGGACGAGATGTGCAAGAAGATGTCGGGTCGGATCATCAACATCCACCATTCGTTCCTGCCGTCCTTCAAGGGCGCCAACCCCTACAAGCAGGCCTATGAGCGCGGCGTGAAGCTGATCGGGGCAACCTCGCATTACGTCACCGCCGATCTGGATGAAGGCCCGATCATCGAGCAGGACACGATCCGCGTGACCCATGCGCAATCTGCCGAGGATTACGTCAGCCTTGGCCGCGATGTCGAAAGCCAGGTTCTGGCCCGCGCGATCCATGCCCATATCCACCGCCGGGTGTTCCTCAATGGCAACAAGACGGTGGTCTTCCCGGCCAGCCCGGGCAGCTACGCCTCGGAACGGATGGGCTGAGCCCGACCCGTGGACGGGGGGCGCTGCCCCCCGGCTTCCTTTCAGGAAGCTCCCCCCGGGATATTTCGACCAGAAAGAAAACCAGCTTTGCGCGTTCTTTCTGGTCGAAATATCCCCGGGGGTGAATTCGGCACAGCCGAAGAGGGGGGCGGCGCCCCCCTGCCAGCCGAGGGCGCGCGGTTTGCATCTGGCATTCCCCGACCGTCACAGTATTCTTGGCCCAGCATTCCGTCTTGGACCAAGGATTTTCCCGTGCCTCCTGCCTCTGGTCGTGCTCTCACAACCCCGCCGGGCGAACCTGTCGTCGGGGCGACGGTGCAATATGTCATCGACACACTCACCACGCGGATCGTCTCGCTGGAATATGGCGTGGACGAACGGCTGCCGTCGGAGCGCCAGCTGGCGCAGGATCTTGGGGTGGCGCGCAACACGGTGCGCGAGGCGCTCGATCAGTTGGAGGATCGCGGCATGATCCGGCGCCGGGCGGGATCGGGGTCGTTCGTGACCTATGACCCGAGCGGCGCGGCCACGGCGGCCTCGCCGGTGGCGGCCGAGACCGGACCACTGCAATTGCAGGTGGTGCGCGGCATCTTCGAGCCGGAAATGGTGCGTCTGGCGATCATCAACATGCCGCCCCGGCAGATCGAGGCCCTGGGCGAGATCCTGTCGCAGATGGAGGCGGTGGCGGGTGACGCGGGCGCCTTTGTCCGCCTGGAAGAGGAATTCCACCGCCAGATCGCGATGGGCACCGCCAACCCGCTGCTGATCGCCTGCTACAATCTGGTGATCGACGCGCGCCGGCAGTCGTTTCGCGGCGCGATGTATCGCCGCCATCTGACGCCAAACCGGATCGCCACCTATCAGCGAGGCTATAATGCGCTGTTCAACGCGATTGCCGCGCGCGACATCGAGGCGGCGAGCGAGTTTATGAAGTTGACGCTGATTGAGGATCAGAAGCTTTTGATGCAGGACGACTGATCCGGCCGCGCCGGACCGGTTGCAGCCGCTGGTGCCACATCTGGCCGAGCGATTCCAGGTGGCGGGCCAGCCGGTCGCCGTGCTGCCCAAGCCAGTTCAGGACCGAGCCGAATTCGACGATCTTGGCGCGTCCCTCCACGATCCGCACCACCGGCCAGTCGCCCACCAGCGCATTGTCGATGCCGAAGATGTCGGCCCCGGTCCAGCGTGCCGGGCCGAAGGCATGGGGCATCACCTGGCTGCGCTTCATCGCTGCCAGAACCGAGACCGGCTCTGTCGTGTCGGCGCTTTCGACGGCGGCGTGCCACAGATCGAGGATCGAGGCATATTCCCAGCTGACCGCGGTCCATTCGCCCGGAAACCGTTCGTTATAGGCCGCGAAGAACGCCTCGGGGCGGCGGAAGAAGAACGCGGTATCGGCCAGCGCGGGATCGTCGAAATCGGGGAACTGGAAGGTGTAGCGCGCCATGAACTCGGCCGAGGTCTGCGCGATCATCTGCGGGTAGTCATCGGCCGTGCAGGCCAGGATTTCACCTTGGAAGCCCTGCGCGAAGGCGGCTTCGGTCAGCGCACGCATCATCGGCGGTGCCGACGAACACCAGCACAGCACATCGGGGGCGCCCTCCAGCATCGCGCGCACGATACCCGCCGCGTCGGTGTCATCGGGGGCATAGCGGATTTCGCGCACCATCTCGCGCCCTGCCGCCTCGAATGCGGCGCGATAGACCGCCAGAGAGGGCAGGCCTAGACTGTCGGTCTGGCTGCACAGCGCCACACGCCGCGCCGCGGGGCGGTTGCGCGCCAGCCAGTCGACCCCGGTCACGTTGAACAGCGGGTGCACCTCGGAGGGGGCGATCAGATAGGGCGTGTCGGGCGACAGATCCGACGGCAGCAATGTGGCCACCAGGGCCCGGCGCGCCATCAGCCAAGGCAGGGCGGGGGCGAAACTGTCGCCGCCCAGCGTCAGGATCAGCCGGGCATCTAGATCGTCGACCAGTTCGCGCGCGGCCTCCAGCGTGGCGGCGCCGCTTTGTGCGGAATCGCGTGCGACGATCTCGATCGGATGCCTGCGCCCGCCGATCATCAACCCGCCGCGCGCATTCAACCCCTCGGCCCACAGCTGGCACCCATCCAGCCCCGGACGCCCCCATGATTCCTCGGGGCCGGACAGCGGCGTCAGAAACCCGATCCGCACCGGCATGCGATTCTTGACCCCGAGTCGGGGCAGGGAACCAGTTACGGCAAGGCGCTGCGCGAATGAAGATGTGCTCATATTTTGACCTATAGCCTTTTTTTATGGGCCTGGAACGCCAAAAAATGAGGAAATAAATATTCCGTGCAGGAAAATTTATTGACCGAAGAGGGGTGTCGCCCGCCTTGTTGGTTCATGCCGAAGGAACCAGTTGGGAAATCTGGTCCATACCGGAAAGAACAGGGAGACTGCCATGACCAAACGCGTTGCCATCATCGGTGCCGGACCTTCCGGCCTTGCCCAGCTCCGGGCGTTCCAGTCCGCGGCCCAGAAAGGGGCCGAGATCCCCGAAGTCGTCTGCTTTGAAAAGCAGTCGGACTGGGGCGGGCTGTGGAACTACACCTGGCGCACGGGTGTCGATGAGAACGGCGAGCCGGTGCATTGCTCGATGTATCGCTACCTGTGGACGAACGGCCCGAAAGAGGGGCTGGAATTCGCCGACTATTCCTTCGAGGAACATTTCGGCAAGCAGATCGCCTCTTATCCGCCGCGCGCGGTGATGGTCGATTACATCGAGGGTCGGGTGAACAAGGCCGGTGTGCGCGACTGGATCCGGTTCAACTCGGTGATCCGTTTCGTCGAATATGACCGCGATGCCGATGACTTCACCGTCACCGTGCATGACATGGCCAAGGATCATGTCTACAAGGAACGCTTCGATCACGTCATCGTCGCCTCGGGGCATTTTTCCTCGCCCAACGTGCCCGAATACCCGGGGTTTGCCGATTTTCACGGCCGCATCGTCCATGCCCACGACTTCCGCGATGCGCGCGAATTCGAAGGGCAGGACGTGCTGCTGCTGGGCTCGTCCTATTCGGCCGAGGACATCGGGTCGCAATGCTGGAAATACGGCGCGAAGACGGTCACCACGTCGTATCGCTCGGCGCCGATGGGGTTCAACTGGCCCGACAACTGGGAAGAGAAGCCCGCGCTGCTGAAGGTCGAGGACAAGACCGCCTATTTCGCCGATGGCACCAGCAAGAAGATCGACGCGATCATCCTGTGCACGGGTTACAAGCATTACTTCCCGTTCCTGCCCGACGATCTGCGGCTGAAGACCAAGAACCGGCTGGCCACCGCCGATCTGTATAAGGGCGTGGTCTATGTGCATAACCCGAAGATGTTCTATCTGGGCATGCAGGACCAGTGGTTCACCTTCAACATGTTCGACGCCCAGGCCTGGTATGTGCGCGACATCATCCTGGGCCGGATCGAGGTGCCCGCCGACAAGCAGGTTCTGATGGCCGATGTGGCCGAACGCGAAGCCCGCGAAGAGGCCTCGGATGACGTGAAATACGCGATCAAATACCAGGGCGCCTATGTCAAGGAACTGATCGCCGACACCGATTATCCCAGCTTCGATGTCGACGGCGCCTGCGAGGCCTTCTTCGAATGGAAGCACCACAAGGCTGACGACATCATGGCCTTCCGCAATCACAGCTACAAATCGGTGATTACCGGAACCATGGCCGAGCCGCACCACACGCCGTGGAAGGATGCGCTCGACGACTCGATGGAAGCCTATCTGCGCGCCTGACCTGTCCCTCCCCTGACCGGGGGGGCTGGTCCCCCCCGGATTTTTTCCAAGGATCGAGACCCGGAATGCTGTTGCCGCCCGATAGTCTGTTTCGCCCCGGCCCGCCCGTGCCCTCGCGCGCGCGCAGGCCTGCCGCCTTCGGGCTTGGCCCCGCTGAAGAGCGCCACTTGGTGCCCGCAGGGGGGGCGCTTGTCGTGCCGATCGCGGCAGGCGACCGGCTGGAAATTGTCAATGACGAAGGCGGGCAGCGCTGCGAATTGCTGGCGGCGCACCCGGGCGGGCGGGTCGATTGCGGGCTGCTGGGCTGGCGTGCGGATGTCCCGGCCGAGGGGCTGCGCGCGCTGCTGGGCGGGGGCGAAGCCTCGCTGCACCGGCTGCGCCGGGCGCTGGAGCGCCGCGGGATCGAGCTGGCCGGCGCGATGGCGATCGGCCTGTTCGGCGCGGCCTCGCGCGCGGGCGAGGCGGTCAGCTTCACCGCGCAGGGCGAGGGGGTGGCCATCGTCGCCGCCCCGGGGGGCGCGATGGATCTTGAACGTCAGGATACGTCCACGCCGCTGACCCTGAAACTGACCCGCGCCAATCCGCGTGCGACGGGCCGCTTTGCGCTGCCCGATCCGCTGGCCGACCCGATCCTTGATCTGCGCATCGCCTCGGCCACCGCCGAAGCCTATGTCGTCAAGGCTGGCGAATTCATCCAGATCCTGGATGTGGACGGCCGCCAATGCACCGATTTCCAGTGTTTCGACGCGCGCAAGCTGGATCGTGGCATCCAGAACCCGCTGGATGTCACCACCACCCGCACGCTGATGGGGCACGCCTATCCGAACCCCGGCCTGCATGCGAAATACTACGATCAGGACTTCACGCCGCTGGTCGAGGTGATCCAGGACACCTGCGGGCGCCACGATGCCTTCGCCATGGCCTGCGCGTCGAAATACTACGACGACATCGGCTATCCGGGCCACGCCAATTGCAGCGACAACTTCAACGCCGCGCTGGCCGCGCATGGGGTCGATCCGCGTGCGGGCTGGATGGCGGCGAATTTCTTCTTCAACACTGCGATTGATGCCCATGGCGTGATGATCGCGGACGAGCCCTGGTCGCGGCCGGGCGATTATGTGCTGCTGCGCGCGCTGACCGATCTGGTCTGCGTGTCCTCGGCCTGTCCCGATGACACCTCGGCCGCCAATGGCTGGAACCCCACAGACATTCATGTGCGCAGCTATGCCCCGACCGAGCGTTTCCAGCGCGCCTCGGCCTGGCGCGCCACCCCCGATGCGGAGCCGATCATGACGCGCGAAACTGCCTTCCACGAAAACTTCGCCGCGCTGACCCGCGATTTCGTCGATTACAAGGGGTTCTGGCTGCCCAATGCCTTCCCCGAATGCGACCCGGTCGAAAGCTATTGGGCCGCGCGCGAAGGCGTGGTGGCGATGGATCTGTCGGCCCTGCGCAAGTTCGAGGTCACCGGCCCCGATGCCGAGGCGCTGCTGAACTGGGTGCTGACCCGCGACGTGTCCAAGCTGGGCCATGGCCAGGTCGTCTATTCCGCGATGTGCTATCCGCATGGCGGCATGATCGACGATGGCACGCTGTTCCGGCTGGGCGATCAGAATTTCCGCTGGATCGGTGGCTCGGACGAGGGTGGCGCGTGGATGCGCGAAGAGGCCGCGCGGCTGGGCCTGAACGTGCTGATCCGCTCGTCCACCGATCAGATGCACAATCTGGCGGTGCAGGGGCCGAAATCCCGCGAGTTGATGGGCGCGATCCTCTGGACCGCCCCGCATCAGCCGGCGCTGGCCGATCTGGGCTGGTTTCGCTTCACCGTGGGGCGCATCGGCGGCCCCGAGGGCGTGCCGGTCGTCGTCTCGCGCACCGGCTACACCGGCGAGCTGGGCTATGAAATCTTTTGCCACCCGAAACACGGGGCCACCGTGTTCGAGGCGGTGTTTGCGGCCGGAAAACCCCTTGGGATCAAACCGATGGGTCTGGCGGGGCTGGACCTGTGCCGGATCGAGGCGGGGCTGGTCTTCGCGGGTTACGATTTCTCGGACCAGACCGACCCGTTCGAGGCGGGGATCGGCTTCACCGTGGCCCTGAAATCGAAGACCGCCGATTTCGTCGGACGCGAAGCGCTGATCCGGCGCAAGGAAACGCCCGCGCGCAAATTCGTCGGGCTGGAAATCGACGGCCACGATCCGGTCGGCCATGGCGATTGCCTGCGCATCGGGCGCGCGCAGGTGGGCGAGGTCTGCTCGGCCATGCACAGCCCGCGCACCGACCAGTGGATCGCGCTCGCGCGCATCGACGTGGCCCATGCGGGCCTTGGTACGGCGGTCGAGGTCGGGCGGCTTGACGGACAGATCAAACGCATTGCGGCCCGGGTCACGCCCTTCCCGCATTACGACCCGAAAAAGGAACGTCCGCGGTCCTGAGCGCGGCGGTCCAAAGGAATTCCGCGGCCCAAGGGGCGCGCGGCGATCCGGGGCAGGGAGCCCCGGCAGACGGCCCCGGGAAACCGGGTTGGGAGGCAAGAAAATGGGGAGAAACAGCCCCGTCCACACCAACAGGGAGCCTTTGACGTGGAACAGGACCTTGCGACATTGGCGGCTTCGGTCGCCGAACTGAAGGCGAAGGCGGCGATGACCGGCACGACCTTCTCCGAGACGTTTTATTTTCT